>CAJCDH010000271.1 GCA_903961095.1 uncultured Burkholderiales bacterium | reverse complement strand
GTGGCATTAACGGCCCACAACCTCACCGTCATGCACGACGATTTCACCGCAGTCAAAGATGTGTCTCTGACTTTGCATGCGGGTGAATGGGTTTCTTTGGTGGGGCCCAATGGCGCTGGCAAATCAAGCTTGCTAAAAGCTTTGGCAGGTTTAGCGCCTGCCGAAGGTCAAGTCAGTTTGTTAGGCAAGCCTTGGGCTGCATGGAACCGCCGCGAGCGCGCTCAAACACTTGCCTGGATGGGTCAAGCAGAAGCGGGCCAAGACGACCTGACGGTTTACGACGTGGCCATGCTGGGGCGCTTGCCACATCAATCTTGGCTTTCAACACCCAGTGCCCAAGATCATGCGGTGGTGGAAGTGGCCTTGAAAACTGTGCAGGCCTGGGATTGGCGCTCACGCAGTTTGGGCCAACTCTCTGGCGGCGAGAGGCAACGTGTTTTATTGGCACGAGCATTGGCCGTGCAAGCGCAGGTCTACCTGATGGACGAGCCCTTGGCCGGTGTAGATGTGCCGCATCAGGCCGATTGGCTTGAATGGGTGCGTTGCCTGACCGAGACAGGCGCTGCGGTGGTGAGTGTCTTACATGAACTCAATTTGGCACTGCAGGCCGATCGGGTTTGGGTGATGTCTGAAGGCCATTGGGTGCATTCAGGTTTGCCCAATGAGAAGGACACGCACCATGCCTTGTCAGCCGTTTTTCAAAACCGATTGCAGTGGCGCGATTGGCAAGATGAGGGTGTGACGCGTTGGGTCGCTTTGCCCAAGTAAGCCCGCTCATTTAGCTTGTCGTTTTAGGCTTGAAATCACAGTAATTCGACACTGCGCACTGATGGCACAGAGGTTTGCGAGCTTGACAGACATAACGGCCATGCAAAATAAGCCAGTGGTGCGCATCGACCAAATACTTTTCTGGAATTCGTTTTAAAAGTTTGAGCTCTACTTCGAGCGAATTTTTACCAGGCGCCAAACCCGTGCGGTTGCCTAATCTAAAGATGTGCGTATCGACCGCCATGGTGGGTTCGCCAAAGGCCACATTCAAAACAACATTGGCCGTTTTGCGACCGACCCCCGGTAATGACTCCAGCGCTTCCCTGGAGCGGGGAACCACACCTTGGTATTGGTCCATCAAAATCTCACAGGTTTTCAGCAAATTGCTGGCCTTGTTTCTGTAAAGGCCAATGGTCTTGATGTAGCTTTCAAGTCCCTCTTGTCCCAAAGCCAAAATAGCCGCAGGGGTGTTGGCCACAGGAAAGAGTTTTCGGGTGGCTTTGTTCACACTCACATCAGTGGCCTGGGCCGACAGCAGCACCGCAGTGACAAGCTCAAACACAGAGGTATAGGCCAGCTCGGTGGTGGGCATGGGGTTGGCCTGTTTCAGGGTGTGAAAAAAGAGTTCGATGTTGTGTGCATTCATGAGAGAAAATATCAGCTAAATGGCGAAATAGCCATGTGATTTCAAGTCAGAATAGTCTTTTGATACCAACTGAGTTTTGTGGAAGATACACCATGTCCTTGCAATTTGCCGATCGTTTGAACAATGTCGAGACTTCAGCCATTCGGGAGTTGTTCAAACTTCTGGGCAGGCCCGGCATCATTAGCTTTGCAGGTGGCTTCCCCGATAGCGCATTGTTTGATGTTGAGGGTATTCGCGAGGCTTCTTCTTTGGCCTTGTCACAAGAGCCTGGAGCTGCTCTCCAGTATGGCGCCACAGAAGGCTATGGCCCGTTGCGCGATCAGTTGGCGCACTTTATGGCCCAGAAGGGCGCCACAGGTTTAAGCCCTGACCAACTGATTGTGACCACGGGCAGCCAACAAGCACTAGACCTGATTGGCAAAACCATGATCAGCCCAGGTGACAAAGTGATTGTGGAAGGCCCCACTTTCTTGGCCACCATTCAGTGCTTCAGGCTGTATGGTGCAGAGCTCATTTCTGCGCCAGTAGATGGCAATGGGGTTGACACCGAAGCCTTAGAAAAGTTGATTGCAGAGCATCGGCCTAAGTTTGTTTACGTCATTCCAACCTTTGGCAACCCCACTGGCGCATTGCTTAGCCTAGAGCGCCGCAAAAAGTTGCTTGAGTTGGCCGTCAAATACCAAACACTCATGGTGGAAGACGATCCCTACGGCGATCTGTATTTTCAAGATGCACCGCCGCCCAGTTTGCTGGCCTTGAGTGCACAAGTGCCTGGTAGCCGCGACTGGTTGGTGCACTGTGGTTCTCTTTCAAAAGTATTGAGCCCAGGCTTGCGCGTGGGTTGGATGATTGCCCCATCCGAGCTGCTAAGCCGCGCCGTCATGTGCAAGCAATTCAGTGATGCGCACACCAGTACCTTTGCGCAAGCCACTGCCGCGCAATACCTCAAGGCTGGGCGCATGCCTGCTACCCTAGACAAGGTGCGCCAAGTGTATGCATTGCGCGCTCAAACCATGTGCAATGCACTGCGCAAAGAATTGGGCGATGCCATTTCTTTCGTGCAACCTCTGGGTGGCTTGTTTGTTTGGGCCAGCCTCACTGGAGCAGGCGGCAAAGTGAAAGATGGCAATGCCTTTGCCAAAATGGCCATCGACAAAGGCGTGGCCTTTGTGCCAGGTGCTCCTTTTTATTGCCAAAACCCCAATCACAGCACCTTGCGTTTTAGTTTTGCTACCGTGGGTGAAGACAAAATTTTAGAAGGCGTTAATCGATTGAAGCAAGCCATGGATGCATCGGCGTCTGCATTGACTTGAACTCAATGAATATTCAAGGCGTTGACATTCGAATTGAAGGCAAGGGCCCAGAAACGCTGCTCTTGTTGCATGGCTGGCCCGATACTTTGGCCCTTTGGAACGACACTGTCCAAGCGCTGAGTGAAACACACCAATGTGTGCGTTTTACATTGCCCGCATTTGATTCGAACGCACCCATGCAGCCCAAATCTTTGTTAGACATGGTGAGCTTCATCGATGCGGTGGTGAATGCTGTCAGTCCCTTAAAACCTGTGACCTTGGTGCTGCACGATTGGGGGTGTGTTTTTGGTTATGAATATGCAGCAAAGTACCCAGAGCGCGTGAAGCGCATGGTGGGCGTTGATGTGGGCGATCACAACTCACATGCACTTGTTTCATCTTGGACTGCCAAAGCCAAATGGGGCGTGTTCAGCTATCAAATTTGGTTGGCTATGGCTTGGCAAATGGCGCGTTGGTTTGCATCGCCTGGCAGAGCCTTGGGGAATCGCATGACGCGTTACATGGCAAAAGCTTTAAGGTGTCCCAGCCCACTTGCCGATATGCACAGCGGCATGAACTCTCCTTATGCCATGAAGTGGCTGGGCTCACTCGGCGGCTTAGACAAGGCGGCCAATGTGCTCAAGCTATTGCCTGCGGCCCGTCCTATGCTTTATGTCTATGGTCGCCGCAAACCGTTTATGTTTCATTCGCCTGAATGGCTTGAAAAAATTGCAGCTCACCCGAGTTCTCGCATAGAGGTTTTTGACACGGGTCATTGGGTGATGAGCGCCAAACCCGAGTTGTTTGTAGCCTTACTCAAAGAATGGTTGTCAGCAACATGAGATCACCACACTCTGAATCTCTACTCAAGCCAGCATCCAACACCCGCAGGGACATCTTGAAATGGGCGGCGTTGGCTTCAGCACCCATTTCTTTCAGTTTGTCGATGGCGCAAACAACCTTGAGGCACAACCCTTTTTCATTGGGAGTGGCCAGTGGTTCACCCAATCACCATTCTGTGGTTTTGTGGACCAGACTCATGCCAGATGTGGCCACGGGTAACTCACAATTTGCAGTCACGGATGTCTCAGTCAAATGGGAAGTGGCAGACGATGAGGCTTTCAAGGTCAATCGCCGCTCAGGCCAAGTGGTGGCGCTGTCCGCTTTGGCGTATTCGGTGCATTTGGAACTTGATCAATTGCAAAGCGATCGATGGTATTTTTACCGTTTTCAAATTGGCGATGCACAAAGCACTGTGGGCCGCACGCGCACCTTGCCACATCCCGAAGCCATGGTGCAAAAACTGCGCGTAGCCTATGCATCGTGCCAACGCTGGGAGCATGGTTACTTCACTGCTTACGAGCATATGAGCCAAGAAAACCTTGATATGGTGCTTTTCTTGGGAGATTATATTTATGAGTATGCAGGTGCTGCCAATGCTGTGCGCTTGCCATCTGGCGGTTGGGTCAACAGTCTTGCCGATTACCGTGACCGTTATGCTTTGAACAAAAGCGAAAAAGGTTTGCAGGCGATGCATGCACAGTGCCCTTGGCTCATCACTTGGGATGATCACGAAGTCTCTAACGACTATGCGGGTTTACTCAGAGGACAAAGCGGCAACATCAGTTTTGATTTTGCAGCTCAGCGAGCCAGGGCTTATCAAGCGTTTTATGAGCACATGCCTTTGCGTGCCAGTGCCTTGACCAAGTCCATTGAAGGTTTGGCCAGCGGTGCAGAACTTCGAATTTATGGGCAAGTTGCCTATGGCAAACTGGCCAACTTTTATTTGCTAGACGATAGGCAATACCGTGACCGACAAGTCTGTAACAAAAATGGCTCATTTGGGTCTGGTTGGGTTAACACCGAACAATGTGAGGAATGGCTAGACCCCCAACGAAGCTTGTTAGGCGCTCAACAAACGCAGTGGTTGGACCACTCATTTGCCCAAGCCAAAAATGATGCGCGCACTTGGAATGTCGTTGCTCAGCAAACTATTTTTGGAAGGCGAGACTACAAATTGGGTGCCGGTTATTCGTTGTGGAACGATGGCTGGGACGGATACTCTGCTGCGCGCCAAAAGATGACGCATTCCATGCAAAGCAATGTTCTAAAAAATCCCGTACTCATAGGCGGCGATGTGCATGAAAATTGGGTGGGTCATGTCATGGCCGATGCCTACAAAGACGACAGCGCCAAAATTGGTGTGGAGTTTTGCGGCGCAGGCATTACGGCGCGCTCTGCTGGCAATTCAAAGTTGGCGGCTCGCTTGGCTGAAAATCCCCACTTCATATTTGCAGACAGTGAACGCAAAGGCTATGGCGTGGTGGAGTTCACGGCCAAGCAGATTCAAACGGAACTGCGCGTGGTGGACGATGTTCGTCAACAGCAAACTAAGATTGAAACCTTGGCCAAGTTTGCTGTTGAAGCCGGGGTGTCTCAGGTTCAGCGCTTGGCCTGAGCAGGTCAATATGACACTTTTGCGCTTTTGTTTCAGCGCTTGCCTTACTGAAGCACCTCAAGCAAGCGATCTAAGCCACCTTCTTCTATGGCCACCATAGCTTGTTCGCGCACCTTGGGTTTGGCGTGATAGGCTACAGACAATCCTGCTATACCCATCATGGGTAAGTCGTTGGCGCCGTCGCCCATGGCAATGGCTTGTGAGGGCTCAATGCCCATTTGCAAGCAGGTTTGTAAGAGCATCTTGCGCTTTTCTTCACCGTCGCAAATATCGCCCCAGTCTTGGTCTAGCATGCGCCCTGTGAGCTTGCCATTGACCACTTCCAACACATTGGAGCGAGTCCAGTTGATGTTAAGTCTGTCACGCACGTGGTCTGTGAAAAAGCTAAAGCCACCCGACACCAGCAGCACTTTCATGCCTGCGGCTTGGCAGGCCTTGACCAAGGTTTCTGCGCCTGGGTTGAATTGCAAACGATTGTTTAAAACCGCTTCCATGTGAGCTACCGTCACGCCTTTGAGCAAGGCTACGCGTTGGCGCAAGCTGTCTTTGTAGTCGGTCATTTCGCCGCGCATTGCGGCTTCCGTAATAGCGGCCACTTCAGCTTTGCGGCCTGCAGCATCGGCAATTTCGTCGACACATTCAATGTTGATGAGGGTGGAGTCCATGTCAAAAGCGATGAGCTTGAAGTCTCTTAAATTCAGAGGTGGGGTAAAGCCCTTCAGGGTCATTCCTTGCAAATGAAGGGTGCCGCGCTCGTTGCTCATGTTTATTTATCCTTCAACTTTCTCAATCTTGGGCTGACCCAAAGAACGCAAGATGTCTCTCACCATTTGCGCGCGGGCCTTCGGGTCGGG
>CAJCDH010000270.1 GCA_903961095.1 uncultured Burkholderiales bacterium | reverse complement strand
CTTGACGCCCAATTGCAACAAACCCACACAGACTTGCGCCAGGGCAGACTCCATCCACTCGCCCGCTTGCGCGCGTCCAAACTTGGCCTGAACTTGTTGCAGGGTGTCGGCGTCGGTGGTGGCATAAATGAGAATGGGCCCTTTGCCAAGCAGCGGCTCAGCCCATGCCAGGGCTTGTGCCACTTCGGTTTTAATTTGTGCGGGTACATCATGGCTAGACCAGCTAAGAGGCTTTAACTGCCAGCTGGGCAAGCCCAAACTTTGGTAGTGCGCCACTTGCCCTTGCGTCGCAATAGAGCAACTGCCAGACACAATGGCCTGATGACCGGTGGCTTTGGGCAGCGCGGCTGCACTGGCCGATGCTTGTAAGTTCCAATTGGCAGGCAAGCCAATGGCCACGCCCGAGCCTGCAGTGACCAAGGGCATGTTTTTCAAGGCAGGCCCGAGGGTTTTTAAATCTTCATTGCTGGTGGCGTCGACAATGGCCACACCCACGCCATCTGCTTGGAGTTGTTTGATTTTCTCGCTGATGGCGGCACTGCCCTTGGCCATGATGGTGTGATCGATCAAGCCCACTTTGCGTTGGGTTTGAGCTTGCAGCACACGAACCAAGTTGGCATCTGTCATGGGGGTGAGCGGATGATTTTGCATGCCGCTTTCATTCAAGAGCACGGCCCCGGCAAACAAATAGCCTTTAAACACCGTTCTGCCGTTGTCTGGGAATGCCGGTGTGGCAATGGTGAATTGGCAATCAAGCGCATCCATCAAGGCCTCTGTGACAGGGCCGATGTTGCCGGCCGGTGTGCTGTCAAAGGTTGAGCAGTATTTGAAATAGATTTGTTCTGCGCCTTGCGCTTGAAGCCATTGGAGTGCTTCTAGAGATTGTGCAATGGCTTCCTTGGCTGGGATGGTGCGAGATTTCAAAGCCACGACCACCGCGTCGACATCAGACGAAAGCGTAGCTTGCGGCACACCAAATGTTTGCATCACTCGCATGCCAGAGCGAACCAAATTGTTGGCCAAGTCTGTGGCCCCGGTGAAGTCGTCCGCAATGCAGCCCAATTTCATGTTGTCTCGCCTTTGATCGTAAGCTTCGTTCAAGCCGCAAATTGTGGAAGTTTGCGAGCCGTTTAGGTGGCTTTGGGCAACTCAATGCCTGGAAAAATTTTGATCACAGCGCTGTCATCTTCCTTGGCAAAACCAGCCGTGCTGGCCTGCATGAACATTTGATGCGCTGTGCTGGAAAGTGGCAGAGGAAATTTGCTAGCGCGTGCCATGTCCAATACGAGCCCCAAGTCTTTGACAAAAATATCAACGGCAGACAAGGGTGTGTAATCTGCAGCCAATACGTGTGCCATTCGATTTTCAAACATCCAACTGTTGCCAGCGCTGTGCGTAATGACTTCGTAAAGTGCCTCGGGGTCAACGCCCTCGCGCAAGCCCAAAGCCATGGCTTCTGCGGCCGCAGCAATGTGAACACCTGCCAGCAGTTGATTGATGATTTTGACTTTGCTACCTGCGCCAGCGCTATCGCCTAGTTTGTATACCTTGGCGGCCATGGCATTCAGAAAAACCTCGGCCTTGGCATAGGCCGCAGGGGTGCCCGCCGTCATCATGGTCATTTGACCTGAGGCTGCTTTGGCAGCACCGCCAGAGATGGGCGCGTCGATGTAGAGAAGGCCTTTGTCGGCTAATTTTTTCTCTAGGCCCATTGAGAATGCAGGATCGACGGTTGAACACATGACAAACACGCTGCCAGGTTGGAGGTGCACGGCACAGCCAGAGCTTGGCGTGCCATCGCCGAACAACACAGATTCAGTTTGTGCGGCATTGACCACCACCGACACCAAAACGTCAGACGCAGCCGCGATGGCTTCTAAGGAGTCGCATGCGAGCCCGCCCTCTGCAGCAAATTTTTGCGCCACGTCTGAGCGAACATCGAAAACATTCACAACATGGCCGGCACGGCGCAATGATTGCGCCATGCCCATGCCCATAGCGCCCAAGCCAATGACACCGACAGATAAAGTGGAGCGCATCAAATTATTCTCCTGCAACCGTGAGCATGATTTTGCCGATGTGCTGAGAGGACTCCATCAGAGCATGAGCCGCCGCCGCATCTTTCAAATCGAAAACTTTGTGAATGACCGGCGCGACTGATCCAGCCTCAAGCAAGGGCCATACTTGCGCATGCAATTCATTGGCAATTTGCGCTTTGTCTTGCGCGCTGCGAGGGCGCAGGGTGGAGCCTGTGAACGTGAGACGTTTGGCCATGAGTGAGACCCAGTCAACTTCGACTTTGGAGGGCTGTAAAAAAGCAATTTGAAGCAAACGGCCTTCAATGGCCAAGGCGCGCAAATTGCGTTGCATGTAGCTACCGCCCACCATGTCTAAAATAGCATTCACGCCTTTTTGGTCGGTGAGTTTGAGGACTTCTTCTACAAAGTCTTGCGTCTTGTAATCAATGGCAGTTTGTGCGCCAACCTTCAAGCAGGCGGCGACCTTGTCGGTGTTGCCAACAGTGCAAAAAACTTTAGCGCCAAAAGCATGCGCCAGTTGAATGGCGGTTAAGCCAATGCCAGAAGATCCGCCATGAATCAAAATGCTTTCACCCGACTGCAATTTGCCGCGTTGGAAAACATTGGTCCAAACAGTGAAAAAGTTTTCAGGCAGCGCAGCGGCCTGAAGCAGAGAGAAGCCCTTTGGAATAGGCAGTGCTTGTCCTTCGGGCACAGTGACAAACTCTGCATAGGCACCGCCGTTGGTAAGGGCGCAAAGCTTGTCTCCCAAGCGCCACTTGCTAACACCCTCTCCCAGGGCCACAACCTCACCCGAAACTTCTAAGCCCACAATGCTGGAGGCGCCAGCTGGGGGTGGATAGCGACCGCTGCGTTGTAAGCAGTCAGGGCGATTGACGCCTGCATAAGCGACTTTGACCAAGACTTCGCCCGCCTTGGGCGGGGGCGTCGCACATGTGCTGGGCACCAATACCTCGGGGCCCCCGCCTGTGCCATGGTCAACAAAGTGCATGGTGATTGGAATTGGCATGAAATTCTTTCTGCTGTAAACCCTAAGAACGAGTTAGCGCTGCAATTTAAAGACAGCGGTACCCGCCATCAGGTTGGGCCAGGATCTGACTTCTTGACCTTCTTGTAAGCCAAAACTGTCAATGATTTTCAATTCATTTTGTAAGGCCAGTTGAGCAAAATCTGCGAACGTGCCAACGCGAATGTTGGGGGTGTCGTACCACTCATAGGGCAAGCGCTTAGTGACCGGCATACGGCCCGTCAAAATACTCAGGCGGTTTGGCCAGTGAGCAAAATTTGGAAATGCCAAAATGCCTGTGCGTCCTACACGCACGGTTTCGCGCAACATGACCTCGGCATTGCGCAAATGCTGAAGGGTGTCTATTTGCAAAACAACATCAAAGGATTGGTCTGCAAACATGTTGAGGCCTTCATCCAAATTCAATTGAATCACGTTGACACCTCTATTGACGCAAGCTTGAATATTGAGGTCGTCAATTTCAACGCCATAACCAGAGCAAGCGCGATTCTTTTGTAAGTAATCAAGTAAAGCGCCGTCGCCACAGCCCAAGTCTAGGACGCGCGAACCTTCGGGCACCAAGCGCGCAATGGCTTTTAAGTTCACATGTTCACTCATGCTGTGCCGCCTGCGGGCAGGGCTTGCGCCATGTTGTCAAAATAAGAGCGAACCACATTCAAATAACGCGAGTCGTTTAACAGGAAGGCGTCATGGCCATGCGGCGCATCAATTTCGGCGTAACTGATATCGCGTTTGTTGTCGAGAAGGGCGCGAACCATTTCGCGGCTTCGTGCAGGCGAGAAGCGCCAGTCGGTGGTGAAGCTGACCAGTAAAAATTTGCAAGTGGCTTTGGCCAAAGCGCTGGTCAGATTGCCCCCCAGTGTGCGAGCTGGATCAAAATAATCGAGGGCCCGCGTGATCAAAAGATAGGTGTTGGCGTCAAAGTACTCACTGAACTTATCGCCTTGATGGCGCAAGTAGCTTTCGATTTGAAACTCGACATCTTGAGTTGAATAGCGATAGCCGGTGGCATTGTGCGTGACGGCATCGCGCAGTTCACGGCCAAATTTTTCATTCATCACATCGTCGCTTAAATAGGTGATGTGACCAATCATTCGGGCAATGCGCAGGCCGCGTTGCGGCACCACGCCGTGTTTGTAAAAGTGGCCGCCATGAAAGTCTGGATCGGTCACGATGGCACGCCTTGCAACCTCGTTGAAAGCAATGTTTTCTGCAGTGAGGTTGGGCGCACTGGCGACCACCACTGCATGGGCCACGCGATCTGGATAGCGCAGTGTCCAAGACAAGGCTTGCATACCGCCCAAACTGCCGCCCATGACGGCTGCCAAAGTTTGAATGCCTAAACCATCCAGCAGCCTAGCCTGTGCATCGACCCAGTCTTCGACAGTGACAACAGGAAAGTCGGCGCCATAAATTTCACCTGTATCAGGGTGAGCATGCATGGGGCCGGTAGAACCAAAGCAAGAGCCCAGGTTGTTCACGCCAATCACAAAAAAGCGATTGGTATCGACCGATTTTCCTGGGCCAATCATGTTGTCCCACCAGCCCTCGCTTTTGTCTTGACCTTCGTAAACGCCAGCAACATGGTGCGAAGCGTTCAAGGCGTGGCAAATTAGAACGGCATTCGATTTGTTGGCGTTGAGACTGCCGTAGGTTTCGAAGGCTAAGTGATAGGCGCGGATAGAGGCGCCACTTTGCAAGGCAAGCGGCGCTTCAAAAAACATCGACTGAGGCGTGGCGATCAATGGCATGAGGGGGTCAACCCAAAAAGGCGGTTCGCCCAATTATCGGGGCATTAAAGCTTTGCGGGCGCAGCGTCATTGGCGATGACCTTTTGAGGTGCTGCAGGGGGTGACTCATTTTTTTCTAGGCTGATGGGCCCGCCCCACAAGGCCAAGGCGCCCAGAACTGCAAAAACCACAGCAGAAACTCGGTGCACCCACTTGAGTGAAACTCTGCGGGTGATGGCGTCGCCTAGCCAAACCACGGGCGCATTGGCCAGCATCATGCCAAAAGTAGTGCCCGCTACCACCCAGAACCAGCTGTTGAATTGGGCCGCCAACATGACGGTGGCCACTTGTGTTTTATCGCCCATCTCGGCAATGAAGAAGGCCACCACCGTCGTCGCAAAAATACCAAATCTTGGCCCCGCACCTGGTTCTTCATCGCCCAGTTTGTCGGGTATCAAAATCCAAACCGCCATGGCCAAAAAGGAACCCCCCAAAACCCAGCGCAAAGCTTCAGGCCCCAGCTGCGTGGTGACCCAACTGCCCAAGGCGCCCGCCAAGCCGTGGTTGACCAAAGTGGCAACCAAAATACCCCAAACAATGGGCCAAGGTTTGCGAAAACGAGCCGCCAAAACCAAGGATAAAAGTTGTGTTTTGTCGCCCATTTCAGCCAAGGCAACGATACCAGTAGAGACGAGAAATGCTTCCATAGAGCGATCATAGCCATCTCAGCTATTCTGATTTGGCGTGTTTTTTGCTTGATTTTGGTGCGCAATGCACAAACAAAGCATTTGTGCACCAAATTAATTCAAAAATAAGTAGAGATCAAGATGGAAGCACTAAAACAGGGCGCTGATGCGCTCTTTATATTGTTGGGCGGCATCATGGTGCTGGCCATGCACGCAGGATTTGCCTTTTTGGAGTTGGGCACGGTTCGCAAGAAAAACCAAGTCAATGCCTTGGTCAAAATCTTGGTCGATTTTTCGGTCTCGACGGTGGTTTATTTTGTAGTGGGCTACAGCGTCGCATACGGCACCCACTTTTTTGTGGGTGCAGAGCAGTTGGCTGCAAAAAATGGCTATGACTTGGTGAAGTTCTTCTTTCTATTGACCTTTGCAGCAGCCATCCCTGCCATTGTTTCTGGGGGTATTGCTGAGCGGGCTAAGTTTTGGCCGCAACTGATCGCCACAGCATGCATCGTCGGTTTTATTTACCCCTTCTTTGAGGGCATTGCTTGGAACCAGCACTTCGGCGTGCAGGCTTGGATCAAGGCCACCACTGGCGAAGAGTTTCACGACTTCGCGGGCTCTGTGGTGGTTCATGCCATGGGTGGTTGGATCGCATTGCCTGCAGTGATCTTGTTAGGCGCACGCTACAACCGCTATAAAAAAGACGGTGCCGTGTCTGCACATCCGCCTTCCAACATTCCCTTTTTGGCCTTAGGCGCATGGATTTTGATTGTGGGCTGGTTTGGTTTTAACGTGATGAGCGCCCAAACACTCGACAAAATCTCTGGTTTGGTGGCCGTCAATTCATTGATGGCCATGGTTGGCGGCACTTTGGCGGCCCTGCTCTTGGGTCGGAACGACCCAGGTTTTGTACACAACGGGCCTTTGGCCGGCCTGGTTGCGGTTTGCGCAGGCTCTGACCTCATGCATCCGTTTGGCGCCTTGGCAGTGGGTGCTGTGGCAGGCGCACTGTTTGTGGTGATGTTCACCTTGACTCAAAACAAATGGCAGATAGACGACGTACTCGGTGTTTGGCCCTTGCATGGTGTTTGCGGTGCTTGGGGCGGCATTGCCGCCGGTATTTTTGGCCTTCAATCTTTTGGTGGTTTGGGCGGCGTGAGCTTTCAGGCGCAACTGATTGGCACCGCATTGGGCGTGACATGGGCCTTAATCGGGGGTGTTTTGGTCTACGGTATTTTGAAAATCACCATGGGTCTGAAAATGTCGCCAGAAGAAGAATACGAGGGCGCAGACCTGACCGTTCACAAAATCAGTGCCACGCCAGACCGCGAAGCGAGCTGGTAATTCATGTAAAACACATCTAATCCCAAGTTTTTAAAGGCCTTTCAGAGAATTTACTTGCCAAAGCTTTTGTTTTGTGGCCCATAATGGGCTAGCACAAGCCTGATGGCATGTGCTTTGTTCGCGGTGTACAGGTGTCAGTTTCGCTTCCTTCCGAGGTTTTTTGGGTTTGTTGATGCGTTTTTGGGGCTCCATCGCTTTTGTTTTTGTGTTTAGAGGAGTCCCTTTCAATGGGCAAAAAACTATACGTCGGCAATCTGCCGTACTCGGTTCGTGACGGCGATT
>CAJCDH010000269.1 GCA_903961095.1 uncultured Burkholderiales bacterium | reverse complement strand
CTTGTGTGGCGCCCGCAATGATGGCCTTCATCTTGGCTGGCAATGCATCGTATTTTGTTTTGTTAAACATGATCTCGAAGGTTTCAGCACTTTGGTGATAGCTTTGCAACATGCAAACCTTGGACACGTCTGGGAAGCCCAAAATGCGATCAGATGTTGCGTTGTTGAACTCAGCACCGTCGAGCAGTCCACGGTCTAGGGCGGGCACAATTTCGCCGCCTGGCAAGGCATTCACCGCTGCGCCCATGGCTGTGAACAAGTCAATGGCCAGGCCATTGGTACGGAATTTCAAGCCCTTAAAGTCTGCAGACTTGGTGATGGGCTTCTTGAACCAACCCAAAGGCTGGGTGGCCATGGGGCCATACAAGAAGGATTGAACATTGGCGCCAATTGAAGCGTAGAGCTTGGCCAACAGTTCGGCACCACCACCGTAGTTGTGCCATGACAACAACATATTGGCATCCATGCCAAATGCGGGGCCTGAGTTCCAGAGGGCCAAAGCGTTTTGCTTGCCGTAGTGGTAGCCCAACACGCCGTGGCCACCGTCCAAAGTACCTTTGGTAACAGCTTCAAGCAGACCAAATGCAGGCACCACTGCGCCAGCTGGCAAAACTTCAATCTTCAAATCTCCGCCAGTCATGTCATTGACTTTCTTGGCGAAATCCAAGGCATATTCATGGAAAATGTCTTTGGCAGGCCATGTGCTCTGCCAACGCATGTTGATAGGGCCAGTTTGAGCGCTGGCAATCATGGGTGCAGACATTGCACCAGCAGCTACTGCTGCAGTTTTCAGAAGGCCGCGGCGGCGAGGATTGGCTTGGTCAGTCATTGAAAGTCTCCTAGTTGAAAGTCGAAATTTAACTTCAAATTTTTGATGAATTGCTCACTCAAGGGAAGAGGGTAATTACCAATAATTGGCTATTTTGAAAAACTCACTGCTTAATACTTGATATTGAACAAACCTATGCCACTCACCTTCAAAGCTCTCGTGGCTGATTCGGGGTGGAGTGCACTTAACTTTAAGGTTTTGATTTTTGAGCCTCTTGCTCAGCCGATTGAATATGGCGGACTTCAGAGCAGCTGATGATGATGGCTTGAACCGTAAATCCCAACACCACCACCAACAAACCCACCAAATCGGAGCCAAGCTCCCCCACAAGTCCGCCAAGCAAGGCCCCTAAGGGTCTGGCGCCGGTACCCGCAACGATGTTGATAGCGGTAACCCGGCCCATTAGCGCATTGGGCGTAACGCTTTGCCTTAACGTGGTGGAAGTGATGGTCCAAATGATGGGTCCGAAACCGAATAAGAAATAGGAAATGCCAGCCACTGTGGCCGAGGGCCACCAGATTGTGAGCGCCATCACAGAGGCGGCCAGCACTGAGAAAAACGGCCCCAACAAAATAGCGTGGCCAAAACGCATTTGAGCCACAATTTTGGACGCCATCAACGACCCCAAAATCATTCCTGCGCCATAGCAGGCAAGGGTCAAGCCCACTGCACTGGCATCCATGCCCAAAGTACGTATGGCATAGGGCACATAAATGGCTTGTAAAACAAACCATGAAATATTCCAGGCCACCGAGGTGAACAAGATGGGTTTGAGCAAGTTGCTGTTCCACACAAAATAAGACCCGTCCTTCAGCTCTAGCCATGGGTGCCTAGCGGGTACGGCAGCTCTGGCAGGCTCCTGAATTTGCTTCAGAAAACCGACGGCCGCCAAAGAAAGCATCAAAGACAAGACAAAAGAGGTGGAGGCGCCCATCCAAGCAATTAAGGCACCGGCCAGTGCGGGTCCACCTGCAAAGGCCATGCTTCTGGCCAACTCCAAGCGCCCATTGGCCTTTGCCAAGTTGTCACGGGTGACCAAAGCGGGCACCAAAGATGGCGCGCTAACGCTGAACCCCACCGTGCCAACTGCCGCAAAAAAACCGACCAAAGCCAACAAAGTTACACTGATTTGATCTGCCAACAGGGCTGCAATGAGAAACAGCAAGGCAAAGACGCGCAAGATCTCTGACAAGAGCATGAGTTTTTTGCGGGACATTCGATCGGCCAACAAGCCCAAGGGGATGGACAGCAATAAGAAAGGCAAAGACTGAACAGCTGCAATGACCCCAATTTGACCAGGGCCGGCTTCAAGCATCAAAACGGCCACGATAGGCACTGCCGCCAAGGTCAATTGTTCGGCCGATTGAGCCATTAAGTTGGAAATGGCAAGCTTTTGAAAAGCAGGTGGCAACGCTGCCTGAGGTTCGCTCATGATTTCAAAACCGAATTGGCAAACGCTTGAAAGCCAAGACAGGTAGGGTCCAGTTCGTAGTACATTTTTTGATAGTCAAGTTAATTAATTTCGCAGTGCTACGAAACGCCGTCTGATATCTTCAGCCTCTGATTTTGCCTTTTTATTTACAAACCGTCATGAGTCTTCAATCCGTCAAAGAATTCTTTCAACAACTTCAACTGAATTTACCCATCATTGAACTACAAGTGAGTACTGCTACAGTAGCGTTGGCAGCAGAAGCACACGGCGTAGAGCAAGGCCAAATTGCGAAAACTCTGGCATTCAGGTTGAACGACGAGAGGGTTTTGCTGGTGGTTGCGAAAGGCGATGCGCGCATCGATCACAAGAAATTCAAAGAGACATTTGGCAAAGGAAAGATGCTGGGCTTAGATGAGGTGGTTGAATTGACAGGCCACCCAGTTGGCGGCGTCTGCCCTTTTGGCTTGTCGCAAGACCTTCCTGTTTTTTTAGATGTATCTCTTCAAACTTATGAGGAGGTCATTCCTGCCGCAGGCTCCGTCAACAGCGCTGTTCGAATCAGTCCTGAACTGATGTTAAAAATTACAAACGGCCAGTGGGTGGATGTGTGTCAATCTACTGCATACAATCAAATTTCAAAATAAACATACAGGATCAATCATGGAAGCCCAAGACACCACCGAACTGATGGAACAAAAATCCCATGGCGACAAAAATCAAAATCGCTCTGCCCTCACCATCTCCATCTTGGCCATGGTCTTGGCCATTGCCAGTTTGGGCGGCTCCAATGCCATGAAAGAAGCCACCCAGGAAAACATCTTGGCAGCCAATGCCTATGCTTTTTACCAAGCCAAAAACATTCGACAAACATCTTTCAAACTGGCTGCTGCCGATCTGGAGTTGCAACTGGCGCGCGAGCCAAATATGAACCCCACAGCCAAAGCGATGTTCGAAAAGAAAATTGAAGATTACAAAAAAACTGCGGATCGCTACGAGTCAGAGCCTGAAAACAAAGAAGGAAAAAAAGAATTGATGGCCCGCGCCAAAGCCCATGAAGCCACACGCGATCACGCCATGCAACAAGACCCTTGGTTTGATTATGCAGAAGGTGCTTTGCAAATTGCGATTGTCTTGCTGTCTGTTTCCATAGTGGCCTCGATGCCCGTGCTTTATTGGGCTGGATCGGTCTTGGGGTTTTTGGGTTTCCTAAGCACCATCAACGGCTACTTTTTGTTTTTCTAAATAAAGCCACATACCCCATCTCAACATGTCTACAACACTTCAAGAGGCCATTCAATTCATCGAGCAGTGCGAATCACCTTGGTCGCGCGACAACACGGCGCCGTGGGGCATTCACGAGGCAGATCCACCACCCTACAACCGCTTATATGGCCCGGTTCATGTGCGTGGGCCTGTCTCGGGGGTTCTGTTTCACAAGCACCAATTACTCGCAAAATGGGGCGAACCACACAAAGCCGATCTCACCTTCAGCGTGGCCAAAACTTATTTGGCTTTGTTGGCTGGCTTGGCCTTCGATCAAGGTTTAATCAAAGATGTTCATACACCTGTGGTTCAACAATGTCCTGGCATTGGCTTCGAGGGCGATCGTTTGTCTCGCATCACTTGGCACCACCTGCTGCAGCAAACCAGCGAGTGGGAAGGCACATGCCTTGGCATTCCCGAGCAGGTGGACCGATACCGTTGGTTGACCTATCAAACAGGCGAGGCTGATGGCAAGAAAGGCGACCCTCGGCCATTAGGCGAACCGGGATCAAGGTTTGAATACAACGATGTACGAATTAACCAACTCTCATTGGCCTTGCTGCATTTGTTTAAGCGGCCGCTGCCTGATGTGTTTGAAGAATTTTTTCGCAAGCCACTGGGCTGTTTGGATGAGTTTCAATGGGTGGGCTACGAACAAGGTTGGACGCAGATCAATGGACAGCGCATGATGTCAGTTCCCGGCGGTAGTCACTGGGGTGGCGGAGTTTCTGTTTCAGCCATGGACCAGGCCCTGATTGGCTTGATGTTGATGGGCAATGGCTCTTACAAAGGCCATCAATTACTATCGGCCAAGTGGTTGAAAATGATGCAGCAGCCCTGCGATGTAGCGCCCTACTACGGCTACCTCATTTGGCTCAACAACGATGGGGCGTTGTTCAAGGATGCTCCTCGCAGTTCTTGGTTTGCCATTGGCGCAGGCTCTTCCATCACTTGGGTCGATCCCCAACTAGAACTGGTTTGCATCATGCGTTGGATCGATGCGCCGAAAACCAATGACTGCATTGCACGCATCATGCAGGCAATCAAGAGCCTATGAATTAGAAAATCAAAGCTTTGCCATTTAATCCGTCATCGACTTCAAACAAAGCGAGGCCAGCTCGTCTTGACAGATTAATTGGACTGCGTTTTCTTTCGCAAATTTAAGTGCCACACCAGTTGGTAAGCTCAAACTGATACACGCTGAATAATCAGCATCTTGCGAGACTTGCAAGGCCTTCAAATCGCGTAAAACTTCGACCCCCAAGGTGGCAGCTTTCCAGCGCTTACAACTGACCAAGGTGATCTTGCCTAATTTCTCCAATTGCAAGTCGGCTGGGCCGGCGTTCAATGGCTGCACTCTGAAGCCTTGCTGAATAAAGGCTTTCTCTATGAGCGGCAAAAATTGTTTCCACGACATATTCGCCAAATTGGTTAAAGTCAACGATAGGCTTTCAGGTGAGGGCTTGTCGCGCTGCCGCCAAGCTGCAATGATGCCCAGTACGCCAAAGGGCACTGCACTCAGCATCCCAATAGCTCGAAAGGCTTCAGGCAAGAAGACGCGTGCCAGCAGCATCATGACTGCTGCTATCAAAAAACTCAACCACCATGGCGAACGCAACAAAATCGCAAACAGCGATTTTTCAGCCATTTTAAATTTCATTGAAAGATCCGCATCACGAGACTTAAGCTATCAAACATCAAGTGGACGCCTTCAAAGGCTTATTTGGCAAACAAACTGGCGGGGTTTGCAAATGCTTTGAATTCAACCGCATTGCCGCACGGATCCAAGAAAAACATGGTGGCTTGCTCACCTACTTGACCCTTAAACCGGATGTGCGGTTCAATGACAAACTGCGTACCAGCTTGTTTCAATTTGTCTGCAAGCAATTCCCACTGCCCCATTTCCATGACCAAACCAAAGTGCCTGACGGGCACATTGTCGCCATCAACAGCGCTGGTGTTGTGATGACCCGCTTCTGAAGGACTTAAGTGAGCCACAATTTGGTGGCCATAAAAGTTGAAGTCAACCCACTCATCGCTAGAGCGCCCCTCAGAGCAGCCCAATAAACCGCCATAAAAAGCCCTGGCTTTGGCCAAAGAAGTAACGGGAAACGCCAAGTGGAAAGCTTGCATGATGTTCTCTAATCAGATTCAAAATGACAATTTTGCCTCAAACCAGAAGTACTTGATCAAAGGCAGCCTGATTTTCAAATGATTTCAGGATTGTTTATGATGCGCCAAGTCTTTAACCCCATTGACAACTCAAGTGACCGTCCCTCCATCACATTTAGAAAAAGTCAACTGCTGGCAGTGCAAGCATTTCGCAACAAGTTGGGATCCCAAAATGCCCTACTCCTGCAAGTTACTTGGTTTCAAATCTCAAATCTTGCCCAGTATTCAAGTGATGAACTCCGATGGCCGCCCCTGCTTAGGGTTTGATCCTAAAAATAGCCCCAGCAAACCTAAAACTTAAGGCCATAGCACCTTGAATCAGCGATCCAAGGTTCGGGTTATTACTCCCACCTCTTTCCTTGGTTCTTTCTAAAATTTGAAAATGAACGAACGCTTATCTCAAATCTCATATTCTGAATTGCCAGATTCAGTTCGGCCTTTGGCTGATGACATTCTCAAAGTTTCCAGTGCCGCACTCGGGGGGCCCTATAACGCACTGCTGCGAAGCCCAGAAATGGCAAGGCGATGCTTTGATTTTCTAGATTACCTCCGATTCAGAACCAGCGTTAACAAGCGGCTGAATGAGTTTGCCATTTTGATTCAAGCCAGAATTTCAAATGCGCAATACGAATGGTGGGCACACGAAACCATTGCCCGAAAAGCAGGCTTGTCCGATGCCGTCATGAAGGATTTGCAGTTGTGCAAACGCCCCAGTACCATGCAAGAAGACGAACGATTGGTTTACGACTACTGCATTCAATTGAGCTTGAACCACAGAGTGCCCGATGCACTTTGGCAAGAGGTGGTTGACAAAATGGGTGAGCAAGCGGTCATTGATCTGACGGTGCTGTCAGGCACTTACGTGATGGTTTCGATGCTTCTAAACGCCACACAGGTTGGCATTCCAGGTGGCGGTGCATGGCCACTGGAAGTGCTTGACCCAATCGAAATCAGACAGCGATTGCTGGCCTAAATCAGCTCATTTTTTCACCGAATTCCAAAGGATCCTCACCATGAAATTGACATCCATTTCAACTGGCGCCATACACGCTAAGCTTTGCAAAGTATTTGGTGCCCTGCTCCTTGGCGCTGCCAGCTGTGTGTCCGCGCAAGACTTTCCAGCCAAGCCCATTACCATGGTGATGCCCTATGCAGCAGGCGGCCCCGGCGACACCATTACCCGACTCTTTGCAGGCTCTATGCAAAAAATATTGGGGCAACAAATTTTGGTGGACAACACGTCTGGTGCTTCTGGCAGCATTGGAACAGCGAAGGTCGCCAGATCCAAACCAGATGGCTATACCTTGCTCATGATTCATGTGAGCCATGCCACCAACATGGCCATGTACAAAAATTTAAGTTACCACCCCGTCGATGATTTCGAACCTATTGGCTCTGCCACCAGCGGCCCCATGGTCATTGTGGCGAGGAACGAATTTCCACCCAAGGATTTGAATGAATTTGTGGCCTACCTTAAAGCCAATCAAAACAAAGTCAGCCTCGCGCACGCAGGCGTTGGCTCCGCCTCTCACTTGTGCGGTTTGATGATGATGAATGTCTTGGGCGTCAAACTCAACGAAATTCCCTACAAAGGCACAGGCCCAGCTCTAACCGACTTGATGGGTGGACAGGTCGATATTCTGTGCGATCAAACTTCCGGCACTGTTCCCTCGGTGAAGACCAACAAAATCAAGGCCTATGCAGCTGCTGGCAAAAGCAGACTACCCTCATTGCCAGACACACCCGCCATTGCTGAAGCTGGGGTGAAGGGCTTTGACATCAACATTTCATTTGGCATCTATGCACCTAAGGGCACACCCAAACCCGTCTTGGACAAACTGACCGCTGCTTTGCAAAAGTCTGTCGCCGATCCAGATGTCATCAAGCGATTAGAGGGCATGGGAGTCTCTGCAGTGAGTACTGAGCAGGCCACACCAGCCTCACTGAGAGCCCATTTGAAAAATGAGATTGACACTTTAGGCAGCCTGCTTGTCAAAGCTGGCGTGCAGGCCAACTGAGCCAGTTCATTCGAATGGAAGGATAGCCAAGCTATGACGGCCGACAGAAGAAAATGGGTGGTCGGTGCAACCTCCTTGCTCCTTTCGCAAACTTTATTGGCGCAAACCGAAAGCCATCATGGGCATCACGGCACACATCCTGCTCTGCCCAAAGCCAATCCTTCCGCAGAGCCTTACGCCAAACTGCAAGGGGGAGTACCACACCACTTAACGGCCGATCAAGAATCGCAGCGCTCATTCAATAGCACCGCTCCGAAAGGGCCAGCTGGACGTTGGATCACCCGTGCATCGCTGCCGATTCCTCGAAGTGAAATGGCATGGGCCACTGAGTGGGCCGGCAGGCTTCATGTCATTGGAGGCTATGGCGAAGGACGCGTCGACAGGGGTTACCACCATGTCTATGAGCCGCGCAACGATCAATGGCATTTGGCTGCGCCGCTGCCCAGGGGCGCCAACCACGTAGCGGTGGTCTCTCTAGAAGGCCGAATCTATGCATTTGGCGGCTTCATTGAGCAAAACCGCAACCCAGATAACCATGCCTATGTGTATGAAGTCTCGCAAGACAAATGGACATCGATTGCACCACTGCCAAGGCCCCGCGGTGCCGCCGCCGCCGTGGCATTGAATGGCAAACTGCACTTGATTGGCGGTGCATCTTCGCCCACAGATGAACGTGCCAGCGTAGGTTGGCATGAGGTTTACGATCCCAAAACAGATCAATGGTCCCGAAAAAAAGCACTGCCTGGCGCGCGCGATCATGTGGGCTGCGTCGCTTACAAGGGTCGTATTCACGTCATTGGCGGTCGCTTCAATACCTTTGAATACAACACCGACTTGCATCAGGTGTATGTACCAGAAAGAGACACTTGGGAAGGCCTTGCGCCAATGCCGACGGCACGTTCAGGACATGGCTTGGTCGTTTACCGTGATCGCCTTTATGCCATGGGTGGTGAAGGCGGAATCATTAACCGACCCGGACAACAAACCGTGTTTGGGCAAATGGAAAGTTACGATCCTGCCACCAACACTTGGCAATCTCACGCGGCCATGCCGATCCCTCGCCATGCAGTCGCGGCAGTCACCATCGGCGATTGGATTTATGTGGCAGGTGGTGGTGCGGTATTGGGTGGGAGTGTGCAATCTGCTGTGCACGAGGCATTTAGTTTGAGTGGCGTTTAAATACCCTTTTCAATGAAGACTGAAAAAAGCGCATCTTCTGAATGAAGATGCGCTTTTGCAAGGGCTGAACTGCGCCATGCGCAGCGCCCTGACTTGCATGTGATGGTGCTCCACATCGCACAGCAATTGCGTCACGAAGCCAACAGGGGCGAAGTCGGCTCCTTTAAGGGCTAGTACCTCGTCACTGACCCTGTGCCAGCTCGACCCCGCCTGTGTACTCACCACGAGCGGGGTAATCTTTCTGAATCGCGAAGTCGACAGCCGCTAGCAAATCGCCAAAGGACGGACGCGCGAAAGGCATGGTTTGCGTGGACCCATAGTAGAGGGTTTGATCTGGCTTGATGAGAAAAACACCGGGTTCGCTGAACAAGGCTGGCTCTTCCAATCCAATCGAAGTTTTGCCCTTGGATGTACTGATGTACAAGCCCCATTGCCTGGCCAAGCCAAGATCTAAACCGTAGGCGAACTCAATGCGACTACCTTGCACTTTGTCGGCCATGGCCTGAGCCCGTGTGACCTCGTCGCTGCTGATAGCAAGGATTCGCACGCCACGCTTTTGGAACTCTTCCCCCAAGCGCTCCAACTCCAACAAATATTTGGCGCAAATGGGGCAATGCAAGCCCCGATAAAAGACCAGCAAATCGAAACGCTCACCCGAGTTTTGACCGCTGATATAGCGACCACCGGTGGTCAAAGCCAAGTCAAGAGCAGGCACAGGTTGGCGGGGCATCAATGCGATAGGGTTCATGGTTACTCCAAAAAAAACGATGTCAGCGATGTTGCTGTGCGTGAGTCATTCACTTTGAAGTGAATGATGGTCGAGTATTCAAGAACTTGTTGGTTTGCCATTCGGGCCTGAGCAATACGCCGTGATCGCGCAGCGCCATGCCAGATAAATCTTGCGAACCAATTGCAAGCCCAGCAGCTTGACTGCACGATTGCCCTTGCATTCTCTTGATGGCAACTGACAACATGCCTTCAGAAGCATCTCCCAAAGGACGATTCAAATCATCGAGTACTGTGCACTGAGGCACCATACCATCAGAAAATCTGCCCTCAAATTTGGCATTCAAGCCTTCCATTTCCATGGCAGCATAAGTAATACCGCAATTGTCTTGGGGATAAAACCCATAAGGCTTACCGCAAGTGGTGGTGCCAATCAACTCAACTTGCACATCAATGCCTCGCAGGCCATTGATGAACGATTCGCTGGCAGAGCAAGTTCCCCCCGTTACCAAGACATATATTTTGGCAATGCCCAGCGATGGATACACTTGGTTATTAAGGCCTACGCTGGTGAAATTCATGGCGTAATTTTCAGAACTTCGCTTGTCGGAAAATTGGGTCCACTCAAAAACCTTGCCCTGAGCTAGCGTTCTCCCAGCAACCGAATAAGCCAAGGCATTGGCAATGGCCAAATAACCACCTCCGTTGTAACGCAAATCGACCACCAGATCTGAAATACCCTGTTGTTTGAAGTTTGTCATGGCTTGTATGAGGTAAGACTCGGCACCGGGCACATGGCTGTTGAAAAGTAAGTAGCCAATTTTCTGCGAACCCACATTCAAAACTTTGTATTCCACTTGTTGCAAAGTAATGACTTCTGCTTGCATGGTGACATTGACAATTTGGCCAGCTCTCAATATTTGAAACTTATGTGGCGCGACTTTGGTGGGGCGCAAACCTTCATTGAAGGTGTCTGCGCCTTGAGGACTGGTGTCATTGACGGAGGCACCATCAATTCCTATGATTTGATCGCCCCTGGCCAAACCAGCGCTCATGGCAGGCGTGTTGGGATAAACATAGGCTACCGTCAATACCTTGAGGCCACCTTCGGTGCTTGTTTTCAACATGACGCCATAGCCGCGCAAACTGCTGTCAACATAGCTATTCCATGAAACAGAATCTATGATGAAGCTGAACTTATCAACCAAAGTGCCGATCGCCGTTTTAAGGGGCGTTTTTGAATCGGTAAAGTAGTTGAGCAGTGAGCTCCAAACATCTACGACACCCTCCGCCAAAACGTTGTAGCGAGATTCGTCTGCATTGAGTGTAGGTATGTCTTTGTACCAAAGGTACCTTTCCGACATGTAGGCCTTGATCCATTTTTTTTCATCTGCCAAAACACCTTGTGTGGTCGGTATGGAAGATTTAGCCGCATAAGGGCTTTCCTTTGAACAAATTTGAGCCAGCGCCCTTGAAGTGTCTTGGGTCACTGCTGGTGGATTGTTTGAGCTTGAACCACCGCCGCCGCCACATCCGACCAAACATAGTAGGAGCGTGCACACCCAAATTGCACGTGAGTTCAACGCAGACAATCTCTTTAAAGACATTTTGAGAAAGCTTTTAAGAATTAAAATTTAAAGTCATTGATAGAACCAATTTAGGCACCATTATTGGCTTTTTTAGCGCATATATCTATGCAGGACTGATTTTTTTAATGCTTTTGATCGGAATTTGGTCATGGGTTCTTATTCGAGCTTTTCACTTAAATGATCACCCAAAAAATTGAAACTTTTTGAACTGACATTTGTTGTAGGACAACTCATTCACGATTTGATTGGAAAAGATCATCCGTATTTCGTGCTGATTAGAAAAAGGCGTCTATTCTCTATACCAATTCAGCAAATTAGCGGGTTTAATCATGCGTGGGAGTAAAGCCAAGACATGTGGCCTTGCCGAGATAAATTTAAAGCCTTCAATTATTCCAAAAATGATCACCTCAAACATTACAAAATTAACTCTGGGTCTTGCATTCCTTACGGCCTTATCAGGTTGCGCAACGGTTGAGACCTCAAGAGCTATTGCACCCCAAAAAGTTCAAGTCGCTGCTATTCCATATGCTGGCGTGCGAGTGCCTGTTTCAATTGGAAAATTTGAAAATAAATCGCCATTTATGCGAGGCATTTTTAGTGACGGTGTCGACAGGCTTGGCAATCAATCCAAAACAATTTTAGTTGCTCACTTAAACCAGACAAATAGGTTTGGCGTTCTTGATAGAGAAAACATGAGTGAAGCAAAACAAGAGGCAGCCATTAAAAATGTTGCACAAACAATTAAAGGTGCTGACTATTTGGTCACAGGAGACATCACAGAGTTTGGCCGCAAAGAAGTTGGTGACCACCAATTGTTTGGCATTCTAGGCAGAGGCAAGGAACAAATTGCTTACGCCAAAGTAAGCTTGAACGTAGTCAACACACAAACCTCAGAAGTTATCTTCTCTTCACAAGGTGCAGGCGAATATTCACTTTCCAATCGTGAGCTTGTGGGTTTTGGAACAACTGCAAGCTATGACTTTACGCTGAACGGCAAAGTACTCGATTTAGCAATACGCGAAGCTGTGGACAATTTGGCTAAAGCAGTCGATGCCGGAGTTTTCAATCGGAAATAAGAAGTAAAACCAATGAAAAAAGTTCTCTTTGTATGGTGTGTTTTATTTTTAACGGGCTGTGCGCAAAAAGGGACACTTTACAACTGGGGTTCTTATGAAGCCCAAACGTACAGTTATTTCAAAGGAGAACCGCCCGAGGCGCAAATTCTCCAATTGGAAAATCACATGCGCGAGTCGAAGGACAAGGGCCTTATTCTGCCTCCTGGCTTCCATGCACACTTAGCACTTCTATACGAAAAAATTGGCAAACCAATTGAGATGCGCCAAATGTTTGAAACAGAGAAACGCCTTTACCCAGAGTCCACCACGTATATCAACAACATCCTGAACGGGTTCAAGGGCATCCAATGAGGTCACTATCAGTCCTTGCATCATGCGCTCTTGTCTTGGGTCTCACTGCTTGTGCAGTCAAAGGGCCTTATGACTATTCAAACTTTAAAAAATCAGACCCTAAGTCGATCTTAGTTCTACCACCCAAAAACAGCAGTCCCGATGTCAAGGCAACTTACGGCTTTTACACACACACTCAGCGACCACTTTCTGAAGCAGGCTTCTATGTACTTCCTGTCACTGTTGTAGACGAAGTATTCAAAGCTAACGGAATTACTATTGCTGATGAAATGCATTTGGTCAGCACAAAGAAATTAAATGAAATCTTTGGTGCAGATGCGGGTCTTTACATCAACATCAAAGACTATGGCACCAAATATTTTGTAATTGGCAGTGCTGCAATTGTTACAGCCGAGGCTAAATTAATTGACCTCAGAACGGGTGAGCTTTTGTGGGAAGGGGCAGCAACAGCTTCTAGCGATGAATCACAGAATAATCAACAAGGCGGTCTGGCTGCATTACTGGTCACAGCACTTGTAAAGCAAATAATCGGAACGGCTGTTGACCAAAGTTATGCGGTGGGCAAAATGACCAGTGATCGGTTATTGACTGCAGGCATCGCAAATGGAATTTTGTATGGACCACGAAATCCTTTGTACAAAAAATAAAATATACACACGGCTTTCTTAAAAAGTCAGACCCACATATCGCCTTAATGCCATGCCTAGCCCACGCCATGCAGTGACAGCCGTCACCATTGGCGATGGGATTTAATCAGTACATGCTGGGCAAGCTAAATCCCCTTGATGTAACTTCACCAAATACAGTTGTGTTTGTTCCGGTTAGTCTGTCCAAACTATTTGTTGTATTCAAGCCTTCCCCAACAGAGATGGTCCCGTTTGAATCGACATCAAAAGTCATGGTGCCTGTTGAATTACAACTGTTTGTAGGTGCAAATTTAATCTTGCTGTCTGTTGATGCACCCGTTGGAAATGTCCAGTCAGTGGCAGTTGATGAGAGATTCAAGGTTTGGCTTTGAAACCGATTATGGGATGGTGATTGATTGTTCCCAGGACCAGCCCAATTACAAATTAATTCTCCAATTCGGCCTGGGTTGCTTGTCGTAGACATTTTGGGGGCAAAGCCAAAAAAGGCTTTTAAATCTCTTGCTTCCGAAGTACTGTTGTAAGCAGTGTTAACGGCAAACATGCGTGAATGCGAATCACCCACCCCTGCTTGCCAAGCAAACAAGTAATTACCGGCACCTGTACTCGGGTTGAATGAAGCAGCGAACCGTTTGAAGCCGCCACCATCCTGATGCCAACCTTTTGTATCAGTTGATGTAGTTTTTGCAGGATCCAACTCGTTGTTCGCATCTAACGATACCCAAGTGGAAAAGTCTGTGACCAAATCACTGGCGCTGTTGACACAATAAGGCGCTTCACGAGATGAGAAATCAACCTGACTTGCGCTTGTTTTGGTATATCTCAATGTGCCCGCTACGGCCAGTTTTTTGGTTAAAGCACAATTGGCAGTTGATTGGGTGTTTGCGCCTAGGTTTGAGACAGCATATTGCAATACACCCGTGAAACCAGCGCTGGTATTGTTATGCGTCAGCTTTACCAGTAGCCACATCACATTGGCACCCTTTGTAAAACTAACACGCCATTGGTATGTAAAACTACCAGATCCATTGTTGGTGATGGCGGCCAACGTCACGTTTGCAGTGGTATCTGAAGGCACTACACTGTCTAGGTAAGTTTGGAAACTGGAAGTCAATGCGCTGCTTGTGTTGGCGACAGGCAGACCAGTCCCCGCTACAGCCAGAGCCACCATCCGAGCACCTAGCATCAGGCTGGCATTAGCCCTGGATTTAATAGGATCCACCAAGGCATTTAGCTGTGCTGCGGCGCAAGGTGTGCCTGTTACCTGATCCCCATTGCGGTCTAACCACATTCCGACATCGCCACTAGGCAACAAAGCTGGCGAAGCGTCGGGGCCATCATTGTGATTGAGATATTTAACTTGTGGTCCATAGCAATTTGCTGCTGTATAGGTTTTGAAAAAACCATTCAAAGGCAAGTTTGCAGTACTAGGCGTTGCGGAGCCACTTAAAATTTGTTGAATGTAATTTGAGATATTCAAGCCTTCCATGACCTTCAATGGGGCAGCATGAGCATTGCCCATGGGTAACATGGTGCTCAAAGCAACTGATACCTGAGCTCGGTCACCTTCAATTGTTGACTTCCTTAGGTGCTGCCACCAATCACCCACTCGATGAAGAAATGGAAGCTCAAGTTTGGCCACAAGTGGGGCGCTACTGGTAACGATGGAAGTTGGAGAAGCAACAGCGATGCCTAAGGGGTAGGCTTCATTGGCAGCAATAGGTGTTACGGTAGGACTAGAACCTCCGCCACCGCAGGCAACCAAGGCCGCAAAGCTTAAAAGAACCAGATATTTTTGATTAAATGTCATGACTTTTCCTTTGCATTTAACTTATCAGCTTGACAATTAAATCAACAAATGATTCAGAAATCAAGAGGCTTTAAAAAAATTTAAGTTTCGAATTGGAAGGCTTGCATCGTTATTCAATCCAAGATTCAATGCTATTTGAAGGCACGGCAGAGCCTAACTCAGCACTGTATTGGCGCCTGCGCCCTAGAACAAACAAATGAATAAGGCACAAAAAAACCCCTGACGGGGCATTGTTGTAAATTTCTAAAGAGAAATTTGGAGGCGCGGGCCGGAGTCGAACCGACCTACACGGATTTGCAATCCGGTGCATAACCGCTTTGCTACCGCGCCATTTTTGATGACAAAAAAGGGAAGCTGACGCTTCCCTAATTTGCTGAAAGATGTTGGTTCATCTTTCAATGTTTGGAGCGGGATAAGAGGCTCGAACTCTCGACCTATACCTTGGCAAGGTATCGCTCTACCAACTGAGCTAATCCCGCATTGCAATCAACTCAGCATTCTATGCCACTTTGAAAGCGTTGGCGAATTGTAGCGCAATTTTTGGGAAATTAAAAGTTCTCCCAAAAATTTGCTCAATGCTTGACGGCTCCTGCTTTGGCATCCGACTTTGCCTCTGTAACGACTGGCGTTTCTACAACTGCAACTTCCTCTTCTGGCAAAGCTTGCGGCATCTTTTCAAGGGCCACTTCAAGCACTTTGTCTATCCACTTGACGGGCACAATTTCTAAGCCATTTTTGACATTTTCTGGAATGTCTTGAAGGTCTTTCACGTTGTCTTCTGGAATCAAAACAGTCTTGATGCCACCGCGCAAAGCAGCCAATAGTTTTTCTTTTAAACCGCCAATGGCTGTTACCTCGCCGCGCAATGTAATCTCGCCCGTCATGGCCACATCGGCGCGCACAGGGATGCCCGTCATGGCCGAGACCATGGCAGTGGTCATGGCAGCACCAGCGCTGGGGCCGTCTTTGGGCGTAGCGCCATCGGGCACGTGAATGTGCAGATCTTTTTTCTCGAAGACATCGTCTTTAATGCCCAGCATGCGAGCACGGCTTCGCACGACGGTTCGAGCAGCTTCCACAGATTCTTTCATCACGTCGCCCAAAGAACCGGTGCGCGTGATCACCCCTTTGCCTGGCATGAGTGCTGCTTCAATGGTGAGCAAGTCGCCACCCACCTCGGTCCATGCCAAACCAACCACTTGGCCCACCTGGTTTTGTGCTTCAGCACGGCCGTAAGTGTACTTTTGCACGCCTAAGAAATCGTTGAGGTTATCGGGCGTTACCAGCACAGGCGCAGTCATTTGTTTGAGCAACAAACTCTTAACCACTTTGCGGCAAATCTTGGACAACTCACGCTCTAGCGAACGCACACCGGCTTCACGCGTGTAATAGCGGACTACATCACGCACAGCAGCATCGCTGATGCTGAGTTCTTCGACCTTGACACCATTGTTTTTTAACTGCTTGGGCAGTAAATATTTGATCGCAATACTGGTTTTTTCATCCTCAGTGTAGCCCGACAAACGAATCACTTCCATGCGGTCTAAAAGTGCAGAAGGAATGTTCATGGAGTTTGACGTAGCCACAAACATGACGTCACTCAAATCAAAATCTACTTCGACGTAGTGATCACCGAAGGTGTGGTTTTGTTCAGGATCTAACACCTCGAGCAAAGCGCTGGAAGGATCGCCGCGGAAGTCAGTGCCCAATTTGTCTATTTCATCTAGCAAGAACAAAGGATTGCGCGTACCGACCTTGCTTAAGCTTTGCAAAACCTTGCCAGGCATGGCGCCAATATAGGTTCGACGATGGCCGCGAATTTCAGCCTCATCGCGCATGCCACCTAAGGCCATGCGAACATATTTACGACCCGTTGCTTTGGCGATCGATTGACCCAGCGAAGTTTTACCCACACCAGGAGGGCCCACCAGGCAAAGAATGGGTGCCTTCACTTTGTCGACACGTTGTTGCACCGCCAAATATTCCATGATGCGGTCTTTGACTTTTTCAAGACCGTAGTGGTCTTCATTTAAGACGCCTTCGGCATTACCCAAGTCGTGTTTGATTTTGGTTTTCTTGCTCCACGGCAGGGCGGTCAAAACTTCAATGTAGTTGCGCACCACTGAAGCCTCAGCTGACATGGGCGACATGAGTTTGAGTTTTTTTAACTCAGCATCAGCCTTCTTGCGCGCCTCAGCAGGCATTTTGGCGGCTTTGATTTTCTTTTCAATCTCTTCAATGTCGGCGCCCTCTTCGCCTTCACCGAGTTCTTTTTGAATGGCTTTGACTTGCTCGTTCAAATAGAAATCGCGTTGATTTTTTTCCATCTGACGTTTCACCCGACCACGGATTTTTTTATCAACGTTCAATATATCGACTTCGCGTTCGAGTTGGGTGAACAAGTTTTCCAAGCGATCGCGAATGCTGGCCAAATCTAAAACCACTTGCTTGTTTTCCAACTTCAAGGGCAAGTGCGCAGCAATGGTGTCGGCCAAACGACCTGGCTCATCAATGCTAGAGATGGACGTCAGGATTTCGGGTGGAATCTTTTTATTCAGTTTGACGTATTGATCAAACTGCTGCATGACGGCCCGGCGCAGGGCTTCAATTTCACTGCTGTGCTCAGCTTTTTCTGCAGAGACTTCAACTGGCAAGACAGTCGCCACAAAATGTGCTTCACCATCGGTGATGGTTTTAACTTTGGCGCGTTGCTGTCCCTCAACCAGGACCTTCACGGTGCCATCAGGCAACTTCAGCATTTGCAAGATGGTAGACACACAGCCGACTTCGAACATATCGGTTGCTTCAGGATCGTCTTTGGCTGCAGTTTTTTGTGCCACCAGCATAATGCGGCGGTCGGTGAGCATGGCGCTTTCAAGCGCTTTAATGCTTTTGGGCCGCCCCACAAAGAGTGGGATGACCATGTGCGGAAAGACCACGACGTCGCGCAACGGCAACATCGGCAGGTCAAGTAATTCAGAGGGCAGTGGTGTGTGTCCAGACATGAGATTCCCTTGTGTTTGGGGGATAGATGGCCCCTGTTTTACCGATTTCAAGCCTTGAGTGAGTAGGGTTTTTCATCGGGTTCAGGGGGTGGGCTGGAAAAGCTCAAGCTTGCTTGGCCGCTTCGCGGTAAACAAGCAAAGGTGTGTGGTTGTCTTCAATGGTGGAAGCATCGACCACCACTTTCTCGACATTGGTTGCGTTGGGCAAGTCAAACATGGTGTCGATGAGTGCCTGCTCCAAAATGGAACGCAAACCGCGAGCGCCTGTTTTACGGGTGAGGGCTTTCTTCGCAATAGCGTGCAGGGCTTCTGGCCTGATTTCTAGTTCAACGCCTTCCATGTTGAGCAATTGACCAAATTGTTTGACCAAGGCGTTTTTGGGCTCGGTCAAAATTTGAACCAAGGCTTCTTCTGTGAGTTCTGCCAAGGTAGCCACCACAGGCATACGGCCTACCAATTCGGGAATGAGACCGAACTTGATTAAATCTTCGGGCTCAACTTCGGTAAAGACTTGGGTAAGGGAGCGTTGCTTCTTGCTTTTGACCACGGCGCCAAAACCAATACCGGAAGCTTCGGTGCGATTTTCAATGACCTTTTCTAGGCCGGCAAATGCACCACCACAGATGAACAAAATATTGGTCGTGTCAATTTGCAAGAAGTCTTGATTGGGATGCTTGCGTCCGCCTTGCGGAGGAACGCTGGCCATGGTGCCTTCGATCAACTTGAGCAGGGCTTGTTGAACGCCCTCGCCTGATACGTCGCGGGTGATGGACGGGTTGTCTGACTTGCGTGTGATTTTGTCTATTTCGTCTATGTAAACAATACCGCGCTGTGCGCGGTCAACATCGTAGTTACAGCTTTGTAGCAACTTGGACACGATGTTCTCAACGTCTTCGCCCACATAGCCCGCTTCAGTGAGTGTGGTGGCATCGGCCATCACGAATGGTACATCGAGCATGCGCGCCAAAGTTTGGGCCAACAATGTTTTGCCTGAGCCTGTTGGGCCAATGAGCAAGATGTTGCTCTTTGCCAATTCGACATCTTCTTTTTTGGCGACTTCTTTGTGGCGCAGGCGCTTGTAGTGGTTGTAAACCGCAACTGCCAAGGTGCGCTTGGCTTTTTCTTGTCCGATGACGTAGTTGTCTAAATTGGTTTTGATGTCCAGTGGTGTGGGAAGGCCAGATTTAGCGTCCTTGGCAATTTCAGTGGCGGGTAACTCATCGCGAATGATGTCGTTGCACAAATCGATGCATTCATCGCAAATGAAGACTGAAGGCCCAGCGATGAGCTTTTTGACCTCATGCTGACTTTTGCCGCAGAAGGAGCAATACAAATTCTTTTCGGTAACTGAGCCTTTTTTATCGGCCATAAACGACGCCCTGTGATTCTATTTTCCCTATGATAACGAAAGAAAAACGGCGCTCTCCCATAAAGGGGGCGCCGTCTTCAAAAAACAGGGCAGAAATCTTAAATTCGACCCTGGTTTGTTGTGTCTCAGGGACGTTTTGAGATAACTTGGTCAATCAGACCGTATTCTTTGGCTTCTTCAGCCGATAAATAGTAGTCACGCTCTGTGTCCAATTGGATCTTTTCTAGAGGCTGTCCGGTGTTTTCTGCCAAGATTCTGTTGAGTTGCTCGCGAGTTTTGAGGATTTCACGGGCGTGAATCTCAATTTCGGTAGCTTGGCCGCGTGTGCCGCCTAGAGGCTGGTGAATCATGACCTTGGAATTGGGCAAGGAAAAGCGCTTGCCTTTGGTGCCTGCAGACAGCAAGAACGCGCCCATGCTGGCCGCCATGCCTGTGCACAAAGTGGAAACATCGGGCTTGATGAAGTTCATGGTGTCATAAATGGCCATGCCAGCACTCACAGAACCACCAGGCGAGTTGATGTAAAAAGAAATATCCTTCTCAGGATTTTCACTTTCCAAAAACAGCAACTGAGCGACCACAGAGTTGGCAGTGTAGTCATTGACTTCGCCCACCAAGAAGATCACCCGCTCTTTAAGCAAACGTGAGTAAATGTCATAAGCGCGTTCGCCGCGACCTGACGTTTCGATCACCATGGGCACATTGCCTAAGGCTTGTATATCGAGTGAATTCATGATGGTTCCAAACTTGAGTGGAGGTAAAGACTTGCTGAGTCTAGATTAGGCTTGTTGACCCATCAGCTCATCAAAGCTAATGGTCTTTTCAGTGACCTGGGCTTTGGACATGATGAAGTCGGACACATTGGTCTCAATGACCACCGCTTCAACTTCAGCCATGCGCTGGTTGTCGCCATAGTACCAACGGACCACATCATCAGGCCGCTCATAGCTAGAAGACAGCTCTTCAATGTGGGCTTTGATTTGGGCTTCAGTTGCGTTCAATGCGTTGGCTTTGACCAATTCGGCCACCACCAAGCCCAAACGCACTCGGCTTTCAGCTTGAGGACGGAAAATTTCGTCTGGGATGGGGGCTTTGTCTGCATCTTTAATGCCGCGCTGCTTGAGATCGGCGCGAGCGCCCTCTTTCAAACGCTCCACTTCGTTTTGGACCACCGAGTTGGGTAAATCGAGTTCAGCTTTTTCGACCAATGCATTCATGGCCGCTTGTTTGTTGCGACCTTGCAAACGAAATTTGACTTCGCGCTCTAGGTTTTTGCGAATATCTGCGCGCAGGCCATCGATGGATGCGTCAGCAATGCCCAAAGACTTGGCCAAGGCCTCGTTGACTTCAGGCAAATGAGCGGCTTCAATTTTTTTCACAGTGACCATGAAATCGGCTGTTTTGCCAGCTACGTCTTGGCCATGGTAATCGGCAGGGAATGCCAATGGGAAAGTTTTGCTTTCGCCATTTTTCATACCGCGAACAGCTTCTTCAAACTCTTTCAACATTTGGCCTTCGCCAACCAAGAATTGGAAGTCCGCAGCTTTACCGCCAGAAAACTCTTCGCCATCGATCTTGCCCTCAAAGTCGACAGTGACACGGTCGCCATCGATAGCGGCGTCAGCAGCGGGACGTTGTGAAAAGGTGCGACGTTGTTTGCGCAAAATATCGACAGTTTTGTCGATGGCTTCGTCTGTCACTTGCGCATTGAGCTTTTCAACAGTGGCAGCACTTAAGTCACCTAATTTCACTTCTGGGTAGACCTCAAAGATGGCATCGAAAGCCAACTCGCCTTCGGGCGCGCCTTCTTTTTCAGATATGCGGGGCTGACCGGCAACGCGAACTTTGGCTTCGTTGGCAGCAATGGCAAATGCCTCACCAACTTTGTCATTCATGACTTCGTACTGAACCGAGTAACCGTAGCGTTGTGCCACCACATTCATGGGCACTTTGCCTGGACGAAAACCATCCATCTTGACGGTGCGTGCCATTTTTTTCAAACGAGCATCGACTTCGGATTGGATTGCAGTCACAGGCAGTGACAAGCTGATTTTGCGTTCCAATTTTTCCAATGTTTCTACAGTAACTGACATGGTCTTCTCTTGTTAGTAAGTGGTGCGCGGGGCGGGACTCGAACCCGCACAGTATTGCTACCGTCAGGACCTAAACCTGGTGCGTCTACCAATTTCGCCACCCGCGCGGGTCCCAT
>CAJCDH010000268.1 GCA_903961095.1 uncultured Burkholderiales bacterium | reverse complement strand
TAAACTTGGTGCCCAGGAAGGGACTCGAACCCCCACGAAGTTACTCGCTAGTACCTGAAACTAGTGCGTCTACCAATTCCGCCACCTGGGCTCTCAGGACAAGAACAAAGGATTGTATATCAAAAAAATTAGCCAACCCTCCGGAGTCCTCGATGAAATCGAGGGCAGCGTGCAAGGTCATCGAGATGGCCATGGCTTCCTCATCCGCGACGATGCAGAAGGTGATATCTTTTTGCCGCCCAACGAAATGCGTGCAGTGTTGCACAAAGATCGCGTCAAGGTTCGTATTGTTCGACAAGATCGCAGAGGCAGGCCTGAAGGTCGCGTGGTTGAAATCATTGAACGACCAGCGCATCCCATCATTGGCCGCTTGTTGAACGAAGGGGGCATATGGATTGTTGCGCCTGAGGACAAGCGCTATGGTCAAGATATTCTCATACCCAAAGTGGGCATCGGTGCAGGCAAGCCTGGACAAGTGGTGGTGGTTGAATTGACAGAGCCTCCGGCGTTGTTTGGCCAGCCTGTGGGTCGTGTGAAAGAAGTCCTCGGTGAAATTGACGATCCCGGAATGGAGATTGACATTGCAGTTCGCAAGTACAGCGTGCCGCACGAATTCTCTGCAGCTTGTCTAGAGTTGGCGCGAGAGTTGCCCGACAAAGTTCGACCCCAGGATTCCAAAGACCGAATAGATTTAACAGATATTCCGTTGGTCACCATCGACGGCGAAGATGCGCGCGACTTTGATGATGCGGTGTATTGCGAGCCCGCCAAAATTGGCAAAGCCAAAGCTTGGCGTTTGTTGGTAGCCATTGCTGACGTCAGCAACTATGTGTCGACTGGCAGTGCCATTGACATCGATGCTTATGACCGAGCCACCAGCGTTTATTTTCCGCGGCGAGTCATTCCCATGTTGCCCGAAAAACTCTCCAACGGATTGTGCTCACTCAATCCTGAGGTAGAGCGTTTGTGCATGGTTTGCGACATGCTTATCACGGTCAAAGGCGAGATTCACGCCTATCAGTTTTATCCTGCTGTGATGTACAGCCATGCGCGCTTTACTTATACCGAAGTGGCCGCCATTTTGGCCAACACGCGTGGCCCTGAAGCTATCAAGCGCAAAGCACGTGTCAACGATTTGCTCAATTTGCACGATGTCTATCGTGCGTTGTTGTCTTCAAGGGCGGTGCGTGGTGCAGTCGATTTTGAAACCACCGAAACCCAAATCATCTGCGACGATAACGGACGCATAGAAAAAATTGTGCCACGCGTTCGCACCGAAGCGCACCGACTTATTGAAGAGGCTATGTTGGCGGCCAATGTGTGCAGTGCCGACTTCATTCAAAACAGCAAGCACCCAGGCTTGTTCCGTGTACACGAAGGGCCTACACCCGAAAAGAAAGATTTGTTGCGCAACTATTTGAAGGCGCTTGGTTTGCCCTACACCGTGAGTGATGAACCCAAGCCCAGCGAGTTTCAGCACATTGCACAAGCCACCAAAGAACGGCCAGACGCACAGCAAATTCACACCATGCTGCTGCGGTCCATGCAGCAAGCCATTTACACGCCCATCAACAGCGGCCACTTTGGCTTGGCTTACGAGGCATACACGCACTTCACCAGCCCCATCAGACGCTACCCAGACTTGCTGGTGCACCGTGTGATCAAAGCCATCTTGGCGCACAAGAAATACCAGTTGCCCACATTGCCTTTGCCTGGTGAAGCGCATGCCAAACTGGCCAAGCGTTTGCAAAAAAATAAAGCTGGCGCACAGATGGACGATGCGCCGCGTATCAAAATGTCACCTGCCGAGCAACAAGCTTGGGAAGCTGCAGGTTTGCATTGCAGTGCCAATGAACGCCGTGCTGATGAAGCCAGTCGCGACGTTGAGGCTTGGCTCAAATGCAAATACATGCGGGAGCATTTGGGTGAGGAGTACTCTGGCGTTGTCACTTCGGCCACCAGCTTCGGAATTTTTGTCACCCTCGACAACTTGTATGTGGAGGGCTTGGTTCACATCACCGAGTTGGGCGGCGAGTATTTTAGATTTGACGAAGCACGACAAGAATTGCGCGGCGAGAGAACTGGTATTCGCTATGCCATAGGCACACGCGTCCAAATTCAAGTGAGCCGTGTCGATTTGGATGGTCGCAAAATTGATTTCCGCTTGGTCAATCCAGCCGAAGAGTTTGGCGCAAGACCTCTGCGAGACAAAGGCACGTCAAAGTCAGGCTCAAATGGGAGCCCGCGCGGTGTTTCTTTGGATGCTGATGGTTCAAAAGGCAAACCCAAGTCGCGCCCCTTCAATGCCAGAAAAATGGACAGCTTGGGTTCATCTAACCGGCATGCCAAACCAGGATCTGCCGGCACACCTCCCAAGTTAGCAGGCAAGAAGAAGTCAAGCCAAGCCCGTAAATCTCGGCGTTGAAACTGATCGACCTGGCCTGCACTCTACATTTATTCACACCACATTTTTTCAGGAGACAACCCACATGACACAAAATTCCAAAATTGCCATCGTCACTGGTGCAGGCTCTGGTATAGGCAAGGCCACTGCATTGGCTTTGTTAAGCGCAGGCTGGTCGGTTGTATTGGCGGGTCGCCGTATTGCCAATTTGGAAGAAGTGGTGGCTGAGGCCAAAGCCCTCAACCCCGATTTCAAGGTTTTGGCTGTACCCACCGATGTCACGCAAGAAGACTCAGTGGCCAACCTGTTTGCCCAGTGCGTCAAAACTTTTGGCCGCGTCGATTTGTTGTTCAACAACGCAGGTGTCAGCACGCCAGCGATTCCTTTACCCGAACTCAGTTTGGAAATGTGGAAGGGTGTGGTCGACACCAACCTGACTGGCATGTTCTTGTGCATTCGTGAAGCCTTTCGTGTCATGAAAGACCAAACACCCATGGGCGGTCGCATTATCAACAACGGCTCTATTTCGGCAACCACTCCGCGTCCTTTTTCCATTGCTTACACATCGACCAAGCATGCTGTTTCTGGCTTAACCAAAACAGCTTCACTGGATGGCCGTCAGTACGATATTGCAGTAGGTCAAATTGATGTGGGCAATGCCGCCACTCCCATGGCCATGAAGATGGCCAAAGGTGTGCCGCAAGCCAATCTCGAAATCAAAGCTGAGCCTTTGATGGATGTCGCCTTGGTTGGTAGCTCGGTGGTTTACATGGCCAGTTTGCCCTTGGAGGCCAATGTGATGTTCCACACGGTGATGGCTACCAAGATGCCATTTGCGGGCCGCGGATAAGTTGCGCTAAGGCACCGGCTGTTAAGGTGAATGAGAGCGGTGCTCTTTCGGCCGCTAAACCATGCTCATAGACAGCGGTGCAGGCTGCCTCAAATGCGCTGAGGCCTTGGGCTAGGCGCGCCCCCACGACGCCAGAAAGCACATCGCCCGTGCCACCTGTGGCCAAGCGAGCATTGCCTGTGAAGTTGATTGCACTGGTATGGCCTTGCTCAGAAATCACCGAACCAGAGCCCTTCAGTACCACAGTGCAATGCAGCTGGGACGCCAATTGATGAGCCGCATGCAGGCGATCGTTTTGAACGCTGGCAGTTTCTATCTTGAGAAGACGAGCGGCCTCTAGCGGGTGGGGGGTCATGATGGTGGACTTTTTTTGCACGGCTCTTTGCCGCACTAAATCTTGCAGCCATGGATCTTTGGCAATGGCATTCAAAGCATCTGCATCTAAAACAAGTCGTGCACTTTCTTGCAAAACTTTGGGCAAAATCTTTTGGATGGCTAGACCTCCGCCACAACCGCATACCACCACGCCTTGTTGGAGTTGAAGCGCTTCAAAGCTTCGCAGCATCACTTCGGTGTGATGTGCTTGTGGTGAGTGGTCATTTAAATAACAAGCCATCACCCGCCCAGCGCCAGCATGCAAAGCGGCTGATGCCGCTAGATCAACTGCGCCGGTCATGCCCATGCCACGTGTTTGAAAAGACTCACCGCCTATCACCGCAACATCGCCATAAGTGCCTTTGTGGCTGGCATGCAAGTGCTGCGGTGCCGCTCTTGGCGGAGTGTTCAAACGCGCAATTCCCGCTGCGTCATTTTGCAGTTGTTCACTGCCTAAGGTATCAAGCCATTGCGTACCACAGGCGTCTCTGCCGTGAGCCGTGAAGCACCCTGGCTTTGCATTGAGCAATTGCAGCGTGTGAGTGGCTCTGATGGATGCGTTTTGCAACAATGGATCGTTGAAGTTGCCTGTGTTGGCATTGAGTCCAGAGGGAACATCAACGGCCAACACATCAGCCCCCGAATGGTAAGCCGACACAATCCAATTTTGAATGCCGGAAAAGCGATCTGCTTCCAAAGCTTTGGTGCCAGCTGTTTGATGGCGCATGCCAATGCCCAGCAGCGCATCTATCACTAAATCAGTTGTTTGAATATTGCGAGTGAAATCTAAGTGCGACTTCAAGCCGATGCCAAGTGACTTTACTTTTCTCAAAGCCTTGACTGAATCGGCTGGACGCTTCATGTTGGGTTGCCACAATACCACCCCCAGCTTCTGACCCTGTCGATGCAAATAAATGGCAGCTTCTAAGCCATCGCCCCCATTGTTGCCTGGCCCGCAAATAATCCAATAACAAGTGGCAAAGGGTTTGATGGCCATGGCCAGTTGCCCAATGGCCAAACCGGCTTGTTCCATCAAGCTGCGTTCACTTGAATTTTGCGCAGCTGCAAGGGCTTCAAGCTGGCGTGTTTGTGCCACATCGAATAACTTCAGTTGATCAAGTGTGTTTATTTTTTTCAAAGTTAATTTCAAACCATGACAAGCTTGAATAATGAGCGCTTTTGCTTTTATATCTGCATCTGCATCATGATGCGCTCAAAGCGGCCTCAATGACCAGTGAAATATTCAAAACAGCATCGTCTTTCATGGGGCCTTGCCAAACCATGAGGCTGCTGGGTAATTCGCCGTCCTCATGCATGGGCAATGACAAAGCACAGCCGTCTAGCATGTTGACTAAGCTGGTATTGCGCAGTAACAAACCATTGGCGGTAAAAAAAGCACCGTCTCTTTCTGCGCCAGGCGCGACGCTTTGCAGAGTGGGTCCATAAATGGGCACGGTCGGTGAGAGGGCGGCATCGCATTGATTCAAGGCTGCTTGCATGCGGGCAATCCACGCGACTCGACCCACTTGTAAATCCAGATATTCAAAAGCCTTCATATTGGCACCGAGCACAATGCGGGCCGCAACGCGAGGGTCGTAAGCAGAGGTGTCTTTCTCTAAAAGATGGCGATGCCATGTGAAACTTTCAGCGGCACTAAAGCCCCCGGTGGCCAATAGTCCTGGCAACTCACTGATTTCAGGCATGTCGATTTCTACAATGTTGGCGCCCGCTTGAGACAAACGAGAAAGGCAGCGCTCCCAAGCCTTTTGCACCCCCGTTTCCATGTCATCCAACATGCGGCGAGTGGGCACAGCCAATTTATAGGAAGAAAGCGACCTGCTTGAGCGCGCTACATGCCTTGCGGCCAAAACTTCATGCGCCAACACGGCATCTCTCACGCTGCGCGTCATGGCACAAACTGTGTCCATGGTGGTGGACAAAGGCAATGCCCCATCTGTAGGCACAAGGCGAGCTGTATTTTTAAAGCCAACCAAGCCATTCAATGCAGCAGGAATGCGAATCGAACCGCCAGTGTCCGATCCCATTCCAATAAAAGCTGCGCCTGTGGCCACCGAAACAGCTGCCCCTGAAGACGAACCGCCTGGCACATGGCCTTGCCCGTTGCTTAGAACGGGTTTATTTGTTTTGGCATCCCACGCAGCAGGTGTTCCGTAGTGGGGGTTATTGCCAACCCCAGAAAATGCAAACTCCACCATGTTGGTTCTGCCGAGGTTGGCGCCTCCGGCACCCTTGAGCCTTGCCACGGCAGGGCAGTCGGTATGGGCGGCAGGAGTGCCTTTGAGTACGGTAGAACCAGCCAATGTGGGTTGGCCTGCAATATCGAACAAGTCCTTGACCGAAAAGGCCAAGCCTTTGAGGGCTGAGTTAACCAGGCTTTTTTCCCGCAAAACAGAAGGGCCTGCTGCAGGCGCCAATTCTAAAAACACCTTGTTGCAAGCTAAGCTGCTGGCAATTTCGTGGCTTTTTTCCCATTCGGCCTGGGGGCTGGTGTGCTTTAGGGCAATGGCTTGAAGCGTGGCAATCAGGTCTTGGCGCATGGTCTTTGGTTCAATTGGGTGGGCAACGGGATTGTTGGGAGATCGTAAAAGGCTTTAAAAAGTGCTAGAAAAAGCGCAGTTTGGGATGCTATACTCGACTGGCTAAGCAGGAATTTCCCTGCTAGTAAATCGCAAACCGGCTCCTTCAAGGTGTTGGCTGTTTAGATCAAACCCGAAAGGGCCCGACCAAGCTGCCAATGTGTGAACCGGATTTTAGACCTAACCTTCGGAGAATCAATATGTCCGTTACCATGCGCGAAATGCTGGAAGCCGGTGTCCACTTTGGTCACCAAACTCGCTTCTGGAACCCCAAGATGTCCCCTTTCATCTTCGGTCACCGCAACAAAATTCACATCATCAACTTGGAAAAATCTTTGCCGATGTTCCAAGACGCATTGAAGTTCGTCAAACAACTTTCTGCAAACCGCGGCAACATCCTCATGGTGGGCACCAAGCGCCAAGCCCGTGACACCGTGGCCGCTGAAGCTCAGCGCGCCGGCGTGCCTTACGTAGACCAACGCTGGTTGGGCGGCATGCTGACCAACTTCAAAACCGTCAAGACTTCCATTAAGCGCTTGAAGGACATGAAAGCCCAACAAGAAGTCGGCCTCGACTCTTTGAGCAAAAAAGAACAACTTATGTTCAAACGTGAAATCGATAAGCTTGAAAAAGACATCGGTGGCATTCAAGACATGGCCACATTGCCAGATGCCATCTTCGTGATCGACGTGGGTTACCACAAGATCGCCATCCTGGAAGCCAAAAAACTGGGTATTCCATTGATTGGCGTGGTTGACTCCAACCACTCTCCCGAAGGCATCGACTACATCATTCCAGGCAACGACGACTCATCCAAAGCCGTCACTTTGTATGCTCGCGGCATTGCCGACGCCATCATTGAAGGTCGTGCCAACGCCGTTCAAGATGTGGTCAATGCTGTTGCCGCTGAAGGCGCAGACGAATTTGTTGAAGTGCAAGAAGCTGCTGCTTAAGGCCTGCTCAACCAGAGAAAAGGGGCTTCTTGCCCCTTTTTTTTAAGCTGAGTCTCACTTAGTTTTTATCAATTTTTAATTAGTTCGAACCTTAATTCGAAGACGAAACGGAGAAATCAAATGGCAATTACCGCAAGCATGGTCGCTGAACTGCGCGCCAAAACCGATGCCCCCATGATGGAATGCAAAAAAGCTTTGACCGAAGCCGATGGCGACATGGCTAAAGCTGAAGAGCTGTTGCGTGTCAAATTGGGTACAAAAGCTGGCAAAGCTGCTTCCCGCGTGACTGCTGAAGGCGTGATCGTGGCCTACACGGAAGGCAATACAGGCGCCATGCTCGAAGTCAACTGTGAAACAGACTTCGTAACCAAAAACGACAGCTTCTTGGCCTTGGCCAACGCAGGTGCCAAGTTGGCTGCACTGCATAACCCCGCCGATGTGGCTGCTCTGGGCGAATTGCCCTACAGCCAAGACGGCTTTGGTCCTACTTTGGAAGAAGTTCGCAAAGGCCTCATTGGCAAAATCGGTGAAAACATGAGCTTCCGCCGCTTTAAGCGCGTGGCCGGTGGTGCTCAAATCGCTACTTATTTGCACGGCACTCGCATTGGTGTGTTGGTCGAGTACGAAGGCAAAGACACCGCAGCCAAAGACGTTGCCATGCACGTTGCCGCAATGAAGCCTGTGGCTTTGACCAGCAACGACGTGCCAGCTGACCTGATCGAAAAAGAGCGTTCAGTGGCCACTGCCAAGGCTGCAGAGTCTGGCAAACCCGCCGAGATCGCTGCCAAAATGATCGAAGGCTCTGTTCAAAAGTACCTCAAAGAAGTGTCTTTGAACAACCAAACTTTCGTGAAAAACGACAAGCAAACCGTTGAGCAAATGCTCAAAGCTGAAGCCACCCAAGTCAAAGCCTTCACTTTGTACGTGGTGGGCGAGGGCATTGAGAAGAAGGTCGACGACTTTGCTGCTGAAGTTGCAGCCCAAGTGGCCGCAGCCCAAAACGCCGGCTAATTTGCCGCCATATCAGGGTTAAAACCCGGGTAAACAGGGTCGCCCAAAGGGGCGATTCAACGCTAAACTAAATCTGTCTTTTTGAGGAGCCTGTCATGACCATCGCCAAACCAGCCCACAAGCGTATTTTGCTCAAGCTGTCAGGCGAGGCTTTGATGGGTGACGATCAGTTTGGAATCAACCGCGCCACCATCGTTCGAATGGTCGAAGAAATTGCCGAGGTCACCCGTTTAGGTGTCCAAGTTGCAGTGGTCATTGGCGGCGGCAACATTTTCAGAGGTGTGGCTGGCGGCGCTGTGGGCATGGATCGTGCCACTGCCGACTACATGGGCATGTTGGCCACTGTCATGAACTCTTTGGCTCTTGCAGATTCCATGGACAAAGCTGGTCTCACAGCCCGCGTGATGTCGGCCATTGCCATTGAGCAAGTGGTAGAGCCCTATGTTCGCCCCAAGGCCCTTCAGTACCTTGAAGAAGGTAAAGTTGTTATTTTTGCAGCTGGTACCGGCAACCCTTTCTTCACGACCGATACAGCGGCTGCATTGCGTGGTGCCGAAATTGGTGCCGAGCTGGTTCTCAAAGCCACCAAAGTCGATGGCGTGTATTCAGCCGATCCCAAAAAAGATCCCACCGCCACGCGTTACAACAAGATCTCTTTTGACGAAGCCATTTCTAAAAACTTGGGCATCATGGACGCCACTGCCTTTGCGCTGTGCCGCGACCAAAAGCTGCCTGTCAAGGTGTTCTCTATTTTCAAGCATGGCGCATTCAAGCGTGTGGTCATGGGTGAAGATGAGGGTACTTTGGTCTACGTCTAATTCTTGACCCCGCCAAATTTGGCCACGGAGTATTTCATGAGCTTAGAAGACATCAAGAAAACAACGCAAACCAAAATGGACCAGTCCATTGCGGCTTTCAAAAATAACCTCACCAAAATTCGCACGGGCCGTGCCAACCCAGCCATTTTGGACACCATCCAAGTGGACTATTACGGCTCAACGGTCCCTTTGTCTCAGGTGGCCAATGTGTCGCTCATTGACTCACGCACTATCAGCGTTCAGCCTTGGGAAAAAAGCATGGCTGCCAAGATTGAAAAGGCCATTCGCGAAAGCGACTTGGGACTGAATCCAGCCTCTATGGGCGACCTTATTCGCGTGCCAATGCCGCCCATGAGCGAAGAGCGCCGGCGTGAAATGACCAAGTTGGTTCGCACCGAAGGCGAGAACGCCAAAATTGCAGTTCGCAATTTGCGTCGCGATGCCAATGAATCGGTCAAAAAATTAGTCAAAGAAAAACTGGCTTCTGAAGACGAACAAAAACGTTCAGAGGCAGAAGTGCAAAAAGTCACAGACAAACACATTGCCGAAATCGATCATTTGGTTGCAGGCAAAGAACAAGAAATCATGGCCGTTTAATGGGCGATGTTTCTGGCTTCATGCATAGAATCACCAACCCGTCGCTGGTCACAGGTTGATTCGATGCTCAAGCAACGCATCGTCACCGCACTTGCCTTGTTGGCTGTTTTATTGCCTGCACTTTTTGCAGAAACCCCCCAAGCCTTCTTAATTTTGTCCATCATCCTCATCGCAGCGGGCGCTTGGGAGTGGGCCAACATGAATGGCTTGAATCGGTTTCAGGCTCTTTTTTCCGGTCTCGCTTGCGCAGCTTTGTGCGCATTTGCTTGGTGGGCAGGTTGGACCCTGCAGGCAACAACTTGGCTTTGGTCTCTGGCTGGGTCTGTTTGGGTTGGCTTAACGGCCTGGATGCTGCTGCGCGGGGTACAGGGTTGGTCTTTGTGGCCACGCAATTTGAGGTGGGTCTTTGGGGTCATTCTTTTAAGCATTGCTTGGTTGGCCATGGCGCAGGCCCGAACGACCAGCGTGCAACTCTTACTGTCTATTTTCTGCGTAGTTTGGGCGGCCGATGTTTTTGCCTATTTCTTTGGCCGAGCTTTCGGCGGCAAAATTATTCACCGAAAACTAGCCCCTTCTGTAAGTCCTGGTAAAAGCTGGGAAGGTGCTATTGGTGGCTTACTGGGTGTGTTTGCCGTGGCCTTTGTTTGGATGCATTTAGAGCAAACTTACCAATGGCAAGGTGTTAGCTTTTTCTCTCAAATGATGTCGCATGGTTATTTTTTAGGGGCCTTGAGTTTGACCTTTTTAACCGCCATGAGTGTGGTGGGCGATTTGGTTGAGTCCTTGGTCAAACGCAGCGCGGGAGTTAAAGACAGCTCCAAGCTGTTGCCCGGACATGGTGGTGTGCTCGATCGCTTGGATGCTTTGCTGCCAGCTTTGCCCATTGCCATGATGCTGCTGCAATGGCCCAAAGTTTAATCAGGTAACTTACCTTATGAAACAAAACATCACCATTCTGGGTTCTACCGGTTCAATTGGTACCAACACATTGGATGTGTTGTCCAATCACCTCGACAACTTTCAGGTATTTGCTCTTACAGCCTCAAAACAGGTTGATTTAATTTTGGCCCAATGTGCCAAGTTCAAGCCTAGGTTCGCCGTCATGGCCCAAGAGGATGCAGGACGCATGTTGGCACAGCGCATCAAGGCCGAAGGCTTGCCGGTTGAAGTGCGATGGGGGCCTGAAGCCCTTGATTGGGTGTCTGCCCACGAAGAAGTGCATGCCGTCATGGCAGCCATTGTGGGAGCAGCGGGCTTGTCGCCCTGTTTGGCTGCGGCGCATGCCGGTAAGCGCTTGTTGCTGGCCAACAAAGAGGCCTTGGTCGTCGGTGGCGAAGTTTTTTTAAATGCTGTCAAAAAAGGTGGCGCTGTGCTTTTACCCATTGACAGCGAGCATTCAGCGGTGTTTCAGTCTTTACCCGAAAACCCGGCCACTTGGGCTGACCGAATTGATCAAATTATCTTGACCGCTTCCGGTGGGCCTTTTAGGACACGCGATGTGGCCACCCTGAAAAATGTCACTCCTGAAGAAGCTTGTGCGCACCCTAATTGGGTCATGGGTCGAAAAATCTCAGTCGATTCGGCCACCATGATGAACAAAGCCCTAGAGGTCATTGAGGCGCGTTATTTGTTTGGCGTAGCACCGCATCAACTTTCCGTGGTCATTCATCCGCAAAGCGTGATTCATTCGATGGTGAAGTACAAAGACACTTCCATCGTGGCGCAGTTGGGTACACCCGACATGCGAGTGCCAATAGCCTATGGCTTGAGTTGGCCAGAGCGCATGACATCAGGTGCTCAAACGCTTGATTTTCACAATTTGAAGCCAATGACGTTTGAGGCCATTGATGACCATGGCCACCCCGAAAGGTTTCCAGGTTTGGCATTGGCTTGGCAATCTTTGAGTGCAGCTTCGGGCACCTGTGCGGTGCTCAACGCGGCCAACGAAATTGCGGTGGAAGCCTTTTTGAACAAGCAAATCAGGTTTGATCAAATTCACAAGGTGAATACTGAAACCTTGATCAAAGTGCAACCGAATGCGCCCCAAAGTTTGTCTGACTTGATTGAGCTTGATGCGCAAAGTCGCGCTTTTGCCTGCGAAGCAGTTCGTGCTTGCCAGCCCTGAATTTGAACCGTGCTGACGCTTCTTTCTTTTTTATTTGCGCTCACCCTCTTAATTGCGGTGCATGAGTATGGGCATTACCGAATGGCCGTTGCCTGCAAGGTTCCCGTGTTGGTCTTTTCAATTGGCTTTGGCAAAGCCATTTACCGCTGGCGTGCCAAACATCCTAGGGCTGGGCAAAACACGGAGTTTGTCATTAGCGCCTTGCCACTGGGCGGCTATGTTCAGATGCTCGACAGTCGTGAGTCATCAGTGCCTGCCGATCAATTGGCCTTGGCGTTCGATCAGCGCAGTTTGAAAGTTCGTGCGGCCATTGTGGCTGCAGGTCCACTGGCCAATTTGCTTTTGGCCGTTGTTTTGTTCAGTGCCGTCGCTTGGTGGGGTCACCCCAAGGTTTTGCCAATCATTGGCCGGGTAGAGGCAGGTGCTGCGGCCGACATAGCTGGGCTACAAACGGGTGATTTGGTTTTGAAGGTGGGCAAGCAGGAGGTGAAGGATGCTCAGCATTTAAGGGCTTTGATTCGGGGCGACATTGCCATAGAAGAAGCTTCTAAGGAAGGCGCTGCCCCCAATGACATCGCAGAGCAGTCTGATCAGGCCGCAGTTTGGGAAATTGATCGGCAAGGGCAGCGCCTTTCCTTGGCTGTAAAGCCCGTGCTTACCGTGCAGCCAGGCCAAGCTGACTCTAGTGCAGTCAGGCGAATTGGCGCGGTGGTCGGTGTGCCTTCTGAGACAGAGTGGGTCAGTGCAGGTCTTTTCGAGGGTTTGGCGAAAGGCTACGGTCAAGTCAGTCAAATCACGCTTTTGACGGGCCAGCTCATTGGGCAAATGCTCACGGGTGAAGCCTCTTCAAAGCACTTGAGTGGCCCTCTAACCATTGCAGAACAGGCTGGGCAGTCAGCCCAAAGGGGCTTGCCCTCCTACCTCACTTTTTTGGGTTTAATCAGTGTCAGCTTGGGTCTTCTCAATCTCCTGCCACTTCCCATGTTGGACGGCGGTCACCTGATGTATTATCTTTGGGAGTCTCTGACCGGCAAACCGGTTTCCGTTGCTTGGCAGCGGGGTTTGCAAAAAGTCGGTTTGGCGATGTTGGTTTTCATCATGGCCTTGGCGTTTTTCAATGACTTGACGCGACTCTTTACTTAATTCAAACGCATGAAATTTCTTTCCAATCGATTCCGCTTGCCACACTTGTGCGTGTTGGTCGCAGCAGCAATAGGCAGCATGTCTGCGTGGGCTGTTGAGCCATTCAAATTGAAAGACATCCGCGTTGAGGGTCTTCAACGTGTTGAGTCTGGTACGGTCTTTGCCTCTTTGCCATTTCGTGTCGGTGACCTTTACAACGACGAGTCTGGTGCCGCCGCTATTCGGTCTTTGTTTGCATTGGGTTTGTTCAAGGACGTTAGGCTTGATGCACAGGGCGATGTGTTGGTGGTCATTGTGGAGGAGCGTCCCTCTATTTCAGAAGTAGAGTGGGTGGGCTTGAAAGAGTTTGACAAAGACGTCTTGGTGAAGGCTTTGAAAGAAGTCGGCATCTCTGAGGGGCGGCCTTTCGACAAAGCCTTGGCAGACAAAGCCGAGCAAGAATTAAAGCGCCAATACATCACGCGCAGTTTGTATGGTGCAGAGGTGGTTACAACCGTGACACCCGTTGAGCGCAATCGGGTGAAACTGACCTTCACCGTGAGCGAAGGCGGACCTTCCAAAATCAAAGAAATTCGCATCATCGGCAGCCAAAATTTTTCCGAGGGAACTCTCAAAGAACAGTTCAATTTGGATGTTGGCGGATGGTTAAGTTGGTACACCAAGTCAGATCGTTATTCCCGTACCAAGCTCAATGCTGACCTCGAATCGCTTCGATCTTTTTACCTAAGTCGTGGCTTCCTTGAGTTTCGAATTGATTCCACACAAGTGGCCATCTCTCCTGACAAGCAAGACATTTCTATTGCCATCAATGTAACTGAGGGTGAGCGATTCGTGGTCTCTGGTGTCAAACTTGAAGGCAACTACTTGGCCAAAGATGACGAGTTCAAGGCCCTGGTCAAAATAGGTCTTGGCCAACCCTACAACGCAGAAACAGTCGCGGTAACCACCAAAGCGTTTACAGATTACTTCGGTAAATTTGGTTTTGCATTTGCGCGTATCGATGTACGGCCAGAAATAGACAGGCTCAACAACCGCGTCAGTTTCGTTCTGCTGGCAGAGCCCTCACGTCGAGCTTACGTTCGACGCATCAATGTGGCCGGTAACAACCGAACTCGCGACGAAGTGATTCGCCGTGAGTTCAGACAACTTGAATCGGCTTGGTACGACGGCGACAAAATCAAGCTGTCCCGCGATCGAGTCGATCGCTTGGGTTTCTTTACCGAGGTCAACATTGACACACAAGAAGTACCTGCCACCACAGATCAGGTAGACCTGACGATCAATGTGGTTGAAAAACCCACGGGCAGTGTTTCTTTGGGAGCAGGATTTTCATCGGCCGAAAAAGTCGCTTTGAGTTTCGGTATTCGCCAAGAAAACGCTTTCGGTTCTGGCAATTATTTGGCGACCGAAGTTAACACCAGCAGATTCAACCGAACCATTGTGGTCAGCACCACCGACCCATATTTCACCTCAGATGGTATTTCACGAACCATTGATGTTTTTCACCGCACAACAAGGCCTTATCTGGGTGATTTGAATGCCTACAGCTTGGTCAGTTCAGGTGCGGGCATGCGTTTCGGTGTGCCCTTCAGCGAAATTGATACCGTTTATTTTGGTGCCAATTTAGAGCAAACCTCAATCCGCCCTGGCAACAACTTACCCAATGCCTATGTGGAGTACATGCAGCAGTTTGGCTACAGCAGCACCTCCCTGCCATTCACCATTGGGTGGGGCAGAGACGGCCGCGACAGTGCCATTGTGCCAACACGGGGTATCTTGCAACGATTTAATTCAGACTTAAGTGCGACGGGTGATGCCCGTTACATCCGTACCAATTACCAAATTCAGCAATACACACCTTTAACTAAAAAGTACACATTGGCTTTGAATGCCGACTTGGGTTGGGGTCAAGGCTTGTCTGACCGACCATACCCCCTCTTCAAGAACTACTTTGTGGGCGGTTTGGGCAGTGTTCGTGGGTTCCAGCAATCTACTCTGGGCCCTTCAGACAGCTCCAACACGCTTTATTTGGGCGGCGCCAAGAAAATTGTCTTGAACGCAGAGCTGCTTGCGCCATTTCCTGGCGCAGGCAACGACCGAACACTGCGTCTTTTTGCCTTCACGGATGTAGGACGTGCATTTGGCGAGAACGAAAAGATCAGTTTAAGCGAACTTCGCTCTTCAGCAGGCATTGGCCTAAGCTGGATTTCTCCTATGGGTCCTTTGCGCTTTTCGTATGCGTTGCCGATTAAGCGTCAGGTTACGGATAAAATCCAAAGATTACAATTCCAAATTGGAACTTCTTTTTAATGAAAACACTTCGTCATTTCTCACAAATTTGTTTATTGGCTTTCGGTGCACTGGGTGCAACCGTGGTCAGCGCACAAGAGTTCAAAATCGGTTTTGTCAATACAGATCGCATCTTCCGCGAGGCTAGCACTGCCAAGTCAGCGCAAGCCAAACTAGAGCAAGAATTCTCGAAACGAGAAAAAGATTTGGTCGACCTGGGTAACTCCATCAAAACCGCCTCTGAAAAGTTTGAGCGGGAAGCGCCCACACTGTCTGAAACACAGCGCAATACACGTCAAAAGCAACTCATGGACCAAGACCGTGAGTTTCAGCGCAAGCGTCGTGAATTCCAAGAAGACCTCAACACGCGCAAAAATGAAGAGCAACAAGTGGTGATAGAGCGCGCAAATCGTGCGGTCAAACTGGTGGCCGAAGCAGAAAAATACGACGTTATTTTCCAAGAAGCTGTTTACATCAATCCCAAGCACGACATCACAGACAAAGTCATCAGATCTCTCAATTCAACCGGCGGCAAATAAGCGCCTGCACCGAGAGAACGGAACTCGTGTTGTGCTGCAGCTTGGCGACATTGTTAAGTCTTTAGGCGGCAGCCTTCACGGCAGTCCACAAACATCCATCCAAAAACTGGCCCCGCTAGAATCAGCGGGCCCAGGTGACTTGAGTTTTCTAAGTCACCCCAAGTACCAATCCCATCTTTTGCAATCAGAAGCTGCCTGCGTGGTTGTCACGGCTCAATTCAAAGAATTGGCGCTCACTCGGGGTGCTTGTATCGTGGCCGAAGACCCGTACCACTACTTTGCCAAACTGACCCAATTTTGGAAAAAACAAACCACGCCTGCTGGCGGACCGCGAATTCATCCCAGTGCCGTGATCGACCCCGACGCCCATGTTGCAGACACTGCCATCATTGGCCCTTTCTGCGTGGTCGAGCGATTTGCCAAGGTGGGTGCCCATTCACAACTTAAAGCCAGAGTCACATTGGGTGAAGCTTGTGAAATTGGCGAGCGCTGCATCGTTCACTCAGGCGTTGTGATTGGGGCCGATGGCTTTGGTTTTGCCTTGCACCAAGGTGCGTGGGAAAAAATTGAGCAGTTGGGTGCAGTCAAAATTGGCAACGATGTTGAAATTGGCGCAAATACTTGCATTGACCGTGGTGCGTTGCAAGACACCATCATTGAAGACGGTGTCAAACTCGACAACCTCATTCAAATTGGCCACAACGTGCACATTGGCAAGCACACCGCCATGGCGGGTTGTGTTGGAGTGGCAGGCAGTGCGCGCATTGGTGCCAATTGCACTGTGGGCGGCGGAGCCATCGTGTTGGGCCACCTCACATTGGCTGATGGGGTGCATATCTCTGCAGCCACTGTGGTCACTCGGTCCATTTCTCAGCCGGGTCAATACACCGGACTCTTCCCCATCGACGACAATGCTACATGGGAAAAAAACGCCGCCAGTTTGAAGCAATTGCACAAACTGCGCGATCGCATTAAAGCGCTGGAGACGCAGCACCTTCAGCCCCCCTTTCAGGAACATAAATCATGATGGACATTTACCAAATTCTCAAGCAACTGCCGCACCGATTTCCCATTCTGTTGGTGGACCGAGTTTTAGAAATTGAAAAAGGCGTGCGCATCAAAGCTTTGAAAAATGTCTCTGTCAATGAGCCCTATTTCACAGGACACTTTCCTTCACGTCCAGTGATGCCCGGCGTACTGATGTTGGAAGCCTTAGCCCAAGCTGCTGCTTTGTTGGCATTCGATACCTTGGGTGAAACGCCTGACGAAAAAACGGTTTATTACTTTGCTGGTATTGACGGTGCTCGTTTTAAGCGACCCGTAGAGCCAGGCGATCAGCTCATTTTGGAAGTCGAATTGGCTCGCATGAAATCAGGTATTTTTAAATTCAAAGCACGCGCCAAAGTGGGTGATGAAATTGCGGTGGAAGCCGAACTCATGTGCACCATGCGCAAGATTGCCTAAGCTGCCAACGCTCAAAGTCCATGACGCGCATTCATCCAACCGCCATTGTCGATCCTTCAGCCCTGCTTGACAGCAGTGTCACGGTGGGGCCTTACACGGTCATTGGGCCCCATGTTCGCATAGATGCCGGCACCACAGTGGCCAGCCATTGCGTCATTGAAGGCCATACCACCATCGGCAAAGACAACAAAATTTTTCAGTTCAACTCTTTGGGCGCAGTCCCCCAAGACAAGAAATATGCAGGTGAGCCTTGCCAATTGGTCATTGGCAATCGCAACACCATCAGAGAGTTTTGCACCTTCAACATTGGCTCGCCTGGCGACTCCGGCGTCACCAAGCTCGGAGATGACAACTGGATCATGGCTTATGTGCACCTGGCGCATGATTGCAAGGTTGGCAATCACACTATTTTTGCCAACAGTTCCCAGCTCGCAGGCCATGTGCACGTAGGCGATTGGGTCATCTTGGGCGGCTTCACTGTGGTTCATCAATTTTGCCGATTGGGTGCGCACAGCTTTACAGCCATGCACTCTTTGCTGTTTGCCGATTTGCCGCCTTTTGTCATGGCGCAAGGTCAGCCTGCGCAAGCGCGGTCAATGAACTTTGAAGGTTTGCGCCGTCGCGGCTTTACACCTGAACGAATTGCTGCTGTGAAGGCCATGCACAAAAGTTTGTACCGCCAACAACTCACATTGGCACAAGCACAATCTGAAATTGAGCTGCTGACACAAAAATATCCAGAAGCAAAAGCGGATGTAGAGATGATGCTCAGCTTCTTGCAAGGCGCATCGCCCGAGCGCGGTATTGTGAGATAAGCGGTGCAAGACGCCAGCATGTCGCCGCTTTCAAAAGCCCCTGATGGGGCTTTTTCCATGGCCATGGTGGCTGGAGAAACCTCGGGTGATCTGCTAGCAGGCTTGATGCTGCAGGGCATTCGCGCTCAATGGCCTCATGCCAATTTGTATGGCATTGGTGGGCCTCGCATGCAAGCACAAGGCTTCCAGGCTTTATGGCCATCAGATAAATTGGCCGTCAGAGGCTATGTGGAAGTGCTGCGGCACTATCGAGAAATTGTGGGCATTCGCAATCAGTTCAAAGCGCAACTGCTAGCCAAACCGCCTCATGTGTTTGTGGGTGTCGATGCGCCCGATTTCAACCTCGATTTAGAGCGCGATTTAAAGCAGGCCGGCATACCGACTGTGCATTTTGTTTGTCCTTCGATTTGGGCTTGGCGCGCGGATCGCATTGAAAAAATTAAACACAGCGTTGACCATGTGCTTTGTATTTTTCCATTCGAAACAGACTTGCTTCATGCGCATGATATTCCAGCCACCTATGTGGGCCATCCTTTGGCGCAAGCTATACCCATGCATGTGGATGCTCTCAAAGCACGACATGAATTGAAGTTAGATCCTGAACGACCTGTTGTGGCTTTGTTGCCTGGCAGCCGAGAATCTGAAATCACTTACCTGGCCGAACGCTTTGTCAGTGCAGCCATGTTGCTCAGTCAGCAACAACCGAATTTGCAATTTGTCTTGCCTGCCATGCCGTCAATGAAATCGCGCATTGAAAAAATCCGTGACAGTTTGGGCGCCAAACAAGTTCAAGTTTTAAATGGTCAATCTCATGCGGCATTGGCTGCCTGCGATGTCACGCTCATTGCCAGCGGCACTGCTACTCTCGAAGCAGCACTTTTCAAAAAACCCATGGTCATTGCCTACAACATGAATTGGATCAGCTGGCAAATGATGAAACGCAAAAAGCTTCAGCCTTGGGTGGGCTTGCCCAACATCTTGGCGCAGGAATTTTGTGTGCCAGAACTGTTGCAGGATCAAGCCACACCAGAAAACATGGCGCATGCTGTTTTAGATTGGCTCCGTTCGCCAGAAAAATCAAAGGCGCTTGTCAGTCGATTCGAAATCATGCACCAGTCTTTGCTTCGTGATACACCTACACTTGCTGCCCATGCCATCCAAACGCTTGTCAAAACCTGAGCAGGTGAGCCTCGCCTGGAATTCGCCTGGTTTGTTGGCCGGAGTAGATGAGGCCGGGCGCGGCCCTTTGGCTGGCCCGGTTGTGGCTGCAGCTGTCATTTTGGACGAACTCAAACCCATCAAGGGTTTAGCTGATTCCAAAAAATTAACAGCCAAAACCCGCGAGCGTTTGTTTGATGAAATTCGCGCCAAGGCTTTGTGCTTTGCCATTGCTGAAGCCAGTGTGGAAGAAATTGATCGTTTGAATATTTTGCAGGCCACCCTGCTTGCCATGCAAAGGGCGGTAGAAGCCTTGCGTTTGAAACCCACGCTGGTCTATGTGGATGGCAACCGTTTGCCGATCTTGGATGTGCGTGCTGAAGCCATTGTGAAGGGCGATGAAAAGGTTCAAGAAATTTCTGCAGCTTCCATCTTGGCCAAGGTTCATCGCGATCGCATGTGCCTAGAAATGCACCGACAATTTCCTGATTATGGCTTTGATGCCCACAAGGGTTACGGCACTGCAGTTCACCTCAAGGCCTTGCAAACTTGGGGTGCCACGCCGCTTCATCGCAAAAGCTTTGCGCCCGTGACGCAAGCTATTTTGGCGGCCTCAAAATCATGAAGCTCATTACTTCCAAAGACAACCCACGGCTCAAAACCATTCGCCGTTTGGCCCAAGACTCGCAGGCTTATCGCAAGCTCGGCTTGGTCTGGTTGGAGGGCGATCATTTGTGCCGGGCAGCAGTGGCACGAGGCATGAAGCCCGAGTTGGCTATCTTCACAGAATCCACTTGGCAGGCATCTGAGTTTGAATGGTCGCAATGTGCCCCAGAAGTTTGGGTGGTGCCTGATGATTTGTTTGCCGGCTTGAGTGGCTTAGAGTCACCCGCCAAAATGGGTTTCCTATTAACTTTGCCTTCGACGCCTGAATTAAATCCAATAGCTGCCACAGTGGTGTTAGACAGGCTTCAGGATGCAGGCAATGTGGGCGCTATTTTGCGCAGTGCATCTGCCTTTGGTTTCAAGCAAATTTTGGCGATCAAAGGCACAGCTGGTTTGTGGTCGCCCAAAGTTTTGCGAGCTGGAATGGGAGCACATTTTGCTTTGAATCTGATCGAGTCTGTCAGTTTGGAACAACTCCAAGCTCTGAAAGTGCCTCTATTAGGTACCGATGTTCATGAGGGGCCGTTTCTGCATGAGTTGGCGCAACAAGGAAAGTTATACCGAAACTGTGCTTGGGTGCTTGGGCATGAAGGGCAGGGCATTTCGCCAGAATTGATGGCCAAAGTTTCGCAAAAAGTTCGAATAGCGCAACCTGGCGGTGAGGAGTCTTTGAATGTGGCCACAGCGGCAGCCATTTGCCTGCATGCCAGCGCGACGTCAAAGTAAGCATCCATGCTGCTTGCGCCTGAGTCAGTCCAGCTGGCTCCAGCCATTTAAAAATTCAGGCGCATTCGGACCCGACAAGGGGAGAGTCACGGCTATAATGAGAGGCTTTCCCGCATCAACCTGTACGCACCCGCTCACAACAAGCTATTTCCCTTCAAAAGCAGCCAAAAAGTAAACCTTTTAAGGTGAAGCTTGAGCGTGCTGGGGCGTACCCGAACCATTCCGGAGAACCCAGTGCTTTTGTCTCTTCAGGGAACCTTCCCCTTAGCCATTTTGGCGCTTGCAGACGGCACCGTCTTTGTCGGCAATTCGATTGGAGCCCCTGGCGCCACTGTTGGTGAGGTGGTTTTTAATACCTCCCTCACAGGCTATCAAGAAATCCTCACAGATCCCAGTTACTGCCAGCAAATCGTGACCCTCACGTATCCGCACATTGGCAACTACGGTGTTAATCCCGAGGATGTCGAATCCGACAAAGTCCATGCTGCGGGGCTGATCATCAAAGATCTGCCCATGATCGCAAGCAACTTCCGCTCAACTGAAACGCTATCGGCTTATTTGTCACGCAGTGGCACTGTGGCCATTGCCAACATCGATACCCGCAAACTCACCCGACTCTTGCGTACCAAGGGAGCGCAAAACGGCGCAATTCTCGCCTTGGCCGCTGGTCAGCAGGTGACTCCCGAACTTACAGCCCAAGCTGTGCAAGCCGCCAAAACCGCACCTGCCATGGCCGGATTGGATTTGGCCCAAAAAGTCACGGTGTCTGCCTCCTACGCTTGGACCGAGTCCGAGTGGAAATTAGGCACGGGTTACGGCCAACAATCTGCCCCTCTCTTCCACGTGGTGGCGTACGACTTTGGCGTTAAGAAAAACATCTTGCGCATGCTGGCAGAGCGCGGCTGCAAGGTGACGGTGGTTCCTGCCAAAACGACTGCAGCCGAAGTACTCAAGCACAAGCCTGATGGCATTTTCTTGTCCAACGGCCCTGGCGATCCAGAGCCCTGCAACTACGCCATCGAGGCCGCCAAAGAGTTGATCGAGACCGGTATCCCTACATTTGGCATTTGCTTGGGCCACCAAATCATGGCCTTGGCCAGTGGCGCCAAAACTTTCAAAATGAAGTTTGGCCATCACGGTGCCAATCATCCGGTTAAAGACCTCGACTCAGGCCGTGTCTCTATCACCAGTCAAAACCACGGTTTCGCGGTAGATGAAAATTCATTGCCCGCCAACTTGCGCGCCACGCATGTGTCTTTGTTTGACGGTACCTTGCAAGGCTTGGCCCGTACCGACAAGCCTGCGTTCTGCTTCCAAGGTCACCCCGAGGCCTCACCGGGGCCTCACGACATTGCCTACCTCTTCGATCGCTTCATCAACCTGATGGAGACCAAATAACATGCCAAAGCGGACCGACCTTCAAAGCATTCTCATCATTGGCGCTGGCCCCATCATCATTGGCCAGGCCTGCGAGTTCGACTACTCTGGCGTGCAAGCTTGTAAAGCTTTGCGCGAAGAGGGTTACAAAGTCATTTTGATCAACAGCAACCCCGCCACGATCATGACCGACCCTGCCACAGCAGATGTCACCTACATCGAGCCCATTACTTGGCAAACGGTTGAAAAGATCATTGCCAAAGAAAGTCCCGATGCCATCCTGCCCACCATGGGTGGCCAAACAGCGCTCAATTGCGCCCTCGATTTATGGCACAGCGGTGTGCTCGATAAATACAAAGTCGAGCTCATTGGCGCCACCCCTGAAGCCATCGACAAAGCCGAAGACCGTTTGAAGTTCAAAGACGCCATGACCAAAATTGGTCTAGGCTCAGCCCGCTCTGGCATTGCCCACAGCATGGAAGAGGCATGGGCTGTTCAGCGAACCGTTGGCTTTCCAACTGTCATTCGCCCTAGCTTCACACTGGGCGGTACTGGCGGCGGCATTGCCTACAACCCTGAAGAATTTGAGACCATTTGCAAACGCGGCTTGGAGGCGTCTCCCACCAATGAATTGCTCATTGAGGAGTCCTTGCTGGGGTGGAAAGAATATGAAATGGAAGTGGTTCGCGACAAGGCGGACAACTGCATCATCGTTTGCTCGATTGAAAACTTGGACCCCATGGGCGTGCACACAGGCGACTCCATCACAGTGGCGCCAGCGCAAACACTCACCGACAAAGAATATCAAATCATGCGGAATGCCAGCTTGGCCGTTCTGCGTGAAATTGGTGTCGACACCGGTGGATCCAATGTGCAGTTCTCGATCAATCCCAACGACGGTCGCATGGTCGTTATAGAGATGAACCCTCGTGTGTCACGTTCTTCAGCTTTGGCTTCCAAAGCCACAGGCTTCCCTATTGCGAAAGTCGCTGCCAAATTGGCCGTGGGTTACACGCTTGACGAGTTGCGCAACGAAATTACGGGTGGTGCAACACCTGCTAGTTTTGAGCCTAGCATCGATTACGTGGTTACCAAGATTCCGCGCTTTGCTTTTGAAAAATTCCCCACAGCCGACAGTCGCCTCACCACACAGATGAAATCGGTGGGCGAGGTGATGGCCATGGGCCGAACGTTTCAAGAGTCTTTCCAAAAAGCCTTGCGCGGTTTGGAAGTCGGTGTTGATGGTTTGAACGAAAAAACACAAGATCGCGAAGTGCTTGAAAAGGAACTGGGTGAGCCAGGCCCCGATCGCATTTGGTACGTGGGTGATGCCTTTGCCATGGGCCTTAGCGTTGACGAAGTGTTCAACCTCACCAAAATTGACCCTTGGTTCTTGGTGCAAATTGAAGACATCGTGAAGATTGAACTCGAATTGGAAACCAGCAATTTGAAAGCGATTTCTGCCGATGAATTGCGCGCCCTGAAGAAAAAAGGCTTTTCAGACCGTCGCTTGGCCAAATTGCTCAAAACCACTGAACACGAAGTTCGCGCACAAAGACACGCCATGAATGTTCGTCCCGTTTACAAACGCGTGGACACTTGCGCCGCAGAGTTTTCGACCGATACGGCCTACATGTATTCCACCTATGAAGATGAGTGCGAAGCAGAACCTACGAAGAACAAAAAGATCATGGTCTTGGGTGGCGGCCCCAACCGAATCGGTCAGGGCATTGAATTTGATTACTGCTGCGTCCATGCGGCTTTGGCCATGCGCGAAGATGGTTATGAAACCATCATGGTCAACTGCAACCCCGAAACGGTTTCTACCGATTACGACACCTCTGACCGCTTGTATTTCGAGCCGCTCACATTGGAAGATGTGTTAGAAATTGTCGACAAAGAAAAGCCAACGGGTGTGATCGTTCAATACGGTGGTCAAACACCCTTGAAATTGGCACTCGGATTGGAAGCGGCTGGCGTGCCCATCATTGGTACCAGCCCCGACATGATTGACGCCGCTGAAGACCGCGAGCGTTTCCAAAAATTGCTACACGAGTTGGGCTTGCGTCAGCCGCCAAATGCGACTGCACGAACCGAGCCCGAAGCATTGGAAAAAGCTGCAGCCCTGGGTTACCCCTTGGTGGTCCGTCCCAGTTATGTGTTGGGCGGCCGTGCCATGGAAATTGTTCACGAGCAACGTGATCTTGAGCGCTACATGCGTGAAGCGGTCAAAGTCAGTAACGATTCACCTGTCTTGCTCGATCGTTTCCTCAACGACGCTATTGAGTGCGACGTCGATTGCCTGCGTGACCCGGAGGGTAAAACCTTCATCGGTGGCGTGATGGAGCACATTGAACAAGCAGGCGTGCACAGCGGTGATTCAGCTTGTTCCTTGCCACCCTACAGTCTGAGTGTTGCTACGGTGGATGAGCTCAAGCGCCAGTCTGCAGCCATGGCCGGTGCATTGAATGTGGTTGGATTGATGAATGTTCAATTTGCCATTCAGCACGTCGATGGCAAAGACGTTATTTTTGTTTTGGAAGTGAACCCCCGCGCTTCTCGCACGGTGCCTTTTGTTTCCAAGGCCACTGGCATTCAGCTGGCCAAAGTGGCTGCGCGTTGCATGGCGGGTCAAACATTGGCTTCGCAGGGCATAACCCAAGAAGTCACACCACCTTATTTCAGCGTCAAAGAAGCTGTGTTCCCGTTTGTCAAATTCCCAGGCGTAGACACCATCTTGGGCCCGGAAATGAAGTCCACCGGTGAAGTCATGGGCGTGGGCAAAACATTTGGTGAGGCATTTGTCAAAAGCCAAATGGGCGCCGGCACCAAGTTGCCGCGCGAAGGCAAAGTGTTTCTCACAGTGAAAAACAGCGACAAGCCGCGTGCTGTGAAAGTTGCGCGCGATTTGGTTGCACTGGGTTTTGAAATATTTGCGACCAAAGGTACTGCCGCCGCCATAGCGGCTCAGGGCGTTGCGGTACAGGCCGTCAACAAAGTCACTGAAGGACGCCCCCACATTGTGGACATGATCAAGAACAACGAGATTGCCTTGGTCATTAACACCGTGGAAGAGCGGCGCAATGCCATTGCCGACTCGCGTGTGATTCGCACCTCTGCGCTCTTGGCACGTGTGACCACTTTCACTACAATTGCCGGCGCTGAAGCGGCGGTTGAAGGCATGAAGTACATCGACAATTTGGACGTCATCTCTGTTCAAGAAATGCACGCCATGTTGGCCGCCTAAAAAAACTCGGAGACATTGAAGTGGCAACTATTCCAATTACCCTGCGCGGCGCTGAAAAGCTCAAAGCCGAACTTCATCAATTGAAAACCGTTGAGCGTCCATGGGTGATCAACGCCATTGCCGAAGCTCGGGCTCAAGGTGACTTGAGCGAAAACGCTGAGTACGATGCAGCCAAAGACCGTCAGGGTTTTGTGGAAGGGCGCATTCAAGAAGTTGAAGGCAAACTTTCAGCGGCTCAAATCATCGATCCAGCATCTGTCGATGCTGGTGGTCGAGTGGTTTTTGGGGCCACTGTGGAGTTGGAAGAAGAAAGCTCGGGCGACGTGGTCAAGTATCAAATTGTCGGTGAAGATGAAGCCGATCTCAAGTTGGGCTTGGTCAACATCAGCAGCCCTATAGCACGCGCACTCATTGGCAAAGAAGAGGGCGATGTGGCAGTGGTTCAAGCGCCTGGCGGTGAGAAGCGCTACGAAATCGTGGCGGTGTCTTACATCTAAAGCAAACTTGAGTGCAAAGAAAAAGGCGTTCTGTTGAACGCCTTTTTTTCTTGTCCCACGAGCCTCTCGGTTCATGCTTGTTGATCATGATTCATTCCAGTGCTCGGCCACCCATAATGCTGGCTTGATGAACCTGAATTTTCGATTGCGTTTTCCAGCCAGCGCATCTGGGGGGTTGCACTCACCATGAAAAATGACAACGCGTGCATC
>CAJCDH010000267.1 GCA_903961095.1 uncultured Burkholderiales bacterium | reverse complement strand
TAAGAATGTTTTGCGAATATCAGCAACAGAAATAACAGGTGTGCTCATGGCAGGGGTATCTTTGTGAAAGCCAAACTGGGCCTAACTTTCCATTATAAGATTGCAAGAAGCGCAAAATAGGCGCCTCCAACAACAGATTCCCCTCAAGGAGACCCTCATGGACATGAAAACTTCACCTTTGGCACTGCTCAAAGACCCAAGCCTTCTCAAGACAGACGCCCTCATCAATGGTCAGTGGGTTAAAGGCAGTAGCCGTTTTGATGTGCACGATCCCTCAACAGGCGCCAAATTGGCCGATGTCGCCAATTTAGGCCCGCAAGAAGCTGAAGTTGCCATCGCCGCAGCCAACTCAGCCCTTCCAGCCTGGCGCGGCAAAACCAGCAAAGAGCGCAGCATATTGCTCCGAAAGTGGTATGACCTGCTCATGGCCAATGCCGAAGATTTAGGCCGCATCTTGACCGCCGAGCAAGGCAAGCCCTTTGCCGAAGCCAAGGGTGAAGTCATGTATGGCGCCAGCTTTGTAGAGTGGTACGCCGAAGAAGCCAAACGCGTCAATGGTGAGACACTGCCACAGTTTGACAATACGCGCCGCCTGATGGTGATCAAGCAACCCATCGGTGTCTGCGCTGCCATCACACCTTGGAATTTCCCTTTGGCCATGATCACACGCAAAGTGGCGCCCGCTTTGGCAGCTGGCTGCACCGTGGTCATCAAGCCCGCTGAACTGACGCCATTGACCGCTTTGGCAGCTGGCGAGCTAGCCATTCGTGCAGGCATTCCAGCGGGTGTCATCAACTTACTCACCGCCGATTCAGACAACAGCATTGCTGCAGGCAAAGTGTTCTGCTCAAGCGACATTGTTCGCCACATCAGCTTTACAGGCAGCACCGAAGTGGGCCGAATTTTGATGGCGCAATCTGCACCTACTGTCAAAAAGCTGTCGCTCGAATTGGGGGGCAATGCGCCCTTCATTGTGTTTGACGACGCCGACATCGACAGCGCTGTAGAAGGTGCGATGGCCAGCAAGTACCGCAACGCAGGCCAGACTTGTGTCTGCGCTAACCGCATCTATGTGCAAGAGTCTGCTTACGACGCGTTTGTGCAAAAATTTGCTGTCAAAGTGAAAGCCTTGAAAGTGGGTAACGGCTTTGAAGAAGGGGTGGTGCAAGGCCCACTCATTGAACCCGCTGCTTTGGAAAAAGTAACACGCCATGTAGAAGATGCCAAAGCCAAAGGCGGCGTGGTGTTGGCTGGCGGCAAAGCTTTGAATGGTCAGTTCTTTGAACCCACCGTGATTGGCAATGCCACTTCAGACATGTTGTGTGCGCGGGAAGAAACATTTGGTCCCTTTGCACCCGTCTTCAAATTTAAAACAGAGCAAGAAGCCATTGATGCCGCCAACAACACCGAGTTTGGTTTGGCCAGCTATTTCTACAGCCGTGATGTGGGCCGAATTTTCCGCGTCAGCGAAGCTTTGGAATATGGCATGGTGGGCATCAACGTGGGCATCATTGCCACCGAGCACGTGCCTTTTGGTGGCGTCAAGCAATCGGGCTTGGGCCGCGAAGGCTCACACCATGGCATGGAAGAGTACCTCGAGATGAAGTACTTGTGCATGGGCGATATTTTGAAATAAGTCCTGCCCTCTAGATTTCAATCCTTTTCAACTTCAATGGAGCGCTAAATGAAAATTGGTATCGCTGGTATTGGCAAAATGGGCAACGCCATTGGTTCTCGTTTGTTGGGTCTGGGCTATTCCGTCACTGTATGGAATCGGTCATCAGACAAAGCCAGCGCCCTTCTCAACGCGGGGGCTCAATGGGCCAGTTCACCCAAATTGCTGGCTGAATCTGTTGACACCGTCATCACACTGCTCACCAATGAAGCTGCCATCGACGATGTTTATTCAGGCAAAGATGGCCTTTTGTCTGGCACAGGCCAACTTCCAATTTTCATTGACATGAGTACCGTCAGCCCCGCAAAACCGCCTGAGTTGGCCTTGCGGGTGCAAGCCGTTGGCGCAGCCTATCTAGAGTGTCCAGTGGGTGGCAGCATCGGCCCGGCCAAGGAAGGCAAATTGCTTGGCTTTGTGGGAGGCGCAGCAGCCGATTTGGCGAAGGTTCAATCCTTGCTAGACCAATTGTGCAAACGGGTTGAGCATGTCGGCACCTACGGGGCTGGATCGACCATGAAGATGGCTGTCAATTTGCCTCTGATGGTTTACTGGCAAACCTTGGGCGAAGCGCTGTCCTTGATCGACCATCTGAAACTTGACCCACAAAGGGTGGTCGACATTTTGTCTGAAAGTTCAGGTGGCCCTAACATGCTGAAAGTGCGCGGCCCCTTGCTGGTCCAAGCCTTAAGTCATCAGAAGAATGACACCGTGACGGTTGATTTGGCAACCATGCGCAAAGACATGCGAACCATGCTTGCATTGGCCAAAACAAATCACAGAGAGTTGCCTTTGACCACCATGGCCTTAGATCAGTTTAACGAGGCCGCCGACTCTGGCCTGGATGGCAAAGATTGCACTCAACTGCCCGTTTGGTGGCTTGGCCAAGGCTCTCACTCAAAGTAAGGCCTTGGCATTGAAGCCTCAGTCGAGCTTCATTTCCCGAATGATGGCTCTAAATTGATCCATCTGCTTGCGCAGCATTGCGTCTTGCGCAGCAGGTGTAGAGCCTACGCCTTCAGCGCCCAATTCGGTTAAACGCTTCACCACATCGGGGTGCTTGACAGCCGCAATAATTTCTTTGTTCAAGCGGTCAATGATGTCCTTAGGCGTTTTGGAAGGTGCAAACACGCCGTTCCAGCCTTCCAATTCCAAGTTTGGATAACCCAATTCTTTGACAGTAGGCACGTCAGGCAATCCGGAAATTCGCTTGGAAGCAGTGGTGGCCAATGCCTTCAAAGTTCCTGCTTTCACTTCTGCCAAGGATGAAGACAACTGATCACCACCCACTTGAAGTCGGCCAGCCAACAATTCTTGCTTCAAGGGCGCAGCACCTTTGAAGGGGATGTGCTCCATGCTAATACCGGCTTCTTTTTTGTAGGCTTCACCCAGTACGTGCATGGTGGAACCGGGTCCTGTAGAGCCGTAGTTGTATTGCAAAGACTTGTTGCTTTTTAAAAGGTTGGCAAGTTCTTTGAGGTCTTTGGCGGGCACTGAAGGGCTGGAAGTCCAAATAAAGGGGACATAAACCGCAATGGAAACACCTGCAAAATCGGTATCGACATTGAAAGGAGCACGGTTTGCCAGTGCTTGCGCAACCGCTGCCAATGGGAAGGAAAGGTTGTGCATCATGATGGTGTAACCATCGGGTGCTGCCTTGGCCATGAGGTCTGCGCCAATGTTACCGCCAGCACCGCCCTTGTTGTCAACCGTGACTGGCTGCCCCATCGATTCAGTCATCTTCTGCGCAATGATGCGCGCCACGATATCAGTGGTACCGCCCGCAGGGAAAGGTACGATCATTTTGATGGGTTTGGAGGGATAGGCCTGCGCAATGGCACTTAGCGGCAATGCCATCACAAGCAATGTTGCCGTGCAAACTTGTTTCCACTTTGAAAAAATTGAACGCATTTTGTCTCCTTGTCTAACGGGTTTATTTCTTGCCCAAGCCCAACCGCTTAGCACCTTCAATGTACAAAGCAATACGCTCTTTCATAAAGGCGTCCATTTGATCGGCGCCAATGTTGACCAACTCAAAGCCGCTCTTGGCTGCCAGCTCTTTCATTTCAGGATCGTTGTTCAAAGCCAACCACATGTCTGACAATTTTTTGCGGGCCTCTGGTGAGGTTGACTTGGGTACACCCACGCCGCGGTAGGCACCATCAATCCAATCGACGCCCAGCTCCCTGAAGGTAGGCACCGTTGGCATGAGAGGGTGGCGTTTTTCCATGGCCACAGCCAAGGCACGAACTTTGCCGCGATTGGCAATGGCAAATGGGGTGTAGGTCACTGCGCCATCAATTTGCGCACCGACGACTGCCATCGACATATCGCCAGTGCCTTTGTAGGGAACATAGGTGCTCTTAATGCCAAAGGCTGCATTTAGACGTTCATGCGCGGCATGGTTGGCAGAGTTCAAGCCTGAGCCGCCCAAGTTCATTTTGCCGGGAGACTGTTTGGCTGCTGCAATGAACTCGGCAAAGTTTTTGATAGGGCTGCTTTCGGGCACAACCAACACGTCGGGGGTGTAATGGAACCAGAAAACAGGCGTGATATCGGCCGTTTTGTATTGGACTTCACCTTCGATGGGCTGAAACACGATGTGCGGCAAATTGATGCCCACCACATTGAGACCATCGCCGGGCAAGTTGTTCATTTGGGCCCACATCAGACCACCGCCAGCGCCAGCCTTGTATTGAATGATGGTATCGATGGCGCCGCATTTCTTTTTGAGCACCACTTGCTGATGCCTTGCAGACAAATCAGACTCACCGCCGGGTGGAAAGGCTTGCCAATACATAACGTTCTTTTCGGGACACGCAGGCATGGCTTGCGCAATTGCGTGGTGCGGCATGAGGCTTGCCAAGCTAAGGCCCACTGCACTCAACCAAAACTTTGTTTTCTTGACCATTTTGTCTCCTGCATCTCGGTGATGTTAAATTTTTATTGTCGAAGCATCTGGCACACCGCCTCAGTCACTTGCTGCGTATTGGCATCGCCCCCTAAGTCGCGCGTGTGCAACTTTGGGTTGGCGGTAGCGGTCTCAATGGCCTGCATTAAACGCTGGGCTTGCTGATCCAATCCAATGTGCTCCAACATCATCACACAACTCCAGAAACTGCCAATAGGGTTTGCGAGACCCTTGCCCATAATGTCAAAGGCGGAACCATGGATTGGCTCGAACATCGAGGGGTAACGACGCTCGGGATCAATGTTGCCCGTGGGTGCAATGCCCAAACTGCCAGCCAGGGCTGCTGCCAAATCGCTCAGAATATCGGCATGCAAGTTGGTGGCCACCAAAGTGTCCAAGCTTGCAGGACGGTTCACCATGCGCGCCGTACAGGCATCCACCAGTTCTTTGTCCCAATGCACATCGGGAAACTCAGCGCTGATCTCTTTGGCAATTTCATCCCACATCACCATGGCGTGACGTTGAGCATTTGATTTGGTGACCACCGTGAGCAATTTGCGCGGCCGTGATTGCGCCAACTTGAAGGCATAGCGCATGATGCGCTGCACGCCCACACGGGTCATCATGGACACATCGGTGGCTACTTCAATCGGATGGCCTTGGTGCGCTCTACCGCCCACACCTGCATATTCGCCTTCCGAATTTTCGCGAACGATGACCCAGTTAAGCTGCTCAGGTGAGCAACGCTTCAAGGGTGCATCAATACCAGGCAAGATGCGTGTAGGCCGCACATTGGCGTATTGATCAAAACCTTGGCAAATTTTGAGACGCAATCCCCATAGCGTAATGTGGTCTGGGATTTGCGGGTCGCCAGCAGAACCAAACAAAATAGCGTCCATGGGCCGCAGAGCATCTAGGCCATCAGCGGGCATCATGAGGCCATGTTTTCGGTAGTAGTCGCCACCCCAATCGAACGACGTGAATTCAAAACTAAATTGGCTTTGACCTTGGGCAAGCGCCTCAAGCACCACTTGAGAAGCAGGAATGACTTCCTGCCCAATGCCATCACCTGGGATGCATGCGATTTTGAATTGTTTCATTAGAAAATCAGATGGCAGCCCGTTTTACTTTGTAAAAACTCTTGCGTGACGCCAGGCGCCAACTCAATCACTTTCAAACCTTCTGGCACCACATCCATCACCGCCAAGTCGGTGATGATGCGATCGACCACACCCACGCCTGTCAATGGCAAGGTGCATTGCGCCAAGATCTTCAAATCTTCGGTGCCGTCTTTTTTCTTGGCTACGTGCTCCATCAAAATAATCACACGCTTCACACCGGCCACCAAGTCCATGGCGCCGCCCATGCCCTTGACCATCTTGCCTGGAATCATCCAGTTGGCCAAATCGCCCTTTTCGCTCACTTGCATGGCACCCAAAATGGACAAATTGATTTTGCCGCCACGAATCATGGCGAAGCTGTCGTGGCTGCCAAAAATGGACGTTCCTTTGATGGTGGTCACGGTTTGCTTGCCTGCATTGATGAGGTCGGCATCGACTTCATCTTCAGTCGGAAAAGGGCCAATGCCCAACATGCCGTTTTCCGATTGCAGCCACACTTCAATGTTGCTGGGTACGTGGTTAGCCACCAAGGTGGGAATGCCAATGCCCAGGTTGACATAAAAGCCGTCTTGTAATTCGTGTGCGGCACGGGCCGCCATTTGGTCTTGACTCCAGCTCATGCTTAGACTCCTGCTTTCTCTGTGACGGTACGTTTCTCAATGCGCTTTTCAGGGTGCTTGTTGAGAACCAATCGGTGAACATAAATACCGGGCAAATGAATATGGTCGGGAATCATGTCTCCTGTTTCCACAATCTCTTCCACTTCCACAATGCACAGTTTGCCTGCCATCGCCACAGCGGGATTGAAGTTGCGTGCCGTTAAACGAAACTGAAGATTGCCAGATTTGTCGGCACGCCATGCCTTGACCAATGACACATCAGGTACCAAAGAGCGCTCCATGACGTATGTTTCGCCATCAAATTCCCGCAACTCCTTGCCATCGGCAACCACGGTGCCCACACCTGTTTTGGTAAAGAAGGCTGGGATGCCAGCACCGCCCGCGCGAAGCTTTTCAGCCAGAGTACCTTGAGGCGTGAATTCCAACTCAAGCTCACCCGCCAAGAACTGGCGCTCAAACTCTTTGTTTTCTCCCACATAAGAGGAAATCATTTTTTTGATTTGACGAGTTTCTAGCAACTTGCCCAGACCAAATCCATCGACACCGGCATTGTTAGAAATGGCGGTGAGATTTTTGACGCCAGAGTCGCGCAAGGCTTCGATCAAAGCTTCAGGAATACCGCAGAGGCCAAAGCCACCCACGGCCAGCAATTGGCCATCTGCCACGACGCCTTTCAGCGCCTCGGCTGCAGAAGGGAAAATCTTGTTCACAGGGCTCTCCTAGGAGGAAAATGCTTAAAAGTAAGTAGTGTAATAGGTGATTAGAATCAGGCAACTGACAAGGAAATCCATGACCAGCTTCAATCCCAATAGCGGTAAAACACAGCGGTATCCTGCGCCAGAGCTTAAAGATGTACCCGAAGACATCCGCACCAAAATTTTGGAAGTACAGGAAAAGGCAGGCTTTGTACCCCAAGTGTTTTTGGCATTTGCCCGTCGCCCTGCAGAGTGGCGCGCTTTTTTTGCCTATCACGATGCCCTGATGGTGCCCGAATCGGTGGGGCGCACCAGCAATCTCACCAAGGGCGATCGAGAAATGATTGTCACTGCCACCAGTGCCGCCAACAACTGCCTTTACTGCGTGATTGCCCATGGCGCTATTTTGCGAATTTACGAAAAGAAACCTTTGGTGGCCGATCAAGTGGCAGTCAACTATCGCAAAGCCGACATTTCAGCCAAACAGCGCGCCATGCTCGATTTCGCCATGAAAGTTTGTTTGCACAGCGACCAAATTGAAGATGCCGACTTTGCGCCACTCCACGCACATGGGTTTGACGATGAAGATATTTGGGATATTGCGGCCATTACGGCCTTTTTTGGCTTGTCCAACCGCATGGCCAGTTTCAGCAACATGATGCCCAATCCTGAGTTTTATTTAATGGGCCGAGTCCCCAAACAAAAGTAACAAGGCCTATTCATGCAAGCCATTCAGGGTGTGACCATCGCTCTAATGTGATCGGGCAGCGTGACCGCTTTTTGAAGTGGAAAATCGACCCATATGGTGGTGGCACCACCTGCCGCATAAATCACATTCGGCTGGCTCACCAACTCTAAAGTGCACCAACTTTCAAAAGTGGTGCGTGCGGGGTCGCTCACATACATCTTGGCCAGCACATTGCCTGGATATTCAAGCTGTTTGTAGAAATTACAAAACGCATTCACGATGACCGGCCCTTGGCCTTGCGGGTTCGGCTCACAGCCAATCGATTGAAAGAAATCGATGCGAACCGTCTCGAGATACCGAAAATAAACGGTGTTGTTCACATGCCCCATTGCATCCATGTCTCCCCAGCGAATGGGGATGACCATTTCGTGAACTTTTTTCTTGATTTCAGGAATTAGAAATTTCATGAGACTTTTTTTCTGTATGGGCTTCAAGATGCATCCGGAATTCACCATTTGCTCTGGCTGTGATTCTGCCTGTTCCGCGCTTAAAATGAGTCATCAAGCCGACATTTGGCCATTCGACCCCTAACTTAATGTGAGTCTCCCCATGACACCCGAAGAGATTTTGAACACGCACGGTCCCCGCGAATCGATGGAATACGACGTGGTCGTGGTGGGCGGTGGCCCTGCCGGCTTGTCTGCGGCCATTCGCTTAAAGCAATTGGCACAGGAAAAAGGCAAGGATGTTTCTGTGGTCGTTTTGGAAAAAGGCTCAGAACCAGGCGCACACATTTTGTCTGGCGCCATCATGGACCCTATCGCCCTCGCTGAACTCTTTCCCAAATGGAAGGAAATGGGTGCACCTCTGAACCACCCCGTCACAGAAGATATCTTCTTGATGACCACCGAAACAGGCGCCACCAGGGTTCCCAATTTCACATTGCCCCCCTGCTTTCACAACGATGGCAACTACATCATCAGTTTGGGCAATTTCACACGTTGGCTTGGCGAACAAGCAGAGGCTTTGGGTGTTGAAATTTTCCCAGGCTTTACAGCTGCCGAAGTTTTGTACAACGACGATGGCTCGGTCAAAGGCGTTGCCACCGGCAACATGGGCGTCGGCAAAGATGGAGAACCCTCTGAAAACTTCCAACTTGGCATGGAATTGCATGCCAAGTACACGGTTTTTGCAGAAGGTGCGCGCGGCCATTTGGGCAAGCAAGTCATTTCGCGCTTCAAACTCGACGCAGGCAAAGACCCTCAAAGCTACGGTATTGGTATCAAAGAATTATGGGAAATCGACCCCGCTCGTCACAAAGCAGGTTTGGCTTTGCACAGCGCAGGCTGGCCACTTGATGAAAAGACCTATGGTGGCTCATTTTTGTATCACATGGAAGACAACAAAGTGGTGGTCGGTTTTGTGGTCGGTTTGGATTACACCAACCCCTGGCTAAGCCCCTTTGAAGAATTCCAACGTTTCAAAACGCACCCCAACATTCGCTGGTACTTTGATGGCGACGAGGCCAAAGGCATTGCGCCAGCCAAGCGCATTTCTTATGGCGCACGAGTCATCACGGCGGGTGGATTGCTGTCATTGCCAAAAACAGTTTTCCCTGGTGGCGCATTGGTGGGGTGCGATGCAGGCTACCTCAATGCCAGCCGCATCAAGGGCAGCCATGCGGCCATCAAAACAGGCATGCTGGCCGCAGAGGCCGCCTATGATGCGCTGCAAGCGGGCCGTCAACATGACGAACTGAGTGCCTACCCAGAAGCCTTTGAAAGCAGCTGGTTGTATACCGAGTTGAACAAAGCTCGCAACTTCAAGCAGTGGTTCAAAAAAGGTCGTACTGTAGGCACCCTCATGACAGGTGTTGAGCAATTTTTATTGCGTGGCCACGTGCCGTGGACCATTCGCCGCACTGCAGCAGACCACACCTATTTAAAGCCTGCGGCAGAGTGCCAGCCCATTCAATATCCAAAGCCCGATGGCAAGCTCACTTTTGACCGCTTGTCTAGCGTCTTTATTAGCAACACCAATCATGAAGAGAACCAGCCGGCTCACCTCACCCTCAAAGACGCAAGCGTCCCAGTCAGCATTAATTTAGCCAAGTTTGCTGGCCCTGAGGCGCGTTACTGCCCTGCAGGGGTTTATGAGTACGTGAAAAACGATGACCAATCGGATCGCCTGCAAATCAACGCCCAGAACTGTGTGCATTGCAAAACTTGCGATGTGAAAGACCCCACTCAAAACATCGTCTGGGTCACACCAGAGGGCGGTGGCGGTCCTAATTACTCGGGTATGTAAATAATGCCTAGGGTCTTTCAGACCTGTTTATAATTTGAATTGTCAGGAGAGCGTGGACCATTTATAAATGGTCCGCCGCCGAAGGCGCAAGAAACCTAGGTGTTTCTGAACGCTCAGGCACAAAGGACTGACAAACGTTAAAAGCTTGGCTTCTACCTTGGCATTTAACGCTTCCTCACTGGAGAGAGAGGGTTGACCATCTGGTCGCACCCTCCACCGAAGGCGCAACCCGCAGTGAGTCTTTCGACAACGAAGGACTCAACCGGCGAATCGCTCAGGTAAAGCGGACAGCGAGGGCAACCCATGATTTCGGTCATGGCTTTACATTGCCCTTGGAGAACTGATTTGTCCGCTGATACCACTGCTTTACTCAATACACCTCTCAATGCATTGCATCTCGAATTGGGCGCACGCATGGTAGCTTTTGCCGGCTACAGCATGCCTGTTCAATACCCGATGGGTTTGATGGCTGAGCACCATCACACGCGGTCTGAGGCTGGCTTGTTTGATGTGTCTCACATGGGCCAGTTGCGCTTGGTTGGTGCCAATGCCGCTTCAGCCTTTGAATCTTTGATGCCTGTTGATGTGATCGATTTGCCCGTGGGCAAACAGCGCTACGGCTTGCTGCTTACTGATGAAGGCACCATCATTGACGACCTGATGTTTGTCAACCGAGGGGTCGATATTTTTGTCATTGTCAATGGCGCCTGCAAAGTCAAGGACATCGCCCACATTCAAGCTCACATCGGTTCAAAGTGCCAAGTCGTTCCCATGCCAGAGCGCGCGCTGTTGGCTTTGCAAGGCCCCCAAGCCGTTAATGCTTTATCGCGGATGGTTCCTGGTGTCGAAAAATTGGTCTTCATGACGGGTGCTGCATTTGAGTGGCATGGCGCAGATTTGTTCATCACGCGCTCTGGTTACACAGGGGAAGATGGTTTTGAAATTTCTGTGCACAACGATCACGTTGATTCATTGGCCCGTGCGTTGTTCAATCAAGCAGAAGTCAAACCGATTGGCTTGGGTGCACGCAACTCTTTGCGCCTTGAAGCCGGTTTGTGTTTGTATGGCAACGACATTGACACCAGCACCACGCCCATTGAGGCGGGGCTCAATTGGGCCATTCAAAAAGTTCGTCGCACAGGCGGTGCGCGCGCAGGTGGATTTCCGGGTGCCAACGTGGTGTTGGGGCAGTTGGATGGCACCCGCGGCCTCAGCCGCAAACGCGTTGGCCTGATTGCACAAGAGCGCGTGCCAGTGCGAGAGCATGTGGAATTGCAAAACATGCAGGGCCACACAATTGGCGAAGTATCTAGCGGCTTGCTCGGCCCCTCCGCCAACGTGCCGGTGGCCATGGGCTATGTCGATGCGGCAAGTGCAAACTTAGGCACTGTGGTCAACGCCATGGTGCGCGGCAAGGCTGTTCCAATGACTGTGAGTGCAATGCCGTTTATACCCAATCGTTATTACCGCGGCTGAAATTAGAAAAATCTTAAAACAATTGTGATCTGAACCCAATTATTGACCCCCCATCAACTGAGCTGAATTAAACAAGGAGAAAGAAATGAGTTTGAAGTACACAGAAGAGCACGAGTGGATTTTGGTGCATGGCGATGTGGCCACCGTAGGCATTACGCACCATGCCCAAGATGCACTGGGCGACGTGGTGTTTGTGGAGTTGCCCGAAGTGGGAAGCAGCTTTGAACAAAAGGCCGTGGCGGGTGTGGTCGAGTCTGTGAAGGCCGCTGCCGATGTTTACATGCCCATCAGTGGCGAAATTACGGAAGTGAATGAAGCACTGCGTGAAGATCCTTCATTGGCGAATACCGATCCTCTAGGTGCTGGATGGTTCTTTAAGGTCAAGCTGTCAGATGCTTCGCAAGTCAATGCGTTGTTGGACGAAACTGCTTACACAGCGTTTGCTGCGTCTCACTGAAATTTGTTTTTTTCTAATTCTCATTATTGATCGAACTTTGAGTTTGAAAGTACAACCATGTTGATGTCCTCTGTCGCCCCTTTAAGTCATCTTGAAAACGAGAGTGAATTCATTGCTCGCCATATTGGCATCAGTGAAGCAGATGAAAAGCACATGCTCTCAGTCATTGGAGAGGCTTCACGCCGCGCACTCATTGACAGCATCGTACCCGCCTCCATTGCACGCAGCCAGGCCATGAAATTGCCTGCGCCCGTCACTGAGGCCGGTGCTTTGGCTGAGCTCAAAGCCATGGCGCAACAAAACAAAATTCTCAAAAGTTTCATAGGCCAAGGCTACTACGGCACCCACACGCCCGGCGTGATTTTGCGCAACATTTTGGAAAACCCAGCTTGGTATACGGCTTACACACCCTACCAAGCCGAAATCAGCCAAGGGCGGATGGAAGCTTTGGTCAATTTCCAAACCATGATTTGCGATTTAACCGCCATGCCGATAGCCAATGCCTCCATGTTGGACGAGGCCACCGCCGCCGCAGAAGCCATGACATTGGCCAAGCGCTCAGTTAAATCCAAGAGCAACAACATCATCGTCGCCAGCGACTGCCATCCGCAAACCATTGAAGTCATTCAAACACGTGCAGCGCCTTTGGGCTTGAATGTGTTGGTGGGTTTTGCCCCCGAGCTCATGAAGCAACACGACTACTTTGCTGTGGTGGCACAGTATCCCTCTACCTCGGGCTTGACCCACGATTTGAAAGACGTCATTGCACAAGCCCACACTGCACAAGCCGCATTCATTGTGGCTGCAGATTTGTTGGCCTTGACACTGCTCACCCCACCCGGCGAACTTGATGCTGACATTGTGGTGGGCACCACGCAGCGCTTTGGCATGCCTATGGGCGCAGGCGGCCCACACGCCGCCTACCTGGCTTGTCGTGACGATTACAAACGTTCTATGCCAGGGCGTTTGGTGGGTGTGAGCGTGGACGTGCATGGCAACCCTGCTTATCGCTTGGCTTTGCAAACACGCGAGCAACATATTCGCCGCGAAAAAGCCACTTCCAACATTTGCACTGCGCAAGTTTTGCCTGCGGTCGTGGCCAGCATGTATACCGTCTATCATGGCCCTGTGGGCCTGAAGCGCATTGCTCAGCGGGTAGCCAGTTTCACTGCCATCTTGGCTGAAGGTTTGGAGCAACTTGGCTGCAAACTTGCACACAAATCTGCCTTTGATACGCTGCAAGTGATCACTGGCGAACGCACTGAACCTGTGATGCAAAAAGCCTTGCTCAAAGGTCTGAACTTGCGTCAATTAAGTGCAGACAGCATTGGTGTATCCCTAGACGAAATCACCTCCCGCGACGACATCGAAGCGCTCTGGTCCAGCTTTGCACAAGGCGGGCAAGCTCTACCTGATTGGACAGCTTTTGAAAAAGGTCGCGACTCACTCATCCCCATGGGCCTGCGCCGTACCAGCACATTCCTGACACATCCCGTTTTCAATCGGTACCACTCCGAAACCGGTATGCTGCGCTATATCCGTCAATTGAGTGACAAAGATTTGGCGCTCGATCGCAGCATGATTCCTCTGGGTTCATGCACCATGAAGCTCAATGCCACCAGCGAGATGATTCCCATCACCTGGCCTGAGTTTGCCAACATGCACCCCTTCGCCCCCGCCGATCAACTTAAGGGCTATGCCCTGCTTGATGAGCAACTTCGTGAGTGGCTGTGCCAAGCCACAGGCTATGCAGGCATCAGCCTTCAACCCAACGCGGGCTCACAAGGTGAAT
>CAJCDH010000266.1 GCA_903961095.1 uncultured Burkholderiales bacterium | reverse complement strand
TTGATTGCCTTTATTTCAACATCGATTCACCTGATTCAGATCAGTGGCGATCGGTACAACATCAACAGCTGGCATCCCGATACGGCCAAGGCCGCAGCGGCGAAAGCACAGCCACAAAATGCGGCTTTGCCGCAAAAGTAAGGACCTCTGGTCTTTACGCAGACAGACGCACCTCGCTCAATTGATTTGAACGATGCGTCTGTCCTTTTGTTTTTTATTTTGAAGCCTACAAGACCTCACAAACAGTCAATCGGTCGGAGGATGCAACTATGTCCATGCTGAGTTTTGAACGCAAATACCGTGTACGCGGCGGTACTATTTTTGGGGGCGACCTGTTTGATTTTTGGGTCGGTCCTTTCTATGTCGGATTTTTTGGAATCACGACGATCTTTTTTGCCCTGATGGGCACCATGATGATTTTGTGGGGCGCAGCCATGGGCCCTACTTGGAATGTCTGGCAAATTAACATTGCCCCACCTGACATCTCTTATGGTTTGCGCTTTGCGCCCATGATGGAAGGTGGCTTGTGGCAACTGATCACAGTCTGCGCCATTGGCGCCTTCGTGTCTTGGGCTTTGCGTGAAGTTGAAATTGCCCGCAAGTTAGGCATGGGCTTGCATGTGCCTGTGGCTTTCGGCATGGCCATTCTTGCGTATGTCAGTTTGCAGGTCATCCGCCCCGTGCTCATGGGTGCTTGGGGTCATGCATTTCCCTATGGCATCTACAGCCACCTTGACTGGGTCAGCAACACGGCTTACCAGTACTTGCACTTCCACTACAACCCGTGGCACATGATCGCTGTGACTTTATTTTTCGCAGCCACCCTTGCACTTTCGATGCACGGCGGCTTGGTGTTGTCTGCCACTAACCCTGGCAAAGGCCAAGTAGTCAAGTCACCCGAGCACGAAGACACTTTCTTCCGTGACCTCATTGGTTACTCAGTGGGCACCTTGGGCATCCACCGCTTGGGCTTGTTCCTGGCACTTTCAGGTGTTTGGTTTGGCATCGTTTGTATTGTGATCAGTGGGCCGTTTTGGACTGGCGCATGGCCTGAATGGTGGAGTTGGTGGCTCAACATGCCCATCTGGCGTACCTAATTAAAGAGAGGAAATTGAAATGGCCGAATACCAAAATCTTTTCACCTCGGTGCAACCCGTTGGGCCTTTGCACGATGGCATCGAATTACCGCGCGGCGACGACAAGCGCACGGGAACACCGTTTCTGGTGCACCTCTTGGGTCGCATCGGCAATGCCCAAATCGGTCCTGTTTATCTTGGCTCGCTCGGTGTAGCGTCCCTGATCTTCGGCATCGCAGCCTTCAACATCATTGGCTTTAACATGTTGGCTTCGGTTGACTGGAATCCGATTCAACTGATTCGACAATTGTTTTGGCTGGCACTGGAACCACCACCACCCGCTTATGGTCTTAGCATTCCACCGCTGGCAGAAGGCGGTTGGTGGCTCATTGTGGGCTTCTTGCTCACCATCTCCATCATGTTGTGGTGGGCTCGCACTTACAGACGCGCCAGACAACTGGGTTTAGGTACCCATGTGGCTTGGGCCTTTGCAGCAGCCATCTGGCTCTACTTGGTCTGCGGTTTTTTCCGCCCCATCATGATGGGCAGCTGGTCTGAGGCGGTACCCTTCGGAGTCTTCCCGCACTTAGATTGGGTCTCGGCTATTTCGCTTCGCTACGGCAACTTGTTCTACAACCCGTTCCATGCCCTGTCGATTGTGTTCTTGTATGGCTCTGTGCTGTTGTTTGCCATGCACGGCGCGACCATCTTGGCCGTCGGACGTTACGGCGGTGAGCGTGAGATTGAACAAATCGTAGACCGCGGTACGGCTTCTGAGCGTGCTGGCTTGTTCTGGCGTTGGACCATGGGCTTTAACGCCACGATGGAATCCATTCACCGCTGGGCCTGGTGGTTCGCAGTGTTGTGCCCCTTGGTTGGCGGTGTCGGTATCTTGCTCACAGGAACCGTCGTTGACAACTGGTACCTCTGGTCTGTCAAACACCATGTTGTGCCTGCTTACCCATTGGGCAGCCCTATCGTGGTTGATCCAGCTATTCTGGGAGTGAAACCATGAAAATAATTTTTAAAACTGCACTTTGCCTGATGGCAGCCATGATGTTGGCAGGTTGTGAAAGGCCGCCCATTGAAACGGTTCAAACTGGTTTCCGTGGTACCGGCATGGAACAAATCTACAACCCACGCACTCTTGCCAAGCAGGCGTCTTTGAACGCAGCACCCGCTGCGCCAGACGCTGCTGATGCCGAGGGCCCCAAGGCCAAGGACGTTTACAAGAATGTTCAAGTTTTGGGTGATTTGAGCGTTGGCCAATTTAACCGTCACATGGCCTCCATTACCCAATGGGTTTCGCCAGAAGCGGGTTGTGCTTATTGCCACAATGTCCAAAACTTTGCGGATGATGACAAGTACACCAAGGTGGTGGCCAGACGCATGATTCAGATGACCCAAAAGGTCAATCAAGACTACAAGGCTCACGTGGCCGATACCGGCGTCACGTGCTACACCTGCCACCGTGGCAACAACGTTCCGACGCAAGTCTGGACTGCGCCAAAAGATCGCCTCTATGCAAACAGCTTATTGGGTGATTTGGCGGGTCAAAACATAGCGACCAAAGCAGCAGGTTTGACCTCTTTGCCGTCTGATCCTTTCTCGCCTTACTTGATGGGTGCGCAGCCTATTCGTGTCAACAGCGATACAGCCATGACCGGTGCAGGCGCTTATGCCAACCGTGCATCGACCAAGCAAGCTGAGCACACTTATTCGCTGATGGTGCACATGTCTGAGTCCTTGGGTGTGAACTGCACGTATTGCCACAACACGCGCAACTTTGCATCTTGGGAAGAGTCAAGGCCACAACGCGTCACTGCTTGGCATGGCATCAACATGGCGCGTGAATTGAACAACGAGTACATCATTCCGCTCACCGACAAGTTCCCGGCAAATCGCCTCGGACCCAAAGGTGATGTGGCCAAGGTGAATTGCAGTACTTGTCACCAAGGCGCTTACAAACCGCTTTATGGTGCAAAAATGGCAAAAGACTTTCCAGAACTTCAGGCCCTCGTAAAGCCTTAAACTCTGAAACTCACAAGGCCTGCACCCGCTGCGGTTCAGGCCTTTTTTTATGGGGCATCTGACATGAGCACGTCACCAGCAAGCGACGCCAATGGCCAAGTGGTCGTGTTGCTGTTGGCTGACATCTCTCATGCATCACGGCTGTGGGGTTGGTCGCGCATCGTCAAAGGACCACAAGCTTTGCAAGGCATTCCTGGCTTGCTGTTTTCAAAAGTATTGGGCAGTGGTTATGAGGGTGGTTTTGGACTTAGACCCAGCCCTTCACGCCAAGGTTTGTTTGGCTTGTTTGAATCTTTGGAAACAGCCCAAGACTTTGTGGCCAAGTCCAGTTTATT
>CAJCDH010000265.1 GCA_903961095.1 uncultured Burkholderiales bacterium | reverse complement strand
TGCTTTGCGCAAGCAAATGGGCGAAGCAGCGGTGGCTGCAGCACGCGCGGTGAATTATGTCGGCGCAGGCACGGTTGAATTTATTGTGGAGCAACGCGACAACCCTGCCACGGGCCAAGTCGACATGCACTTTTTCTTCATGGAGATGAACACCCGTTTGCAAGTCGAGCACCCCGTCACAGAAGCGGTCACGGGTTTGGATTTGGTGGAATGGCAATTGCGCGTGGCCAGTGGCCAGCCTTTGCCCCTCAAGCAAGACCAAATTCAATTGACTGGCCACGCCATTGAAGCGCGCATCTGCGCTGAAACACCTGACAACAATTTTTTGCCAGCTACAGGCCATTTGCAGGTTTACAAAAAACCCCCACACAGCGCATTTGAAAGAGGCGCTGTGCGCTATGACGATGGTGTCCGTCAGGGCGACACCATCAGCCCCTATTACGACTCGATGGTGGCCAAACTCATTGTGCATGGCGACACGCGCGAGCAAGCCTTGGCTCTGCTCGATCAGGCCTTGGCGCAAACGCAAATTGTGGGCTTGTCGACCAACGTGCAGTTTTTAAGGCACGTGGTGCAAAGCCTCTCGTTTGCAGAGGCCCGCTTAGACACAGCCCTTATTCCGCGAGAAGCCCATGTGCTGTTCCATCAAGAAAAGGTGGGCTTGAATGTGGCTGCGGCTGCGGTGGTAGCGCACACACTGCAGCAAGAAAGTGACCAACAAGGCCACGATCCTTTTAGCAAAAGTGATGGATGGCAATCGCATGCTGAAACCAGCCGCAGATTTCCATTCGAATTTGCGGGCGAGATGCATACCGCATGCTTGCACTATCGTCACGATGGCAGCATGCAACTCACATGGGGTGATGCTGCAGGGCCGGGTGCCCAAGGCTCGCAAAATGAATTTGAGTTTGCCTCCACAACTCACAAGCTCAACCAGGGCACTGCGTTAGCCCCACTCGCATCCAACAGGCTCAGCGTGACATGGCATGGCCAACGCTTCACCAGCGAAGTGGTGCTGCAAGATGGCAAAGCCGGTCAAGCTGCCGAGCTGGCCCATGTGTTCACCCAAGCCGGCGCAACACGCATTCGCGTCATTCACCCATTGGCCCATGCCGAAGGTGCCCAAGACGAAAAGGGTGGCCTGGCTGCGCCTATGCCAGGCAAGGTGGTGTCTTTTTCTGTGAAAGTGGGCGACAAGGTGAAGGCGGGTCAAAGCTTGGCAGTCATGGAGGCCATGAAAATGGAGCACACCATTGCGGCCCCCAAAGATGGCGAAGTGACAGAGTTGCTTTATTCACCGGGGGATCAAATTGCAGAAGGAGCAGAGTTGCTCAAGCTTGCGTAAACTAGCGCATATGAAAATAGTTTTTTGTTGCACCAATACCAAAGCAGAGCCATGGCTTGAGGGCTTTCGCCAAGCCTTGCCCGGCGTTGACATTTGGGAATGGCAAGCCGCCCCAGCTGGCCAAGCCCCCCAACTGGCAGACCATGCTGTGGTGTGGTCGCCACCACAAAGTTTCATTGATGAGCAAACGCAACTCCAAAGCTTGTTCAACATTGGTGCCGGTGTCGATGCATTGCTCAAACTGACATTGCCCGAATCATTGAACATCGTTCGCTTAAACGATGCGGGCATGTCAGTGCAAATGTCGGAGTATGTTTGCCACGCAGTCATTCGTTATTTTCGGGAATTCAAGCAATACGAAAATGATCAAACCGAGCAACGCTGGTCTTTTCGCAAGCCGGCTTTGCGTTCAGAATTTTCGGTCGGTGTTTTGGGGGCGGGTGTGTTGGGCAGCAAGGTGGCCCAATCGCTGCAGCAGTTTGATTTTCCGGTCAATGTGTGGAGTCGCTCGCCCAAACAGTTGGCCGGTGTTAGCAGCTACACGGGGCCCGAGCAGTTGCTAGCATTTTTAAAAGCCAGCAAGGTCTTGGTCAATTTGTTGCCCCTCACACCCGATACCGAAAATCTTTTGAACCATGCCAACTTGTCGCAGCTTCAAGCGGGCGCTTATCTGATCAATGTGGCCCGCGGCAAGCACGTGGTTGACCAAGATTTGCTCAACTTATTAGACCAAGGCCATATGGCTGGCGCCACACTCGATGTGTTCAGAGTAGAGCCATTGCCGCAAGACCACGCATTTTGGAAGCATCCCAAAATTGTGCTCACACCCCACACCTCTGCGCGCACAATGCGCGATGAAAGCATTGCACAAATTGCGAGCAAAATTAAGGCGGTCTATGCGGGGCAGTTCATTGAAGGTCGTGTTGACAAGCTGCGTGGCTATTAACACGCCAACCCTTCAGAGCACACTGCGCAAAATTTTCACCAATTCCTTAGAGCCCAAACATGACAATTCCTGCCCGCGTTAAATTGATCGATGTCGGCCCTAGAGACGGCCTGCAAAATGAAAAGCAAGCTGTGCCAGCGGCCGTCAAAATTGAATTGGTGCATCGCTTGCAAGCTGCGGGTTTGAAGGAAATTGAAGTCACCAGTTTTGTCAGCCCCAAGTGGGTTCCCCAAATGGCCGACAACGCCCAAGTCATGGCCGGCATTCAACGCCAAGCAGATGTTCGCTACTCTGTGCTCACGCCCAATATGCAAGGCTTCCAAGCTGCCGCTCAAAGCAAGCCCGACGAAATTGTGGTGTTTGCTGCGGCCAGTGAAGCCTTCAGCCAGAAGAACATCAATTGCAGCATTGAAGAAAGCATTCAACGTTTTGCACCTGTGGTGGAAGCGGCGCGCGCGGCAGGTATTTTTGTGCGCGGCGCAATGTCGTGTGTGGTGGGTTGCCCCTACGAAGGCGATGTACCGCCTGCCAGCGTAGAGCGTTTGGCCAAGCTCATGAAGAGCATTGGCGTGCAACATGTGGGCGTGGCCGACACCATTGGTGTGGGCACCCCGCGCAAAGTGCAAGCAGCCATGGAAGCCACCTTAAAGCACTACGACTTGAATGATATTTCGGGCCATTTTCATGACACCTATGGTCAAGCTTTGGCCAACACCTTGGCCAGTTTGAACATGGGCGTGTGGCAATACGACACCTCCGTGGCTGGCTTGGGCGGCTGTCCCTATGCCAAAGGGGCTACGGGCAATGTGGCTACCGAAGATGTGGTCTACATGCTGCACGGCATGGGCATTGAAACGGGCATTGATTTAGACAAGCTGGTTGACGCAGGTGCGTTCATCAGCCATTTTTTACAGCGCAAATCGGGCTCACGCGTGGCCACGGCCATCCTTAGCAAGCGCCTAGGCTAATGCGCCTTCAAAGAATCAAGCACACAGCCATGAGCCTCATTTCTCGTTTGCAACACCGAGCCGATCAAGTACTGGCCAGTGCCGACCCCTTTGTGCCCTCGCCTTGTGTTTCCGTGTGCGTGGTGCATCCCATCGAAGGGGTGTGCGAGGGCTGCCTCAGAAGCTTGGAAGAAATTGGTGCTTGGGGGCACATGCAAAGTGCGCAGCAACGCGAAGTTTGGCAAAACATTCAAGTGCGCTGTGCGAAGCGGCTTCAAACAAACAAGCTATGAAAGAAATTCATTTTGATGTCGATTTTATTTCGCACCAAATAGTCAGCGCTGTGTTTGTTGTTCCCAACGGTTAACCAACAATGCGTAGGTCCAGGTGATGACCAAAAACATGAGCACCGAACCTTGCGCCGCCATCCAAAATCCAAACGGCCGATCGAGCCACATGAAGTTCAATTCGCGTGCAAAAAAAGCCACGCAAAAAGTAACGCTGCCCCAAATTGACAGCAATATCAGGCGCAAGCGCTTCACTCGAAGGGCAAACTCTTCTGGCGACAGAAGTTGCTGCGTCTCGACAGGTTGATCGGAATCGATGCGGCTCATGCTCATTACATAAGCATACTTCAGCAAGACAGTTTCTTGCTTGCCTTAGCACCTGCGTGTTCACTGAAGGCTGCGGCATGAAGATAAGTGTTTACCCTTAACTTCCCGCTATTCTCACAATGTGGAACAAAAAATAAGGGTTTACACCAAAACTGTCAGCCCCTGTTGGTTTGGTGTCAGAGGGCGGTCAGAGCGTCCCTCAAGAATCGCCCCAAGCCTTCGTGTCGAGGGCTATTTTTTGGAGACAGCTCTATGGCTACAACAGATCCCCGCCCAATGTCGGCAGAAGAGAAGAAGGTTATTTTCGCCTCTTCTCTTGGTACGGTATTCGAATGGTACGACTTCTACCTTTACGGTTCACTCGCTGCAATTATTGCGAAACAATTCTTCAGCGGCTTGGATGAAGGCTCTGCTTTCATTTTTGCTTTGCTGGCTTTCGCTGCTGGTTTCATCGTCCGTCCTTTCGGCGCCATTTTCTTTGGCCGCTTGGGCGACATGATTGGTCGCAAATACACCTTCTTGGTCACCATCTTGATCATGGGTATTTCCACGTTCATCGTGGGTTTGCTGCCTAACTACGCCAGCATTGGCGTGGCCGCTCCCGTCATCCTGATCTGCTTGCGCTTGTTGCAAGGCTTGGCATTGGGTGGTGAGTACGGTGGTGCTGCTACTTATGTGGCCGAGCACGCGCCGCATGGCAAACGCGGTGCATTCACTTCGTGGATTCAGACCACTGCCACATTGGGCTTGTTCTTGTCGCTCATGGTTATTTTGAGCGTGCGTACTTACACTGGCGAAGAAGCCTTTGCCGAGTGGGGCTGGCGCGTTCCGTTCTTGGTCTCTATTTTGTTGTTGGCCGTTTCGGTTTACATCCGTTTGAGCATGAACGAATCACCTGCTTTCGCCAAAATGAAAGCAGAAGGCAAAACTTCTAAAGCACCTTTGACAGAATCTTTTGGTCAATGGAAAAACCTGAAAATCGTGATCTTGGCTTTGGTGGGTTTAACTGCGGGCCAAGCTGTGGTTTGGTACTCAGGCCAGTTCTATGCATTGTTCTTCTTGACACAATCACTCAAAGTAGACGGTCCTACGGCCAACATCATGGTGGCTGTTTCTTTGATCATCGGCACACCGTTTTTCTTGGTCTTCGGTTCCTTGTCTGACAAGATTGGCCGCAAGCCCATTATCTTGGCAGGTTGCTTGTTGGCCGCCGTCACTTACTTCCCTGTGTTCAAGGCCTTGACAGCCGCTGCCAACCCAGACTTGGCCGCAGCACAAGCTAACGCCAAAGTGGTGGTCACTGCCGATCCCGCAGAGTGCTCGTTCCAGTTCAACCCCACAGGCACGAAGAAATTTACTTCTTCTTGCGACGTTGCCAAGCAGCGTTTGGCGGCGGCTTCTGTAAGCTACTCCAACGAAGTGGCACCCGCTGGCACGCCTGCCAGTATCAAGGTGGGCGATACTTTGGTGAACGTGAAGTACACCCCTGAAGACATCGCTGCAGCCAAGGCCAAGGCCGAAGCCAAAGTGGCTGAGCTCACTGCTGCACAACCGCAAGACGCCAAAGCATTGGAAGCTGCCAACAAGTCTGTCAAGGATTTGAGCAACGAAAAAACAGCAGGCAGCACCATGTTTGCATCGAATTTGGGCGCTGCATTGAAGGCTGCTGGCTATCCACCAAAAGCCGATATGGCCAAGTTTGACAAAGTCAAGGTGATTGTCATTCTGACTTATTTGGTAATTTTGGTAACCATGGTGTATGGACCGATTGCTGCCATGTTGGTAGAAATGTTTCCCACACGCATTCGTTATACCTCGATGTCTTTGCCTTATCACATTGGCAATGGTTGGTTCGGTGGTCTGTTGCCTACAACCGCTTTCGCGATCGTGGCGCAAACGGGTGATATGTACAACGGTTTGTGGTACCCCATTATTATTGCGGCCGCTACGGTTGTGATTGGTGGTTTGTTTATCAAAGAAACCAAAGACGTTGACATTTACGCCAACGATTAATTTGTAAGCTGCCCGAGGTTTTCTTGGTGCTACATTCATGCCCTCCTCTTGGAGGGCTTTTTTCAGGTTGGCTTTTTTTAATTGGGGTCACACTGATTAACGATACTATTTTTGGAGAAAACTCATGTGGAAAATTGCTGTTGGATTTGCTGTGTTTGCAGGCTTGGCCCTGTATGTCATTTCTAAAGGTGGCGACAACATCGACATGACCGGAGAAAAGCATGGCGCTGAAGCTGTGCATGCTCCTGCTCCTGCAGCGCCTGCAGCCGCAGAAGCACCTGCTGCGCAGCCTGCCCCTGCTAGCAAGTAATTGTTTACAAGAACCCCAAGTCGGCGGGGTAGTTTGGGGTGCCGAAGTTTTTGAGGTTGGGAAGTACAGTTGGTAGCTCTGTGGCTGACACGCCAAACCACTTCGCCAGCGTGGCGGCATACTGATCTACCGACGTGCTGGGCAACAGGCGGCCTTGGCCTACGTGCCATTGATCCTCTGGGGCAGAAGAGTCTCCCACACTCACCGGTGGTGCCGAGCCATAAAACGCTGCGCCCTTGACCGCGCCGCCCACGACAAAATGGTGCGAGCCCCAGCCGTGGTCTGAGCCGTCGCCGTTGGACGTGAGGGTGCGGCCAAAATCGGAGGCGGTAAAACTGGTCACTTGATTGGCCACACCTAGTTCTTGTGTGGCCGCAAAAAACGCCGTCATCGCCTCGTCTAGTTGTTTGAGCAAAGGCCCGTGGCGGGTATCCAAATAATCGTGCAAATCAAAGCCCCCTAGCGATACCATGAAAACTTGGCGCTTGGCGCCCAGCGTGTTGCGCGCACCAATCAGCTGAGCCACAGTTTTCAATTGATCGGCCAGCTTGTTGCCAGATGGAAAAGTTGTGCGCAAGGACGCCCCCGACAAGCCCTGCGACACGATACCCTGCGCAGAAATACCGCGCTTCATCACGGTGTTGTAAGTGTTCTCTAAAAGATGCGTGCTGCTTTTTTGCAGCATTTGAGTGAAGGCCGTGCGAAGCTCGGGTTGATAAAAGAAGTTGCTGCTAGACGCACGAACAGCAATGGCGCCACTGGTGCTGCATTGGTACTGAAGGGCCGATTCACCTGACAAAAATACATTGTTGCCAGACAAAGAAATACATGTGAACAGTGAATTGGAGTTGTTGGTGTAAGCCATATCCCCAAACCTGCCGCCCCAACCAATAGTGGAGCCCTCAGGAGAAGACGATTGCCACACAGACTGCTGATCGTTGTGAGAAAAGAGTTTGGGCGGCAACGGATATTTTTGTCGATCGCTGCTGTTGTATTGCGCCCGCGTTAAGGGCACGACCAGTGGGCCCACATTCAACTGCACTGCCGCTTTGCCAGTGTTAAACAATTGCGTGAGGCCCGGCATGCTGGGGTTCAAAGCATATTTGCGGCCGCCAGCAAGTGCTTGAGTTGGCTTCAATTCGGTGGCGGCCAAACTGGCTTGCGAAAGCGCCACACCCGACGTATTGCCGCCAGAGCCTGCTGCACGAATGGCGTAGTACTTGGCATAACTGTCGGTGTCGTAGGTCACCACGGTGTTGGCGTAGTCGTTGCCGCCAAACAAAAACACACACACCAAGGCTTTGTAGTCGGAAGCCGTGAAGGCAGCAGCTTCGCCAATGGTGGCCAAATTGGCCAACCAAGGCGCAACCATGCCAGACAGAGAAACATGCCCGGCTTGGCGCAAAAATTTGCGGCGCGAGAAATCGTGAGAGCTTGTCATGGAGTGAGCTTTCGCCTTTTATTTCTGAATCAAATATTCGGCGCAGCACATCACAAACATAATGGCCTTGGCCACATAACTGCGCTTGGCATTGTCTGGGCTTGCTGAGTTAGATTGATCGTATGTGGCAAACAAAGTCACCATCTCGTTCAGTGTTGCATCCGACAACTGCCCAGCACACAAGAGCATATTCAAACGCTTGAACAAGGCTTGCGGATTGCCAACCAAAGCCAGTTCTTCGGTGTAATTCGGCACAATGTCGGGGCCATCTGTGGCGGTCGAGTTATCTGGTGAGGTAATTAATTCGGGAGCTCTGACCCATATACCTTGGTACAAAATATTTTCCAAATAGTTCACGTAAGACGCGGTGGTGCTTTCGTTCACCAATTGAAATTCTGGCGCTGTATATTGAAGCGATGCTAGCGCGGTGTTGGGCGGTACATAGCCCGGCCTGAAAAAATTGAACACAGAGGGCGCTTGCAATGGGCTTTGTCCCAAGGCATCGACAGCAGAAAAATTGGGATTGCCAATTTTCCAAGTTCCTTGAAGCGACTTTACTTTGAACGTGCGAGCCCACTGCGCCACGCGCACCATGGGTTCACGCAATTTGCCAAAACTGGTGCTGGTCAAGCCTGCGTCTTGCGTGGCTTCTGCATCAGTCAGAATGGCTTTGAACACAGCGGCCAAATCGCCGCGCACGCCTTTGCCGTTGTTGTTGAACACGGCGGCCACGCGGCCCACATAGGCAGGCGAAGGGTTGCTGCAGACCAAGCGCTGAATCATTTGTCGGCCAAAGAAAGGGCCCACATTGGAATGTTGGAACAAAGTGTCTAAAGCGATTTTTAAAGCTGCCTTGCCCTCGGTGCCGGCTGGTACCACAGCGCCTAAAAACCGTGCTTCCAACTTGGAGTGCCGATTGGCATTGAGCAACATGGGGCGGCGCGTATAGCCCACCTTGCGCACACGGTAAGTGGGCGCTACCACGCTGTCAAAGTAGCCTTCGGAGTCGTCTGCTTGATAGCCCGTAAACACGCGTGCCAAATTGGACACGTCCGATTGCGTGAAGCTGTCTACCGGCGCGCCATTGACCTTCACCACGGTGCCATCGTTGTTGAGTTGTTGCAAACCGATGGTGAAGAGTTGCATCACTTCGCGTGAGTAGTTTTCATCGGGCAAGCGGCCGGTGGCTGGGTCTTCCTTTTGGTTGCCCAGGGTGTTTAAAAACTCACCCATGGCAATGCTCAGCGTCACTTCTTCAAGCAGTTGGCGGTAGTTGCCAAACGCGTTGTTGCACAAAATATCCCAGTAGTGCGCCATGGCAAATTGCGGCCAGCTCAAGGTTGACACCCCCGAAATGCCCACTACAAAAAACTCTGACAAGGCCAGTGCCATGCGCCTGCGCACGCCATCGGGCGAGGCCATAATTTGGTACCAGGCCATGTAGTTGGCGTGGTAGTCCATTTCATAAAATTTGTTGCTGTCGATGGCGCTGTAGCCGCGTGCTGTGAGCCAGTCCCAGCCGCCGGTGCTGGAGGGCAGCCCCATTTGCGAGTCAAGCCAAGCGCTGGCGCCCATGGTTTTGACGGACGCTATTTCTGCTTCAGAGCTTGAGAACTGTGCGTGCTGAAGAAAGCGGGCTGCGGCGAAGTCGGAGGCAAAGGTTATTTTGTCGCTGACAGGCTGGGTTGTGGGTGTAGAGCTGCCCCCACCGCCGCAAGCTGCCAAGAAGCTGGCGACTGCAGCGGCCGTTGTTGTTGCTTTGAATGGCAAACGCTGAGCTGGTTTGTCCTCGATATCCGCTACCACTTCAGTCATGAATGCCTCCAATGCCAAGCATTGTGGCCAACAATTGGGGTCAGATCAACATTAATTTCTACTGAATGGGAATGAAGGGTTAGGGAGGCTGCCTCGAATAAATGGGGTCAGATC
>CAJCDH010000264.1 GCA_903961095.1 uncultured Burkholderiales bacterium | reverse complement strand
AAGGTTGTGCAACTTCACAATGAAATTCTTCAAGATCTCAGTGATGACCAGCGCGATGAATTGGCCAAATTAATGAGCGCTCTACATATAAGAGCAAAAGCGGCTACTGAATCTTTCAAGCCCGAGCATTCTGCAGCACGCAGAAAGGGCGGAAGTAAAACTCAATGGCAATCGAAAAAGATTGATTGATTTAGCCCAAAGAAAAACCCCTTGAGCATTGCTACAAAAGGGGTCTTTTATTCGGCTCCTCCGTCTTAAGTTTTGACCACCGAACCCCTGATTAACAGAAAACAGTTTCTTCAAACTATGCTTGTTTTATGCGGGTTATAAGGCATAAAACATTCATGTGCAATAAACTGTGTAATTGCCTATTCTCTGAACTTTTAGCAAAGCGTCCAGACACTGGACGCTTGACTTGCTCTGGACGGGTAGGGGGTGCCCAGATTCTGGACGCTTTGGCGGGTGATGAATCAACTTGGTATGGCTGGGATGAGTTAGCTCAAGAGCACAATAAATAAAGCAAGATTTTTCTAGAACAGGTTAGCACGTGTCGTTTTACACAACGATTGGTGTTGGGTGGTTTCGTAACTGTCTCCATCTTGATAGGTCTTATTACTTTCGTCGGTTAGATTGAGTCAAATCTGCTCGCAGCAGTTCCCATCTTTCTAATTTAATATTTAAGGCTTCACAGATGAATAGAATTGATTTTCTAGTTCGAAGAGACGACTTGGCTAAAACTGAGCTGAGTGAGGTGCTTTGTAAACCCTTAATTCATGGACAGATTCGCCTAACGATTGACCGATTCGCGCTTACATCTAACAACATAAGTTATGCCCAAGCTGGCGATACGCTCAGCTATTGGACGTTTTTTCCGGCACCAGATGGCTTTGGTAGCATTCCTGTCTGGGGCTTTGCTACAGTTGTGGAATCGAAGCTTGATGAAGTGGCCTTAGGCGAGATCATCTGGGGCTACTATCCAATGTCAACGCACGTAGTTTTAGAGCCAAAGCATTTAACTTCCAGTGGGTTTATTGACGGTGCATCTCACCGTCAAGAGCGACACACAATCTACAACCAATACAACCGATGCCAAGCTGACGCGTGGCACGTAGATGGACAAGACAATTTAGAGGCATTGCTTCGGCCACTCTTTGGAACATCATGGCTTGCTGAGGATTTTCTTGCTGATCAAAATTTCTTTGAGGCTGATACGATTTTGCTTTCAAGCGCATCAAGCAAAACAGCCTACGCCACAGCAGTTCAACTTCAGCATCGAGCTAGCATTAAGGTGGTAGGGCTCACATCTGCTGCTAATCTGGATTTTTGCCAAAGCCTAGGCTGCTATCACCAAGTATTAACCTACGAGCAGTTGGATGAAATTCCTGATGACACAAAATGTGTCTACATAGATTTTGCAGGCAATGCAAAAATTCGTTCAGAAATACACATGCGTTTTAAGCATCTAAAGTATGACTGCGCTGTTGGTGTGACTCACGTTGATAAACAAGGCTCAGGAAAAGGTTTGCCTGGGCCACGAGCCACATTCTTTTTTGCGCCAGCTCAGGTTGCAAAGCGTAGTAGTGAATGGGGCAATTCTGTGCTTATGGAGTGCATCGTTGCGGATTGGAAATCATTCATAAACAAGGTTGCAAATCCAAATGCGCCTTGGTTGTCAGTTGAGTCTCACCTTGGACCCAATGCTGTATCAGAAATTTATTCAAAAGTTTTATCAGGCAAGGTCGATCCAAAAGTTGGCCTTATGTTCTCACTTTCTAATCACAATAGTCGTAGTGCAGGGATCGTGCTACCAAATTGACCTGATTATCAAGTGTCGTTCATGACACTACTTTCCAACTCATCTAAAGAAGAAACTCTGCAACACGTTGAGCTTCAGCTGAGGACTTGCGCCAAATCATTGAAACGTACAGAGGTTCCTGGCTGATAACCACAGGAAGGATTGAAGTTGCATGGCTACTTTGAAGAGCTGCCGACTGCGCACAACAGGTTAAAAGTTCTGTTTGAGCCACCACCGACAAGCTGTAGAAAAACGATGGTGATTCAACTGCTGGTATGGGAGGATTGATGCCTCTTCTCAAAAATGCTTCGATCAAACCAACTCGGGTTGTTGACTGCATGTCAGGCAGTATCCATTGCCATTTTGCCAGTTCTGCAAAATCAAGTTTTTTCTTTGAGGCCAAAGGATGCTTGCTCGAACAGACCACTGACAAGGGAGCCTCGTAAAGTAATCGTTGAGACAAGTCTTCAAAGTAAGGCGCATCGACAACATGGCGAGGTAAACGACCCAGCAAAATATCTATTTCACCTTGCAACAGCATTTGCAACAAGTAATCGGCCCTGCCATCAACTATGCGAGGTCGCCAAGCTGTTTTACCGCTGATTAATTTTTTGATGATTTCTGGCAGCACTGTGGCTGCTGTGTGAGGAAAGGCGCCAATCCGAACTGTGGGTTGCACAGCGTCTTGCAAGGTCGACCCCATCGCGCCAACTTCACCCAGCACTGTCTGCCATCTTGGCATGAGAGCCGTGCCTTCGGCAGTGAGCGCCATGCCGCGTCCTTGCCTTTTAAAAAGTTTCACATCAAACAAAGACTCGATCTCTTTCAGCATCATGCTGGCTGCAGACTGGGTCATCGACAGTTGTTCTGCTGTGGCTGACAAAGATCCTTGGGTTGCCAACAGGCTCAAGAATCGCAGTTGTTTAACCCGCAATTGGTCTAGGCGAGGATGAAGCATTGACGTACCTTAACAGTTCAGTTTTTACTGATAATAGCGCATTAATTATTGATAATTTCCTGATGATCTTCCCCTAAAATTGTCTCGTAATCAATGATTCTGAAGACCCATGCCAACTTTCTATAGAAGACATTTCAACTCCCGCCTGCTTTTGGCGGCGCTAGGTATTGCACTTTTGTCCCAGGGTGCGATGGCACAAGATTGGCCAAGTAAACCCATCAGCTTGGTGGTGCCATTTCCTGCCGGTGGCTCTAATGATGTGGTGGCCAGGCTTTTGGGCGAGAGTGTCAGAAAGCGACTAGGTCAAGCAGTTTTAGTGGACAACAAACCCGGTGCCAACGGCTCTTTAGGTGTCGAAACAACACTTCGCACAGCCAAAGATCAACACACTTTTTTAGTAGCATCAGATTCGGTGTCTCTATTGCCATTGTTTAGAACCATGCCTTGGGATCTGACCAAAACATTTACGCCCGTTTCTGTTCTGTCGTTTCAACCCATTGTGGTAGTCACTGCACCCTCTAGTGGCTTGAAAAGCATCCAAGACCTGCAAGTTCGCGCCAAAGGAAAGCCCGATCAAGTGTCTTACGCAAGTTCAGGCCAAGGCTCCATTCAACATTTGGTCGGCGAATTGTTTTCGCAAAACTTAGGCGTCAACCTGCTTCACATTCCCTACAAGGGCGGCGGACAGGCCGTCAATGATGTCATTTCGGGCCAAGTCAATGTGGCAGTTCTTGGCGCAGCGGCTGTGTTGCCTCACATCAAATCTGGCAAATTGATTGCATTGGCTGTTAGCACCAAGCGTCGTTCATCCATCTTGCCCGACACCCCCACCCTGAGTGAGAGCGGTGCGGGTGATATTGATGTCCCTCAGTGGTCTGCTCTCTTTGCAGTGGAAGGTACGCCAACACACGTTATCTCGCAGCTGCGCCGAGCTGTCGATGAGTCTTTGAATGATTCTGCGCTCAAGCAACAACTCTTGGGTCTGGCTATGGAAACTGTTGCCATGACCCCTGAAGTATTTCAACAACGCATGACACAAGACCGCGAGCGTTGGGCTAAATTAATCAAGGATCGCAAGATCGCTATGGAATGAAGATGCCAGCAACAATAAAACAGCCTCACATTGTTCTCGTTCTAGCCGACAACTTAGGCTGGGGAGAGCTAGGCTGCTATGGTGGCGGTGCGTTGCGTGGCGCTCCCACCCCGCGCATCGACTCACTATCTGCAGAAGGCCTTAAATGCCTTAACTTCAACGTTGAAAGCGACTGCGTTCCTACTCGGTCTGCTCTCATGACAGGCCGCCACCCCATTCGCACTGGCGCGCTACAGTCTGTGCCTGCTGGCCTACCGCAAGGTATTCACCCTTGGGAAAAAACACTCCCTCAAGTACTGAAGGAAGCTGGTTACGAAACTGCCATGTTTGGTAAATGGCATTTGGGCGATCGCGACGGCCGTTACCCAAACGATCGCGGTTTTGATGAATGGTATGGCATACCCCGTACAAGCAATGAAACGCTTTTCACGCAATCCCCAGGCTTTGATCAAACTGTGGTCGACATCCCTCAGGTCATGGAGGGTTTCGCAGGTCAGCCCGCACGCAATGTTGCCGAATACAACCTAGAAAAGAGGCGCTTGATCGATAGTGAGCTCACTGAAAAATCAATTGATTTCATGCATCGTAAAGCCAAAGGCAGCAACCCATTTTTCCTATACGTTCCCTTAACCCATTTGCATTTCCCAACCTTGGCTCACCCAGAATTTGCAGGCAATAGTGGCGTTGGTGAGTTTGCAGATTCAATGATGGAAATGGACCATCGAGTGGGACAACTTCTAGATGCTGTTAAGGAATTAGGGATTGAAAATGAAACTCTGTTCATTTTTGCCAGCGACAATGGTCCCGAATTTCGACGTCCATGGCGCGGTACGGCCGGCCCATGGTCGGGCACTTATCACACCGCCATGGAAGGCGGCCTGCGCGTGCCACTGATTGTCAAATGGCCTGGGCATATTGACAAAGCGCGCGTCAGCGACGACATAGTGCATGTGACCGACTTGTTTACCACCCTGGTTGATGTTGCTGGTGCGACATTGCCCTTCGACAGACCAATTGACGGCGTTAGCCAATTGAGCTGGTGGAAAAGTGCGGTCGAAAAATCTGCGCGTGAAGGGTTTCTTTTTTATATCAAGACCGAGTTGCGCGCTGTCAAGTGGCGCCACTGGAAGTTGCACTTTGTGTTTGAAAGCGAACCCAATTCAGGCACACGGCATCTTGAAACGCCTTGGCTGTTCAACATCAAACGCGACCCCAAAGAAGAGACTGACGCGGCCATGGAAGATGGCTGGGTTCGAGGTCCTATGAGAAAAATGATCATGGCTTTTGAAAAATCTTTAATAGACCATCCGCCCATTTCACCTGGCGCGCCTGATTATACAAACCCCAATTCCGCTTCTGTCAAATAGTCATCACTCTTTAGGCTTTAAATCATGAATATCAAGTCTTTATGCATTGCAATAGCCTGCACGGTTACATGCGTGTTTGTTTTCGCACAATCCCCAAAAGGCGAAATAAAACCTGGCCCTCTGCATCACACTCCCGAATCCGCTTTAGGTTTGATTAGCCAAGCGCAAGTCGGATTGCCAACATCCGTCACGGGGGGGGCAGTCTATGTTGGCTCGTTTTCAAAATCACCCAAGCCAAACAACTCCAAAATTCCCGTTGTTCTTTTTATGCACGGCTCTTCAGGCTTAGGCTTAAAGGCCATTGCTGAGTGGCAGCAATGGCTCGCTGGTTTGGGCATTGCAAGCTTTGCACCAAACTCTTTTGCACTCACAGATCGGATGACTTACACGTCACCGATTGACAAAGACAACTACGAAAAGCTACATGCTTTTCGCGCTACTGAAATTGAAATAACGCTCAAAGCGCTTCAACAACTGTCGTGGGTTGACACCAACAAGGTAGTGTTAGCAGGAACAAGTGAAGGAGCTGTACCGGTTGCACGCTACATAGGTAAAGAATTTGCAGGCCGAATTATGTTTGCTTGGACATGTGAAGAAAACTACTTCGTAGCGTTACACAAAACGGCTATTCCAGACGACCAACCTACGCTGAATATCATCAGTTCTACCGACCCGTATTTTTCACAAAGTAATCCTTGGATTGGCAATCAACAAGCCACAGGACATTGCGGCGCTGCTCTCAAGAATAATAAAAAAGCCAGTATCGTTTTAATACCGGGCGGCCCTCATACTGTTCTGACTTTCACGCAGGCTAAGGGCCCTGTTGAAGGATTCTTGAAAGACTTGTTCAAATTTTAGTGGACTCGAAGTATTTAGTTCTTTGCTGAAAATCTGACTGATGCAAGTGACGGGTGAAATTTGTCCTGCACGTCATTCACTCGTTTTGCAATCGAAATAAGTCGCCACAGCCCTTGGATATACGTGATCATGATTGCCGAGAAGGGTGCCGATATGGTGCTGTCTGATCAGGGCTGAAAGTTCACACTGTAGGGGTCGCAAGTTCGAAACTTGTATTGCCCACCACCATATTAAATTTTGAAGACTATCAATACATTAGGTAGTCTTCAAGTGGCATTCCCTTAAATTAGTTGACACATAATGATGCAAGAACTTGGGTGATGAAAGCTTTACGCTGATTGATTTTTGCTGCTTGCTTTCAGCCTTCGACCGTGTAATATGCGTGCAATAACTCGATGAAATTCGAGGGTAAAAAGTCACCCAGAAGCCCTCAGCGCAACAATTCGCTGCGTTAAAAAGCAAAAAGCACCGCGCAAGGCGATGCTTTTTTAGGTGGCTCCTCGACCTGGGCTCGAACCAGGGACCTACGGATTAACAAAAACCTGGGCCTGTTCAACTTCCCCATTTTGGGATTAATTTT
>CAJCDH010000263.1 GCA_903961095.1 uncultured Burkholderiales bacterium | reverse complement strand
GATTCTTTTCGAGATTCCGGTGCTGGCCATCGTCAACGAGGTGTTCTTTCGCAACACCCAGAAGGTGCCCGACTTGATGGAGGGCCGCCGACTGCTGGACACCAAAATTGCTCAACTCAAATCACCAGGCCTTGAAACCCTCAAAATTGCCGACTACGGCACACGCCGCCGCTTTTCCCGCGCATGGCATGAAGAGGTGCTGCGTGTGCTCTCGGCGCGCTTGGGAACGGGACCGAAAGGCCAATTTGCGGGCACCAGCAATGTCTATTACGCCTATTTGCTGGGGCTGACCCCGCTTGGGACCATGGCGCACGAGTACCTGCAGGCCTGCCAGGCCTTGGGCCCGCGTTTGCGCGACAGCCAGGTGTTTGCCTTTGAGTCCTGGGCCAAGGAGTACCGGGGCGACTTGGGCATTGCGCTGAGCGATGTGTACGGCTTCAACGCCTTTTTGCGCGACTTTGATCTGTATTTTTGCAAGCTGTTTGACGGTGCCCGCCACGACAGCGGCGACCCTTTCAGCTGGGGCGAGCGCATGATCGCGCACTACCAGCACAACCGGGTAGACCCCAAAACCAAGACGCTGATCTTCAGTGACGGCTTGACGATTCCGCGCACCATTGAGCTTTACCAACAATTCCACGACCGCTGCCAATTGGCCTTCGGTGTGGGTACCAACCTGACCAATGACCTGGGATACGAGCCGCTGCAAATCGTCATTAAAATGACTCGCTGCAATGGCCAGCCCGTGGCCAAACTGTCTGACACACCCGGCAAGGGCATGTGCGATGACGAGAAGTATTTGGCGTATTTGCGCCAGGTGTTTGAAATCGACTTCCCTACGTCTGCAATCTAAGTTTGAAAGAAATCGAAATGCTGACCTTATTGATATGTCTGTTTATTCTGGCTTATGCTGCTATTGCTTTGGAGCATCCGCTCAAAGTGAATAAAACGGCTACGGCCTTGTTGGCCGCAGGTGGTCTGTGGACCATTTATGCCATTGGCGCCAACGATCCCCAAACCATTTCACATGAATTGGGCGAATCTTTGATGTCAACCGCCCAAATTGTGTTTTTCTTGATGGGCGCTATGGCCATCGTGGAGATGATTGACGCCCACAATGGTTTTGATGTGTTGACCTCCCGTGTGAAAACGAGCTCTTTGTCACGTTTGATGTGGCTTGTGGGGTTTGTGACTTTCTTTTTAAGCTCCGTGCTTGATAACTTGACGACCGCCATTGTCATGGTTTCCTTGATGAAGAAGCTGCTCGATCAACGTGAAGATCGATTGTTTTTTGCTGGTGCCATTGTCATTGCAGCCAATGCTGGGGGGGCTTGGTCACCCATTGGTGACGTGACCACCACGATGCTTTGGATTGGGGGGCAAATCACAGCCCTGGAAATCATGAAAGGGGTTTTCTTGCCGGCCATGGTCAGTTTCTTGATTCCTACTTTTGTCATGTCTTGGTTGCTCAGAGGCCGAGCAGTGACTCCACCGATTCATACCGTTGATTTCAAAGAGGTAAACACCTCGGCTTTTGAAAAAAACCTGATGTTTTTCTTGGGTTTGGGGGTTTTGATGGCCGTTCCGGTCTTTAAGAGCATCACGTCCTTGCCACCCTTCATGGGAATACTTTTGGGCCTTGGCTTAATTTGGTTGATCGGCGATTTGGTGCACAAGGACAAGGCAGACAATGAAAAATCGCAGCTCACATTGGTCAGTGCATTGACCCGCATTGACATGAGTGCGGTTTTGTTTTTTGCAGGCATTTTGTTGGCTGTGGCCACTCTTGAGCACACGCACATCTTGGCTTCTTTGGCCCAATGGCTTGATCAACAAGTTGGGCGTCTCGACATCATTGTGATCATCATTGGTCTTGTGAGTGCGGTTGTCGACAACGTTCCCTTGGTGGCTGCGTCCATGGGCATGTACAGCCTTGAGCAACATCCAACCGACAGTTTTTTGTGGGAATTTTTAGCTTACTGCGCAGGTACAGGCGGTTCGATTTTGATCATCGGATCGGCTGCGGGTGTAGCCGCGATGGGTATTGAAAAAATTGATTTCGTTTGGTATTTGAAAAAAATCAGCCTGTGGGCATTGTTGGGTTATTTGGCCGGAGCCATTGTCTACATCGTTCAATTTCAAATCACGCATTGATCCTTGGGTCATCGCTCAGGAGGTGTTTCTTGAATAAATCCCGCATCTTGGTGGCCCGCGCCATCTTCCCCGAGGTCCTGCAGTCTTTGGCGCAGGTGTTTGAAGTCGAGAGCAACCAAGCCGATGAGGTCTGGTCTGCCGCAGAGCTGACCCGCCGCATGCAAGGGAAAGTGGGCGCTTTGACCACCGGCAGCGAGCGCATCGACGCGGCGCTCTTGCAGGCCAACCCGCAGCTGCGCATCGTGGCCAATATGGCCGTGGGCTTCAACAACTTTGACGTGCCCGCCATGACCGCTGCGGGCGTGCAGGCCAGCAACACCCCCGACGTGCTGACCGAGACCACCGCCGATTTTGGCTTTGCCTTGCTCATGGCTACGGCCCGCCGCATCACCGAGAGCGAGCATTACCTGCGTGCTGGCCTTTGGAAAAAGTGGAGCTACAACATGTTTGCTGGAGCCGAGGTGCATGGCTCGACGATCGGCATCATCGGCATGGGCCGCATCGGGCAGGGCATTGCCCGCCGGGCGGCGCACGGTTTTGGCATGCATGTGATTTATCACAACCGCAGCCGCCTGAGCGCCGAGTT
>CAJCDH010000262.1 GCA_903961095.1 uncultured Burkholderiales bacterium | reverse complement strand
TTTGCTGCGCATGATTGCTGGATTAGAGGAAATTAACAGTGGTCAAATCAACATTGGCAGCCGCCAAGTTAACGACCTACCACCTAAAGAGCGCGATATCGCCATGGTTTTCCAAAACTATGCGCTTTACCCCCACATGACCGTTGGCGAGAACATGGCCTTCTCGCTCACATTGGCCAAAAGACCCCAAGCCGAAATCGACACCAAGGTAGCCCGTGCGGCCGACATTTTGGCCTTAGGCACCCTTCAAGATCGCTACCCACGTCAGCTATCGGGTGGTCAAAGACAGCGTGTTGCGATGGGCCGCGCCATCGTTCGCGATCCCCAAGTCTTTTTGTTTGACGAACCCCTCTCCAACCTTGACGCCAAGTTGCGCGTTGCCATGCGCAGCGAAATCAAAGAGTTGCACCAGCGTTTAAAAACCACATCCATCTACGTCACGCACGACCAAATTGAAGCCATGACCATGGGCGATCAAATTGTGGTCATGCGCGATGGTCGCATCGAACAAAAGGGCTCTCCACTCGATCTTTACGACATGCCCGCCAATCAATTTGTGGCCGGCTTCATTGGTTCGCCCGCCATGAATTTTTTACCAGGCAAATTGTTGGTCAACGGTGGGCAATGCCAAGTTGAATTGCACGATGGCCTCAAGTTAGATCTGCCAAGTCCTGTTCAAGGACAAAACGGCCAGCCAGTCATATTTGGCACCCGACCAGAACACCTCACCTTGGTCAACAGCGGTGGCATTTCAGTCCACGTGTCCGTTTTAGAACCCACCGGCATGGATACCTTTGTTGCCTGCAGGCACGAAGGCGTTGAGTTCTCTGCGGTCTTCCGCGAACGTCACGAATTTCAATTAGGCAGCACCATCAACCTTCAGCCCGATATGTCGCGTTCACACGTTTTTGACGCAGCATCGGGCAACAGGCTAGCCGCCTAATATTTGAAATTTTTTATAACCATTTTTTCTCGTCGCTAACCCACTCAAAACAGGAGACTTATCATGACAAAACTGAATCGTCGCGACTTCCTCGAAAGCTCAGCCGGTGCTGCGGCAGCTTCAACCACCCTAGGCATGGGCGCTATGGCGGTCAGCCCAGCGGTGCAGGCTCAAAACCTCAGCTTCAAGCCTGAAAAAGGTGCCAAGCTTCGCGTCTTGCGCTGGAGCCGATTTGTGCAAGGTGACATTGACGCTTACATGGCCAACGTGAAAAAGTTCACGGCAGCCACTGGTATTGAAGTTCGTGTTGACAATGAAGGTTGGGAAGACGTCCGCCCCAAAGCGGCCGTGGCTGCCAACACGGGCGCCGGCCCTGACATCATTTTGTCGACCAACGACGATGCCAATTTGTACACAGAGAAATTGCTCGACGTCACAGATCTATGCGATTACTTGGGCAAAAAATACGGTGGCTTTTTCCCTTCATGCCACGCCTACTTGAAACCCGATGGCAAAAAATGGATTGGTGTTCCGCTCGGTGCCGCAGGTGCCATGATGGTTTACCGTCAAAGCCACTTAAAAGCGGCAGGTTTTGACACATTCCCCAAGGACACCGACGGTTTCCTAAAAATGCTCAAAGCCCTCAAAGAAAAAGGCACACCTGGTGGCTTTGCGCTGGGCAATGCAACAGGTGATGGCTTGTGGTGCAACTGGCTCATGTGGGCTTTTGGTGGCAAATTGGTTGATGCCAACAACAAGGTCGTCATTGACAGCCCCGAGACCATCAAGGCTCTAGAGTACGCCAAAGAAATGTACGCCACATTCCCACCTGGCACATTGTCATGGCTCGACCCCAACAACAACAAAGCGTTCTTGGACGGTCAAGTTAGCGTTACCAACAACGGCATCTCTATTTACTACGCTACCAAAACATCGACAGATGATAAGGTACGTGCATTGAATTCAGACGTTCATCACGCGGCCTACCCTGTTGGGCCAGTAGGTACCCCTACTGAATCGCATCTGTTCTTCAACCAGATGGTCATGAAGTACACCAAGTTCCCCAATGCAGCCAAAGAGTTCTTGCGCTTCATGATGGAAAAAGAGCAGTTTGATCCATGGCTCACAGCGGCTGGTGGTTACATTGCGCCTCCACTAGACTTCTACACCAAGTCTGCCGTCTGGACCTCCGATCCAAAGCACACAGCCTACCGCGATTGCGTGAAAAACATGCGTCCCGCAGGCTACGCAGGCAAGCTGGGTTATGCCTCAGCTGGCGCCGGTGCCGACTTCATTGTGGTCAACATGGTGGCTGAAGCTGCTAGCGGTTCTAAAACACCGAAAGAAGCTGCAGAACGTGCACAAAAACGTGCCGAGCGTTACTACAAAGTTTGATCTTTTTCTAAACTGAAAAGAACCCATGACACCCTTGCTTGAGAGAGTTCAGAACAGCCGCAATGTGCTCGGCTTGATCTTCATGATGCCAGCGGCACTTTTGCTGTTGCTGTTTCTGACATACCCTCTTGGCTTGGGTGTTTGGCTTGGTTTTACCGACACCAAAATTGGCCGTGCTGGCCAATGGATTGGTTTAGAAAACTACATCTTCCTGCTGGGCGACAGCGTCACTCAGTTGGCATTGTTCAACACCATGTTCTACACCACGGTGGCCAGCGCACTCAAGTTTTTCTTGGGTTTGTGGCTTGCCTTGTTGCTGAACAAAAATCTTGCATTTAAATCGTTTTTCAGGGCCGTTATTTTGCTGCCCTACATTGTGCCAACGGCACTCTCAGCCATTGCTTTCTGGTGGATTTTTGATTCGCAGTTTTCCATCATCAGCTGGGCGCTGGTCAAAATGGGCTGGATCGACACCTACATCGACTTTTTGGGATCGCCCTGGAACGCTCGCTTTTCTACCTTAGCGGCCAACGTATGGCGCGGCGTTCCCTTTGTTGCCATTACTTTGTTGGCAGGCCTCCAAACCATTTCGCCCTCTTACTACGAGGCCTCCGCCATCGATGGCGCCACGCCTTGGCAGCAATTTTGGCACGTCACACTGCCATTGCTGACCCCTATCATTGCGGTCACCATGACCTTCTCTGTGCTGTTCACGTTCACAGACTTCCAGCTCATCTATGTGCTTACACGCGGCGGTCCGCTCAACGCCACGCACCTCATGGCCACCCTGTCCTTCCAGCGCGCTATTCCAGGCGGTGCACTGGGTGAAGGTGCAGCCATTGCCATAGCCATGGTTCCCTTCTTGTTAGCGGCCATTCTCTTCAGTTATTTCGGATTACAACGCCGCACATGGCAACAAGGCGGCAGCGACAAATGAGCAAAGACACACAAGACAGCGTTGGCATGTCCTATTTGGACACGAATGCCACCAAAATATTCAAAACCTACTTACCGCTTTTGATATTTTTATTCGTGTTGCTCTTTCCTTTTTACTGGATGGGCATCACCGCATTCAAACCCGACAACGAATTGCTGTCCCGTGATGGCAATCCCTTTTGGATCGTTGCGCCTACTCTGGCACACATCGAAAAATTGTTGTTTCGCACGGCTTACCCGCAGTGGATGTGGAACACCGTGGTGGTATCTGTCACCGCCACATTCTTTTCGCTGTTTGCATCTGTCTTAGCGGCCTACGCCATCGAGCGCCTGCGCTTCAAGGGTGCCAAGCACACTGGTCTTGCAATTTTCTTAGCCTACTTGGTACCGCCCTCTATTTTGTTCATTCCCTTGGCATCCGTGGTGTTTCAACTAGGTTTGTTTGACACCCGCTTGGCGCTCATCCTCACCTACCCCACCTTCCTAATTCCTTTTTGCACTTGGTTGCTCATGGGTTACTTCCGCTCCATTCCCTTCGAGCTAGAAGAGTGCGCCATGATCGATGGTGCCAACCGTTGGGAAATTTTGATCAAAATCATTTTGCCCTTATCGGTTCCTGGACTTATTTCTGCCGGTATCTTTGCATTCACTTTGTCGTGGAATGAATTCATCTACGCTCTCACCTTTGTATCTTCCAGTGAAGTCAAAACCGTACCTGTGGGCGTGGTCACAGAATTGGTGGAGGGTGACGTTTACCACTGGGGTGCCCTGATGGCTGGCGCGCTTTTAGGTTCACTCCCAGTTGCCTTTGTTTACTCCTTCTTTGTAGAGTATTACGTTTCAGGCATGACTGGATCGGTCAAAGAATAAGTTGGTGAATCGGCAAAGCTGTTAGTTCATCGAAGGAAACTTTATGCGACAACTTGTTTTCTCTGGCTTTCTTTCATTGCTCATGGGTGCTGTGATGCCTCACACAGCGCTTGCCCAAAATTGGCCTAGCAAGCCCATCAAACTAATCACCTCTGCAGCGCCTGGTGGCGTGGTTGATATTTATGCCAGACGCCATCAACCGCATCTCCAAGCAGAGCTGGGTCAGCCCATCTTGGTTGAAAACAAGCCTGGTGCCTCCGGCGCCATTGCAGGCGATGCAGCCGCCAAGGCAGACCCTGATGGTCACACCTTGTTCATGGGTAGTCAAAACGAAATGGGCTTGATTGGACAACTCGGTGTGCCCGTTCGATACGACCCCATCAAAGACTTTTCCACTGTAGCCCTGACCATTGCTGGCTACCCTATCTTGATGGTGAACGCGCAGTTGGGCGTCAAAAATGTTGCTGAGTTACTGGCCTACACCAAAGCCAAAAACGCCACCTTAGATTGCGGTGGCAGTGGTACAGCCACAGTTGGACACTTTGTTTGCGCAGCATTCGCTGTTCGAACTGGAACCAAAATTCAATACGTGCCCTACAAAGCCAACGTACCGGCCATGACCGATGCGGCCTCTGGGCAAGTTCAGTTGGTCTCCGCTTTTTACAGCGAGGTTGCACCCTTCATTGCAACTGGAAAGCTTGTGCCCTTGGGTGTTTTTGGTGCAAACCGCTTGCCCCTGCTGCCCAACGTACCCACAATGGCAGAGCAAGGTTTAAAAGACCTTGAGCTTCAAAGCTATACCGTTTATGCGGTGCCCACAGGCACACCTGTAGAGGTTCAACGAAGGCTCAATGCCGCTATTCTCAAGGCTGCAAATCACCCCGATGTCATGGACAAGGTGAAAGTTGCTGGGGGCGTCTACTTTGATATGAACCTAGAAGAAACTCAAGCCTGGCAAAAGCGCATTCAATCTCGTTGGAACAACATCGTTCAAGAGACCGGAATCAAGCTAGAGAAATAAAACTTGATTTGCATCAAGGCTTTATTTGATTGGAAGCCTAATATCAATCCATCACTTAGAAGGATTGATATGAAATACCTTATTGCGGTTGATGGCTCTCAAGCTTCTGAGAGTGCCGTTAAATATGCTGCCACCCTTTTTAAAAACATGAAGGGGGACAATCACATCACTGTGATGACGGTCCAAGACGATTCTTCCCTCAAGCTCTTTAAAAAATACACGCAAAAAGGCGCCGTGGATGACTACCTTCGGGAAGGCGCCGATTCCAACCTTGCCTGGGCCGTTAGATTTCTCAACAAAGCCAATGTGGCTCACGACATGGCCATCAAATTTGGGCACCCATGCGCGCAAATTCTCAAGGAAGCCAAAGCAGGCGGCTTTGACATGATCATCATGGGCACCAAAGGCCGATCTGGATGGGCTGATACCTTGATTGGCTCGGTTGCACAACGTGTTGCGGGTGCATCCAAAGTTCCAGTGCTGTTGGTCAAACCTTGAACCAATTCATGGCGATTGCTTAATTTTTAGCTTTGGCTTTCCGCGCTGTTTTCTTCTCTTTTTGAAGCGCTTCCTTGCGCAGCATTTTCTCGGCATCTGCTTTCATGCCTGAGGCCAACCAATCAGAAAATTCTGTAGGCGTTTCTAAAGTGAGGCGGCCAAGCGCCGCTGATCTGAAATCGTGAATGACTATTTCTGCAGCCTTGGTCGTATTGACCCGTCCGCCACTTTGAATGGCGCCGCGAAACCGTGCAATAGCTTCCAACACACTTTCATCGGTGTGCTCCAGCACATTTTGAATTTTGTAGCGAACCGTTAAGGCAGCAGGATAGTGTGCCAGCAAGTAATGAAGAAGCTCGAGCGCCACCTCCTCATCGTCAAAGGCATTGACCCCTATGGCGCCACTCACGGCCAGGTTGTAACCGCTTTTTTCTACAATAATTCGGGGCCAAAGCACACCCGGTGTGTCATACAAATAAAAGTCATCGGCCAAAGTAATGCGCTGCTCCAGCTTGGTCACGCCAGCTTCATCGCCAGTCTTGGCAGCTTTTTTTCCCTTTAGCGTGTTGATCAATGTCGACTTGCCCACATTGGGAATGCCGCAAATGAGAACCCGCATGGGCTTGGCCATACCGCCCCGGTTGGGCGCCAATTGATGACAGGCCTCAATCAAAGCCTTGGCGGGAGACACCATGCTGGTGTCTAGACCAATGGCTTTGACATTGGGCATGGCGTTGTAATGCGCAAGCCACAAGCCTGTGCGGACTGGATCGGCCAAATCTTGTTTGCTTAACACCTTCAATCCTGGCTTGCCCTGTATGAGCTGCGCCAACATGGGATTGGCACTGGAGCCAGGTAGACGGGCGTCTAGCATTTCAATCACAACATCAATGTCTTTGATGCGTTCCTCAATCGCCTTTCGGGTGAGGTGCATGTGACCGGGAAACCATTGAATTGCCATAGCGCTCAAAAATTGACACTGAAAAGTACAGACCCCTATTGTCCGATACTTCTAGGCGCCCACCAACTCAATGTGTGCGGTTCCCAGCATGATGGGTTTGACCAAAATTTTGTAAGTATCCAAATCAAAGCTTTGTTGAACGCTGACCTTCAAAGCACCCGATTTTGAACACGAAGTGCTGAGGTAGCGCCAATCTTGTATTCGGTGTCGCTGTGTCCAACTGTCGCTCTGCTCTACCAAATCAATGGCGCCAGAAAAAGGCCATGCATGAACCTTCAAATCGGCCAAAGCGGACATCAAACGTTGGTCGTGCTGTTCACGTGGCTCTAAGCCTACGCATGCACCCAAACACGTTTTAACTTGCAGTCCGAAGCAACCCCGCTTGCTGATCTTCTCTAAGCCCAATAGACCCATGCACAAGCGGTGCTGATCACTGATTTCACGCAACTTGCTTTGGGCAGAATGCGTGGAACTAAAAAGTCCATACAAGCCATCGACTTGCCCAAGACCTAAGTCTTTGCCGCTCACAACGACGGGCATCAAGCCATCAGCTTGCGTGTCTATTTGAAGCGTACACAGCTTGCGCAATCGCCGTAAGCGCACATTGAAGATAGGGTTCAAATGCTTGATCAGATGCGATTCAAGCAACAGTGCGCCAATTTCACCGGCAGTCTGAATGTATTCAACCTGCAAGGTTTGAGACATCATCTCACGCTCATCTTCAGCCCGAATGTGGGCCATGACCCTGCTTCGAATATCGACACTTTTACCAATATAAAGTGGCAGCGTACCTGCACCCTTGAAGATATAGACGCCTGATGACTTAGGCAAAGCCGACAAAGCACTGGGGTTAAGGGGGAGACTAAATGTCACAAGGGTTGCACGAGTAAGGGTTGCGCCACTTGAATTCTAATCAGCTTGGAGTAATCTCGAAGCACTTTCACCTCTTTCATTGAAGTTATATGTCTGTTCACACACTTCGCACACCTCACTCGTCAAACACTCAAGAAGCTGTTCAACAAGTCAAAGTTCATTTAGCCGCTGCATTGCGCTTGGCCGTTTTGGATGGCTTTGAAGAAGGCATTGACAATCATTTCACGGTATGCGTTCCAGGGCAAACTGATCAATTTTTTGTTTTGCCATTCGGCCTGCATTGGTCGGAAGCAAGGGCCAGCGACATGATGATTTTCAATGAGGCTGGGCAAACCATCGAAGGAAGCGGTGTGGTCGAGCTCTCCGCGCAAAGCATTCATGCACCGCTTCACCGCTTAACCGGCGCTAAAGTGGTGCTTCACACGCATCAGCCATGGGCAACTGCACTCAACATGTTGCAAGACAACCGCCTCTTGCCGGCCACCCAAACAGCGGCATTTTTTCATGGCCGCATTGCCTACGACGATACCTACACTGGCCTAGCTTCTTCTATCGAAGAAGGTGAACGCTTGGCCCATTTGATGGGCGACAAAACCGTGTTGTTTATGAAAAATCATGGCGTTGTGGCCATTGGCGATACGGTTGCACAAGCTTATCGTCGCCTCTACAAACTAGAAAAAGCCTGCCAAACGCAGGTGCTGGCCATGAGCACCGGCCAAGCCCTCAACATTTTGAGTGACGATGTCATTCAACGCGTTCTCACACCTTCAGGCGCAGACCGTCACCCGCGTGGCGAACGTGAGCGCCTCTATTTCGAAGCCATGATGCGCATCCTAGATCGCACCAATCCTGGTTATGCAGATTGAAGTCTATTCATGTTGGTCTGCCCCCATTCATTGAACACCACGGTTTGATCAACACTCTTTGATCACCCTTGCTTTTAGGTGGCAAATTGCTTGCGAATTCGTTCGGAGGGTTGTGTGTTCATGGTCATTTGAAAGAAGCCTGCGGCTAGGCCAATGGCGACCGCCAGTTTCCATGCGAGGTCGTAGTTGCCAAAGAGGTTGAAGATATAGCCACCGCCCCATGCGCCTAAAAACGAGCCCACCTGATGGCTCATGAAGGCAATGCCAGAGAGTGTGGCCATAAAGCGCAAACCAAACAGATGCACGATGAGGCCAGACACCAAAGGCACAACGCCCAACCACAGTGTGCCCAAGACGGCACCAAAAACCAGTGTGGTGGTTGGCGAGGGCGGGTAGGAAAAGAACATGAAAAAGGCCAATGACCTCAGGATGTAAATACCGCCCAACAGCATGCGTTTGGAGTAACGATCGCCCAGCCAGCCAAACAAATAAGAGCCAATCACATTGAACAAACCCACTAAGGCCAATGTGTTGCTACCCAACGTAGGGTCCATGCCGCAAATATCAAGGTAAGCAGGCAAATGGGTGGTGATAAAAACCAATTGCAAACCACAGACAAAAAATGCAATAGACAAAACTCTGTAACCTTTGTGGCCTAGCGCTTCAGTAATGGCATCTGTTGCAGATTGCGGTTTGCCAATGACCGTCTCTGGCTCAATTTGATCGGCTTTGCTACCCCAAAAAGCAGCGGGTAACATGACACATGCCAGCCCTAAAAATCCTACAGCGGCCATTTGCCAATTGACATTGCTAATGAGGGACTGCGCCATGGGCGAAGCAATGGTCAAGCCTAAAGAGCCGATGGCCGACACTGCGCCCATTGCGGCGCCCCTTTTGAGGGGACTCACAGTTCGAGCCGTGATGTTCATTGCAATGTTGGAGGCAGTGCACGACAAGGCAATGCCGACACAGAAGCCAATTCCAAGCGTGACCATCCAAGCGGCATCGGCAAATCTTAATAAAAGCAATCCAAGGATGTAAATTAAAACGCCTACAAGCGCTACAGGGCGTGTGCCATATTTATCAGCCCAAATACCGACAACGGGCTGCGTGGCACCCCACACAATATTTTGCAAAGCAACCGCCATTGAGAAATCAGCTGCAGTGATGCCAATGTCGCGAATCATGTGCGGTTGCAACAATCCAAAACTCTGCCGCATGCCCATGGCCAAGCTGAGCATGATGGCCGCACCGCCCAAAATGCCCCATGTCTGCAGCTGTGTTAAATCCGATTTTTTCATAAACGATATGTGGCTGCGATATGCGATGGAGGGAGTTGATCTCGGCCAAACAATTTGTTGCGGAAGGTACCTGGTGTGTATTGGATTTTGTAGGCGCCGCGTTCTTGCAACTTTGGAACCACCAGTGCTATGAAGTCGTCAAAGCACTCTGGCACCACCGTGCGTGACAGGTTGAAACCATCGACATCGGCCTGCGTGCTCCATTCAATCAATTGATTGGCAATGGTTTCTGCAGACCCAACCCATGGTGCTTGACGACTGCCTAAAATCATTTGCGACAAAAGTTTGCGGCGCGTCCATTGCGGGCCTGCTGCACGGTTCATGGCTTCAACGTTGGACACAATGGCTTGGCTTTTGCCGGTCTCGATGGGCTCATCCATGTCGTACTTGGCAAAATCAATGCCCATCGACGCTGCTGCATGCACCAAAGCACCTTCCGAGCTGGCATAGCGCTTGTATTCCTCAAACTTCTCTTGGGCTTGGCTGTCGGTATCCGCCGTGATGATGGTGGCGCCCATCCACACTTGGATGTCATTGGCCGACCTGCCTTGAGCTACAGCCTGGCTGCGAATGCCATCGACAATGGCTTTGACGCCGGGCATACTTTGACCATTCAGAAACACACATTCAGCATGCTTCGCCGCAAAACGCGAGCCCCGTGCTGAAGATCCCGCTTGGTACAACAAGGGCGTGCGCTGGGGTGAGGGCTCCGCCAAATGCATGGCCTGAACTTGGTATTGAGGCCCCTTGTGACGAACCAGATGAACCTTGGATGCGTCTGCATAGACACCAGTCTGCCGATTGGCCAGCACGGCACCCGCCTCCCAACTCCCCTCCCAAAGCTGGTACACCAAGGCCATGTACTCATCTGCCAAGTCATAGCGGTCGTCGTGTGCAGTTTGACCAGAAAGCCCCGCGGCTCGGGCTGCGCTGTCGAGGTAGCCCGTGACAATATTCCAGCCAATACGGCCTTTGGTTAAATGGTC
>CAJCDH010000261.1 GCA_903961095.1 uncultured Burkholderiales bacterium | reverse complement strand
TCATGATGACCAGCAAACTGCAGCCAATGTTGAATGTAAACAGAATGTCCAGCATCAATGCGGGCAGGGGCACCACCAACATGGCCATGATCAACAACACCATGGCGGGCAAGCCAAGGCCGGCGTAATCAAATTTGGACAGGTTCTGTCGAACCGCTGACAGGGTCAAGGTGCTCATGGTTGGCCTAAATGGCTGTTTACAGGGTTAAAACAATCAAACTGCATGGTTTTCTTCCATAGTTCATCTACTCCTGCAAAGTCCATGCCATGTGGAATCCCGACACCACACCAAATTTCCAAGATTCAGCCAAACCGGCAACAGCTAACCTGTCACGGTTTTTGCTAATACAAGGTGTACCCGGTCACAAAACCGGAGTTGAAATATCAAACTGAAGATGGAAATACCATGGACGCTAAGCTCAACTTTTTGACCCCACCTACCTCGAACCCCACGTCAATAGGGGCTTCCAGCGGTTCGACTGGTCTAGACCCGAGCCTGTCGAAGCCCATGAATGGGCAGGAATTTGCGGGTGTGATGCGCGACCTGATGGCCAAGGGAGAGCGGCAAGGCGTTGCCGGAACGACGCCCGGTGAAGCCACGGATGCCCATGCAGCAGCCCTTCAAACACTTAATTTAGGCAACCAGTTCTCGGTGATTACTGCGGCCTCACCCCCGCCCGACGCCAACAGTTTGGCGGAATTTGCGCGAAGTCAGGGATTAAGCGAATCGGCGGTTCAAGCGCTATTTGGTGACCTCACAACGACGCCAGTCACTTTGGCACCAAATTCACTGACACCTGAAATGGCGCAAATTGGCGGCCTGATGAGTTTCGCTTCGAACCCAGTCTTAAACCCCTCGTTGGCCTCCAAGGATGCCAACACCCTAACTTTAGTCCCCAGCACGGCCACTTTAGGCTGGATTCAAGCTCACCCAGCAAGTTTGACCATTCCTGGGCAAATCGACAGCCCCCTTGTCAATGCGCCCAATATCACTGCAACGGCCGCACTTCCAAAGGCTTCTGATGTATCCGCCCTGATGGCGACCGCGGGTGCCACCGGTGCTCTTCAAGTTCTGGGCGGTTTGGGCACCTCGCCAAATCAAGCCCTAGGAAGTGCAGACAACTTGGCTGAAATTTCGCCAGAAATGGGACCCTTAGATGCTATGCGCATGCGCATGGTGCCAACATGGGAAAACATGACCCGACAGTTGGCCCAATTGAACGGGACCAATCAGGCTGCTGCATGGGGACAATTGAGCTCCAACATCCTCAATAGCAAAGTTCAAGGGGGTGATGGCGAAGAAGTGCTGCTGGACTTGGGCGCCATTGATCCCTCAGTCTTGTCGGCACTGGATAGCCTCCAAGACCAAAGCAACAACGGGTTTGTCAACCTAGACTCAGCTCGCAATACAGCCAGCACTGGCGCCTTGGGTGCTGCGGCCACAAGTGCCGCCTTGGCCAACCCAGAAATGACAGACCGAGCCGCCCAGATTCAAGACTTGGCCGATAAACTCGGAAAAGCCATGGGCGAAAGACTTCAAGACCAATTGGAAAAGGGAGAATGGAGGCTTCAGTTAAAGCTCAATCCTGCTCATTTGGGCAAAATAGATGTTGAACTCGACATGAATGCAAGTGGCTTGGACGCAATTTTCAAAACTGAAAATCAGCTCACCCGTGAATTGATTGCTCAGGGCATGTCCAAACTCAAAGATAGCTTGGCACAATCGGGCATGACAGTTGCTAATGTCTGGGTGAACAGTGAAAACCAGAAGGGTTCTGGCGGAAACTCGACACCTCGTCAAAACACGGGCTCTGACTCAACTGTCAATGCCCCAGTGACGCAGGTCACAGCCGCTGAATCTCGCATAAAAGAACTCAGATCTTCAGATGCTTGGGACACACTGGCTTGAAATTTAACTCATACGCCCGGTTGATCCGGTGTCAATTTGTTTATATAGAGGTGCCCTATGGCCACAGCAGCCCCAGAAGCAACAGAAGTCGTTGAAGAAGAGCCGAAAAAGAAGAAGCCCATCGTCCTGATCATTGGGGGCGTGATAGGTTTGATCGTCCTCATTGTGGGCATTGTTCTGGGCACTCTGTTTTTCACAGGTTACTTCAACCCTAAACCCGTGATCGATCCAGAGCATGCCGAGGCAGATGCCCATGGCGCCGGAGGCAAAGGCGACAAAAAAGCTGACAACAAACCCGGTAAGAAAACCAAAGATTCACCAGAGCTCACACGCTTTGAGTACACCTACCTGCAAATTGAACGCGAGTTCTTGGTCAACGT
>CAJCDH010000260.1 GCA_903961095.1 uncultured Burkholderiales bacterium | reverse complement strand
TTTTGAAAGTTATTATGAAACACCAAGATTTGATTGCCATCGACATTCACACGCATGCGGAAGTGAGTTGTTGGAACCCGTTTGACAACTATGGCGAGGAATATGACCGCGCGGCCGATAAGTTTTTTGGCAGTGATCGCCGTCCCACCATTGAAGAGACAGTGGCTTATTACCGCGAACGAAAATTAGGCTTGGTGATGTTCACAGTCGACAGCGAGTCACAACTTGGACGTCGTCGAATTCCTAACGAAGAAATTGCCAAAGCTGCGCGAGAAAATAGCGACATGATGATTGCCTTTGCAAGCATCGATCCACACAAGGGCAAGATGGGCGCGCGTGAAGCGGAACGGCTGATCAAGGAGGAGGGGATCAAAGGCTTCAAGTTTCACCCTACTGTTCAGGGCTTTCACCCCTACAACAAAATGGCCTGGCCCATTTATGAAGTAATCAACGCACACAAATTGCCCGCCATTTTTCACACTGGACACAGTGGCATTGGCTCTGGCATGCGCTGTGGCGGTGGCTTGCGTTTAGCCTACAGCAACCCCATGCACTTAGACGATGTCGCCATCGATTTTCCCGATATGCAAATTGTGATGGCGCACCCTAGCTTCCCTTGGCAAGATGAGGCCTTGAGTGTTGCCACGCACAAGCCCAATGTTTGGATTGATTTGTCGGGCTGGAGCCCAAAATATTTTCCAAAGCAGCTTATTCAATATGCCAACACCTTGCTGAAAGATCGCGTTTTGTTTGGCAGCGACTACCCCCTCATCACACCCGAGCGGTGGATGAAGGATTTTGAAGTAGCAGGCTTCAAACCCGAGGTGATGCCCGGTATTTTGAAAGACAACGCAGTGCGTTTGCTTGGCTTGAAATAAGTTAATTCAAGGTGATGGATGCTCTGACTGTGCCAGCCCTTGCGGCATGCGCTGTCAGATTCAGAACAGTACCCACTGGTGCTTCCACAATCCATTCGTTCAATGCCCGATCGCCCGTGATGGTTTTGCTAGGCAAAAACGCTTGCAGTGAATTGCTTGCGGCATGACCTTCTAGTTGAGGGCCTTCCATGCGCGGCTTGCCCATTCGCAGTTGTGCGCCGGCAGGCAAATCAATTTCAAAGATGCAGGGCCGAGCTGTTTTGCGTTCAAGGGCACGCTTCGTGACATAGCTAGGCAAGTAGCCTGCATTGGCCACAGCCATTTGGACGCGCCATTGTCCACTCCCTAAATTCTCAGCTTTGGCAAAAAGCAATTCCAGCTTGGGAAGCGTCAATGCGATTTGATCGAGCCAGGCAGGAAAACGAGCGGCTTCACGCTCGCGCAAATGGGCGGGTGGATTGCGCCAGAAGTTCATGCGGTCCCAGCCACCCAACTCGATAGCACCCAACTCGGGGTGCTGATAGGGATACCAATCGACGTGAGCTTGGCCGCCGCAAACTTCATCGCTCCACTTGAGCAGTTTGACATCGTCTTCAGGTGGATGGTCGCGGTACCAGTGAATCCAATCGTAATCGGTGATGCCGGCTTCTTTGTTGGGTGCCCAAATCTCAACAGTCCAAAACAAGGCGCCCAAGTGTTCGTAGACCCAGTCTTGCGTACCGGTGATGATTTCTTTGGGGTGGTACTTGAAGTCGTGAAAAATGCTGACAGCGGGATACCCTGTGAGCTTGCTGCCTATGTCGGACATGCGCTTGATCATCCACAAATCTTCGGGGGTCATGTCGGTGTCGCTTTGTGTGCCCATAGGCCGCAAAATCACACCGGAGTGGGTGTGAAAACTCACAGCTGCGCCAATGTTGGGGTGCTTGGCTATGAAGTCCACCATCGCACGCACTTCGGGCTCGCTGGTAGGGTAGGGGCCGGCCCCCACTTGCTCGTATTCTTGGCGCCAAAAGGCAGGAAAGTTCCGATTCAAATCCAGACCCTCAATGTCGCGGTTGGGTTTGATGTTGACGCCGTCGTAATGTTGCAAACTGCCTTCTGGCATCACTCGGTAGTACTTCCCTCCAAATTCGCCTGGCAATCGAGGCGTTAGCAATCTTGGTTCTTCGGGGTTGACCTTCCAGCCGCCATGGGGATCGGGAATGCGCATCATCAGAATACGGCCATCACCGTCCATGTCCTCGATGCTGAGTCCTTCGACGTGGGGTTCGTCCCAAGGGTAGGGTCGTGTAGAAGACCGAATGTGCCTAGGTTTGTCAGCCATCGCCAGTTCAGCGCCATCTGGGTTAAGGCGAGGAACCAAATAGATGGCACGCGTATTTAGCAATTCTGTCACGCCAGCGTCTTCACCATCTTTGCTCAGAAGATGGTGCAGCCAGTAAAGGCAAGCCGTGCTGGCGGTTAACTCTGCTGCGTGAATATTGCCGTCTACCCAAAAAGCTGGTTTGTCTGTATCTGAACCAGTGGCCTTGCGCGTCAAAACAAGCACCCAAATGGGGCGATTTTCATGGCTTCTGCCTAATTCCCTCAGCTCAACCAATTCGGGACGTGCCGCTGCAAAAGCTTGCAGCAAGTCTGTCAATTCAGGGTGTTTGTAAAAACGATCAAAGGCGGGAAGCGGAAGCGCCGCCTGGTTCATCTGAACGGTTGTAGCTCTGGACATGTTAAATTGAGTGTGAAGGCTTATAGAGGTTCTCAGCATACCAAGGCTTTGCTTGGATTGGTCATAGTTTGCGCTCTTTTTATCCCTTGAAATTGCGAGGGGCTTATCAGGGAAATACCTAGGAAATCAGTCTCAAAGAAGACTGGCATTGATATCAATTCTCTTCACAATCCGTCATCAGTCCGCAACACCGCTTGTCTCTAGAGTTTTTTCAATCAAAGGGACAAGTTCAACCACGAAAGTTTGGCATGTCAAATCCTGCACTAATTCTTGAAAATATTCTGTCGCACGAGAAAACTCGGCCAGATTTTGTGTACATGACTCAGCCCATTGGAAACGGGCAGGTTATTGACTACACATGGCGTGAAACACTCAAACAGGCCCGCTCTATGGCGGCGTACCTCAAGTCGCAAAACTTAGCGCCAGGCGCCAGAGTTGCCATTCTTTCCAAGAATTGCGCGCACTTCATCATGGCTGAGCTGGCTATTTGGATGTCAGGCTGCACCACCGTGGCCATATTCCCAACAGAAACCGGAGAGACCATTCGATACGTTCTCGACCACAGTGAAGCCAGTTTGCTGTTTGTGGGTAAATTGGATACTTGGCCTGCGCAGGCACCGTTCGTTCCTTCCTCATTGCCGTGCATCGCTTTTCCTTTGGCACCAGCCAATCAATTTTCCAAATGGGATGACATTGTTCAAAGCACTCCAGCTCTAGAAGGCGATGTGCACCGTGCGCCATCTGACTTGGCCATGATCATGTACACCTCTGGTTCAACTGGCCAGCCCAAAGGCGTGATGCACAACTTTGAGCGCATCTCTGCGGCCACCGATGGCATTGTCAAAACGCTGATTGAAACGCTTGGCGACAGAGAAGGCGACCGAATACTTTCTTACTTGCCTTTGGCTCACGTGTTTGAACGTGCTTGGGTGGGCGCCAGTTCCATGTCGCATGGCAAAACACATGTTTTCTTCGCAGAGTCTCTTGACACCTTCATTCAAGATTTGAACCGCGCCAAGCCCACCATGTTCATTTCTGTGCCGCGACTGTGGCTGAAATTTCAGCAAGGTGTATTTAGCAAAATGCCGCCGGCCAAACTCAATTTGCTTTTGAGTATTCCCATCTTGGGCGGGGTGGTGCGGAAAAAAATTCTGAAAGGTTTGGGACTTGATCAAGTGATCGTCGCAGGCAGCGGCTCCGCCCCTATTCCGGCTGAACTGATCATGTGGTACCGCAAACTTGGCTTGAACCTCTTAGAAGGCTACGCCATGACCGAAGACTTTGCTTACTCGCACAATTCAACCAATGAAGTTAACGCACCAGGTTGTGTGGGTGTGCCTCTTGAGGGCGTTCAAGCCCGCATCAGCCCAGAAGGTGAGATTTTGGTGAAGTCTCCCGGTCAAATGGTGGGCTACTACAAGCGCCCTGACTTGGATGCTGAAGCTTTCACTTCCGACGGATTTTTCAAGACAGGTGATCAAGGTACGCAGCGTTCCGATGGCTTGCTGAAAATCACGGGTCGTGTCAAAGAATTGTTTAAAACATCCAAGGGCAAATATGTGGCTCCTGCGCCCATTGAAAACAAGCTGAATGTGCATCCGATGATTGAGATGAGCATTGTGTCTGGTGTGGCCCAGTCGGCGGCCTATGCCATGGTGGTCTTGGCCGAAGATATTCGTCCGAAAATGAAAGAGCCTGCAGTCAAAGCTCAAGTGGAACAAGAACTCAGTGAGTTGCTGGTCAAGGTGAATGCAGAGTTGGCTGACTACGAAAAACTTCGCATGCTGGTGATCGCCAATGAAGCTTGGTCGATTGAAAACGGCTATCTCACTCCCACCATGAAAATCAAACGCAGTCGCATAGAGTCGTCTGTCGAAAGCCAAGTGCCCAGCTGGTATGAAAAATCCGGCAGTGTGTTTTGGGCTTGATGGATGAATCAATCTATTGCAAACACAAACAGGGTCTTGGTGCACACCGGGGCCAAATACCCCATCTTGCAAGCCCCTATGGGCTGGATTGCGCGCACTCAATTGGCCTCTGCGGTATCACGAGCAGGGGGCCTTGGCATCATTGAAACGTCTTCTGGCGAAACAGAAAACTGCCAAGCTGAAATTCAAAAAATGCGTGAATTGAATTTGCCGTTTGGCGTCAATTTACCCATTCGGTTTTTAAAAGACGATGCCATTCTCAAGTTTGTATGCGCATCGGGTGTCAAGTTTGTAACGACATCTGCAGGCAGTCCGGCCAAATTTGTGCAGCCTCTCAAGGATGTCGGCATCACCGTTTATCACGCTGTGCCAACTGTAGATGCTGCGATGAAGTGTGTTGACGCTGGTATTGATGGCTTGGTCGTTGAAGGATCTGAAGGCGGCGGATTTAAAAACCCTGAAGACGTTTCAACGCTCGTTCTGTTGCAAGCGATTCGTGCCAAGGTCGACGTGCCATTGATTGCAGCGGGTGGTATTTGCGACGGCAGAGGCATGGCAGCAGCTTTTGCATTGGGTGCAGAAGCCATTCAAATGGGAACGCGCTTTGTCAGTTGCGCCGAGAGTCCTGTTCATGACAACTTTAAAAATGCCATTGTCAGTTCCAAAGAAACGGGGACCTGGATGCTGAATACCAAATCGACCCCATGCATTCGAGCGCTTAAATCAGAACGTACCAAAGCCATTTATGAGCAAGGCATCATGTCATTTGATGACATGAAAGGTATTTTGAATGTCTATTTCAAGGGCGACATGGAAGCCGCACCTGCTTTGGCTGGGCAGTCTGCTGGTTTAATTCACTCAGTGAAAACTGCCAAAGAGATCATTGACGACACAGTGGCAGAGTTCATGGCCATTTCAAGCCGGATGGGCCGCATGGCCCAAAACAATCATTTTGCAATGAGTTGATTTTGATCTTTGTTGCAACAAAAAGATCTGATGTTCATCACTGAATTAGATCTTTTTTCAAGATAGTCTCAGTTGCGTTGGATATCGTATTCAATGGTGTTGCGCAAAATGCCAACTGCATCGACCTCAATCTCTACAACATCACCAGGCTTCATGAAGAGCTGAGGTGTGCGTTTGTTGCCCACACCACCAGGCGTTCCACTCACAATGACATCGCCTGGCTCAAGCGGAATGAAGGTCGAGATGTAGGCTATTTGGCGCGGAATGCTGTGGATCATCATGTCGGTGGTTGCGCGCTGCAATTCAACGCCATTGAGGCGAGTACTCAGAGTCAATGTTTGACCTGGTTTGATTTCATCGGCTGTTACCATCCAAGGACCGAAGCCGCCTGTGCGCCAAAAGTTTTTACCTGCCGTCCACTGAGTCGTGAAATTCTGCCAGTCACGCACTGAGCCATCGTTGTAGCATGCATAACCAGCGATGTGGTTCCATGCGTCTGCTTCAGAAATGCGGCGGCCACCTTGGCCAATGATGACCGCAATTTCGCCTTCGTAATCCAAACGATGAGACTCTGGAGGACGCATGATGGCTTGGCCGTGAGCCACTTGAGAAGCATTGAAGCGAGAAAAAATGGCGGGCTTCTCGGTGAGATCACGGCCTGTTTCTTTCACATGGTCGTGGTAGTTCAAGCCAACGCACAAAATTTTCTCGGGATTTGGAATGACTGGCAGGAGTTCAAGTTTTTCGAATTCCAAATCTGGCGTGTGCTTGATCATTGCTTCAGCTGCTTGGGCAAACATATTCTTAGCGATCAGTGTTTTGAGGTCTGGTGCCTCTGAACCCAATATGGGGCTGAGGTTTAAAACTTGACTGCCTTGCACAACGCCATAGCAAGATGAGTGATTGAGTAAAAAGCTGATGAGTTTCATTTTTTTGATTTGAGTTGTTGTTTAAGTGGCAGCGGTTTCAATTTGTGGAGAAAAAAAGGGAATGGCAATCTGAGGAAAGTTCAAAATGAACCCCGCTTAGCGAGTGCGCTCAAGGGCTTGCGCGCGTTCGGGGCTTCGCGTTCTTTCAGGGCGTCTGGCAATTGGGCTGCATCGCCTCTTTTTCCAACGGCTGCCAACATCTGCAGTGAATGGTCAGCCGGCATTTTCAAAACCTGTGCGCCGGCCTCTTTGTTAAATCCACCAATGCCGTGCAAAGACCAGCCATGGAGGTGGGCCTGCATGGCCATGTAAGCCCAAGCGGCACCTGTGTCGAAGGCATGCATGCCATTGGCAACCAAATCGGGAGATCCCGCTTTGGCGGCAAGTTGGTAAGAGGCGATGGCCACCAAAGCGCTTGCCTTGTGGGCCCATACCTGGTTAACAGGATTCAGAGTTTCAAAAAGCGCGTCCCATTCGGGATCCTGCCGAAGAACAATGACAAAGCGCCAAGGCTGAGCATTGTTGGAGGAGGGGGCCCATCTGGCTGCTTCCAGCATTTTCATCACTTCTTCTTCAGAAATAATTTCACCGGTATATGCCCGAGGTGACCAACGCTCTGTGAATTGGCTGTCGATGACATAGTCAGCTTTTCGCTGGTTGGTCACGGGGGATGCTTGGCTCATGAAATAAATTCCTAAAAAAAATTATCAAAACGCACTTGGGTACTTGGCTTACCCCTTACTTTAGCGCGAATTCTGGCGCAATAAACAGCGTCATCCTTGCTTGACTCTCGGACTAGGTTGAAATGAGAGTTTCGTTCACGGCAAGCGGAATTGGACTCACAACAGGCAGGCTTCAAACTCACGCGGTGCACTTTGTGTAACATCTGGCAGATAAAGCA
>CAJCDH010000259.1 GCA_903961095.1 uncultured Burkholderiales bacterium | reverse complement strand
GCCATGCCTTTGGTACTTGGCCCAAAAAAAGAACAAAAGTCGACTTCTTGAAAGGCCTCACGGTCGCGTGTGTCTGTGGCCACATCGCCGACAAACAAAACCATCGGGGTTGAGTCTTGAAAAGCAGTATGAACGCCAATGGACGCATTGGTAGCGCCAGGGCCTCTGGTCACAAAACAAACGCCTGGACGACCCGTTAAACGGCCTTGGGCGTCGGCCATGAAGGCGGCGCCACCTTCCTGGCGGCAAGTGACAAACTGAATTTGATCTTGGTACTTGTGAAAACCATCCAGAACAGCCAAGTAGCTTTCGCCTGGAACACCAAAGGCGTGGGTCACACCCTGCGCAATGAGGCACTCGACCAAGAGATGCCCTCCCATTTGGGCAGGTGTGACTGATTCTTTCAGATTGACGTTTTGATTGCTCATAAGGCCTCGGGTAGTGAAGGAAGCATGATACTTTCAAAGCGCATTAAGGAGCATGCTTTGCTTGCGTCTTTAATTCACGACACGATCGAATTTAAAGACGCCTGGGTCTTTGACGGGGTCGACATCGACCGGAATAACCGACTTAGGCAAGAACTTGCCTTCCAACAACATTTTGGACAAAGGGTTTTCAATCCTTTGCTGAACCGCACGCTTCAAAGGACGGGCACCAAAAACAGGATCAAACCCCACCTTGGCCAACTCAGCCAAAGCAGAAGCCGAGACTTCTAGGTACAAGTCCATCTTGGCCAAGCGAGCTTCCAAAATCTGCAGCTGAATTTTGGCTATCGATTCAATGTGTTTGGCATCCAAGCTGTGGAAGACCACCGTTTCATCGATTCGATTTAAAAATTCTGGCCGGAAGTGATTTTTGAGCTCTCCCCAAACGGCATCTTTGATGTCTTCTCTGGGCTCACCCACCATGGCTTGAATCAGATGCGAGCCAATGTTGGAAGTCATCACAATCACGGTATTTTTAAAATCAACTGTGCGACCTTGACCGTCGGTGAGGCGACCATCGTCTAACACTTGCAAGAGCACGTTGAACACGTCGGGGTGGGCTTTTTCCACCTCGTCCAACAGCAGCACAGAATAAGGCTTTCGACGCACGGCCTCGGTTAAGTAGCCACCCTCTTCATAACCCACATAGCCTGGGGGCGCACCAATTAACCTTGCAACCGAATGTTTCTCCATGAACTCACTCATGTCTATTCGAATGAGGTGGTCTTCGCTGTCAAACAAGAACCCTGCCAGTGCTTTGCACAACTCGGTTTTGCCGACACCTGTTGGACCCAGGAATAAAAAAGATCCAGTGGGCCTTTGCGGGTCTGACAAGCCCGATCGTGAACGGCGAATAGCATGTGACACTGCGGTAATGGCTTCATCTTGGCCCACCACACGCTCGTGCAACTTCACTTCCATTTGCAGCAATTTTTCGCGTTCACCTTGCATCATTTTGGACACGGGAATGCCAGTAGCACGACTCACAACCTCGGCAATTTCTTCAGCACCCACTTGCGTACGCAGCAAACGCGGGGCAGAACCTGCCGCTGGATTGAGTTCGTTGGCTTGCGTTTCTTTGAGAAGTTTTTCGAGCTCTGGCAATTTGCCATATTGCAACTCAGCCACTTTGTTGAAATCACCTTTACGGGTGAGTTCTTCAATTTGCTGACGCAATTGATCAATCTTTTCGCGCACATTTTGACTGCCTTGCGCTTGGGCTTTTTCGGTCTTCCAAATCTCTTCCAAATCGGCCGCTTCTTTTTTCAAGCTGACGATTTCTTCTTCAATCAGTCCCAAGCGTTTTTGTGAAGCTTCATCGGTTTCTTTTTTCCCCGCTTCGCGTTCAATTTGGAGTTGAATCAAACGCCTGTCAAGCTTGTCGATCACCTCTGGCTTAGAATCAATTTCGATTTTGATTTTGGAAGCAGCTTCATCAATCAAATCGATGGCTTTGTCGGGCAAGAACCGATCGGTAATGTAACGATGGCTGAGCTCAGCAGCCGCCACAATGGCTGGATCGGTAATGTCAACACCATGGTGAATTTCGTATTTCTCTTGCAAACCACGCAAGATGGCAATGGTGGCCTCTACGCTAGGTTCACCCACCAAAATCTTTTGAAAACGACGTTCTAGGGCTGCATCTTTCTCAATGTATTTTCGGTATTCGTCTAGAGTGGTCGCTCCTACACAATGCAGTTCACCGCGAGCCAAGGCTGGTTTCAGCATATTGCCAGCGTCCATCGCACCTTCGGCTTTGCCTGCGCCCACCATGGTGTGCAGCTCATCAATGAACACAATGGTCTGCCCTTCATCTTTGGCCAATTCATTGAGCACAGACTTGAGGCGCTCTTCAAACTCGCCCCTAAATTTGGCACCAGCCAACAGCGAAGCCATGTCCAAGGACAAGACGCGCTTGCCTTTCAATGAGTCGGGCACCTCACCAGCCACAATGCGTTGAGCCAAACCTTCGACAATGGCGGTTTTGCCTACGCCTGGTTCACCAATGAGAACCGGGTTATTTTTGGTGCGACGCTGCAAGACCTGAATAGCGCGTCGAATTTCATCATCGCGGCCAATCACTGGATCGAGCTTGCCCATGCGCGCGCGTTCGGTTAAGTCCAAACAATATTTTTTAAGGGATTCACGCTGGCCCTCTGCATCAGCACTGTTCACGTTTTGTCCTCCTCGAACTGCATCAACTGCGGTTTCTAGGCTTTGGCGACTGAGGCCCGCGGCTTTCACTGTGCGAGCCAATTCAGATTTGCTATCGGCCAAAGCCAACAAAAAGAGCTCGCTGGCTATGAATGAGTCACCTCTTTTGAACGACTCCTTTTCGACGGCCTGCATCAGTTTGACCAATTCTGGCCCCACCTGAACTTGATCTTGACCCGTGACCTGAGGCAAACGCTCAACTGCCGCACTGGCAGCAGACATCAAAGACGTCATATTGACGCCGGCTCGCTGCAACAAGGCCTTCGGGCCATCTGCTTGCTGCAACATGGCCAGCAAAACGTGGGCGGGATCAATGTAAGCGTGATCTTTGCCTAAGGCCAAGGTTTGAGCATCGCCCAAGGCTTCTTGAAACTTAGTCGTGAGTTTGTCAATTCGCATCTGAATCTCCTATGGAACTTCATTTTGGGTCGATCAGGGTATTTTTCAAGTGTTTAAGTCAATAGAGTCTGACAAACAGACTCTGGCCCTAAAATAAGCGCATGAACATTCACCAGATGTCAGTCCAATATGACGAGCGCCAAGATCGCTTGGCGCTTCGGGTTAGCAACCAGGACAACCAAGAATTCAGGCTTTGGCTCACCCGCGCCATGACTCTGAGGTTATTACCGCATCTTCAAGCTTCGGTGGTTCGATTAGAGGCACGCGACCCGCAAGTGATGGCCACAGACACCACTGCCCAACAAATGCTGGCAGATTTGAAGCGTGAAAAGTTTCTTGAAAAAGCAGATTTTTCAACGCCATTCGTTTCAGAAAATCGCAATCTACCTCTTGGCGAAACACCCATGCTGGTCACCGATGTGCAACTCACTCTTCACAACAGCGGTAGCCTGATCTTGTTGTTTCAAGACAAAAGCGGCGACAGCGCCAGTGGCGCATCTTGTGAATTCAATCTGCGTGCAGCTTTGCTGCATGGTTTGTTGCACCTCATTGAACAATCCTTAAAGAAGGCTCAGTGGCAACAACCCGACTTCTCACAACGCACTGAGCAAGTTGAATCGCCACAATCTGAACGCTTCTCCTACAGGCATTGAAAAAAGCCTATAGGTTCATCCTTGATTGCGGGATTGAATCCCCCACCGAGAAAGCGCCTCGTCATCACTCACACGGGCATCAACCCATTTAGCACCTTCTGGCGTGGCTTCCTTTTTCCAAAAGGGTGCTTGTGTTTTGAGATAGTCCATTAAAAATTCACAAGCTTTGAAACTCTCGCCGCGGTGAGCGGACGAAACAGCCACCAGCACAATTTGATCGGCTGGTTTTAACTCACCTACGCGGTGAATGACGTGGGCTTGGTAGAAATCAAAGCGTTGATGCGCTTCGTCAATCATGGCCTCGATGGCCAACTCCGTCATGCCAGGATAGTGTTCAAGGGCCATTGAGACAATTTCATCTGCAGCTTTGCCTGACAGCATGCGGGTATCGCGCACCGTGCCTACAAAACTGCATAGTGCACCCACCCTTAAATCGCCAACACGCAATTGATCCAAGACCTTAGAGACATTGAAGTCTTCGGTTTGAATGACAACACGCGGCGTCATTTTTTAGCCCCCAGTGACAGGCGGAAAGAAAGCCAACTCGGCATTTTCAAGAAGCTGTGCATCTTCTTGGACCATCACCTGATTCAGAGCCAAGCGAACAGCACGATCACGGCTTAAGCACGCATAGGCACCGCCACGCGCTAACAACTCATCGCGCACTTGGCCGGCATGGCTTGCATGAGTTTGCAGTTCTTCTTGCGATTGGCCTATGGCCTCACGCAGAGATGCAAAGTAACGAATGGTAATCTTCATTGCAGCCACTCAGAGAAAGAATAAAAGCGCACCCAATCGCCAGATTGAATCGGGTTGGCACCTGGATTGTCAACCACGCCATCGCCCCAGACCACCGAGGTCAGGACTCCCGAGCTTTGATTCGGAAACAAGTCTAAACCACCCTGCGAATTTCGTTTGACACGCAAAAATTCTCTGCGTTTGTCGGGTTTGAGAAAATTGAAGTTGGCCTGCATTTGAATGGGCTCAGCTTGCACTGTCGTCACACCTTGAAGCGCCAACAAAAAGGGTCTGACCAACAGTTGAAAGGTGACAAAGCTTGACACAGGATTGCCTGGTAAACCCATGAAATAAGCTGATCGATTTGACACTTGAGATTGGAGAAAGCCAAATGCAAATGGCTTGCCTGGCTTCATTGAAATTTGCCACAAGTTAAGGCCACCCATGGCTTCAACTGCGGGCTTGACGTGGTCTTCCTCACCCACCGAAACACCACCACTGGTTAACACCAAATCGTGGTGAACCGCAGCATCTCCAAGCACTTTCAAAGTGGCTTCAAATTGATCGGGCACGATACCCAAATCTGTCACTTCGCAACCTGCTCGCACCAACAAGGCGCGCAAGAAAAAGCGATTCGAGTTGTAAATGGCACCAGGACGCATGTTTTCGGGCAATACATCGCCGGGCATGACCAGTTCATCGCCGGTTGAGAACAAAGCAACACGTGGTTTGCGCGTGACTTTCAATTTGGCAGCGCCAATGCTGGCGGCCAAGCCCAAAGCGGCTGGATTTAATCGTGTTCCCTTAGATAAGACCACATCACCCTTGGTCACATCCTCGCCACTGCGGCGAATCCACTGACCTGCCATTGGCACTGTGTTGATCAAAACTTCGGGCACGCCAGTTGCCGAATTGACAGCGACCAGTGCTTGCGTGTCTTCTTGCATCACCACCGCATTGGCACCTGCTGGAATGGGCGCACCCGTGAAGATGCGCGCAGCCTCACCCTGCCCCAATGCGTGGCCATGCTGGCCTGCTGGAATTCTTTGAGTCACTTTGAGACTCGTGCCCGGCTGGGTAATGTCTTCTATGCGCAGCGCATAACCGTCCATCGAGGAGTTGTCTTGGGGCGGCACTTGCAAATGAGATACCAAATCTTCTGCCAAGACACGTCCATCGGCTTCAAACGTATTGACTGAATCAATTTGGGTGAGTGACGACACGTCTTGCAAGACCAAGCGCAAGGCTTCGTCTAAAGACATTAAAGGAGCTCGCTTGATGGCCTTGTCGACAGTCATACAGTTCAATCGCAATGCTGAGCAATATAGGCCTTCACGGCCTCAACCGATTTGGGCATTAAATGCACACGTTTTGGCAAAGCCTCTATGCCTTCAAATTTGGCTGGGCGATGTGGCTCTTGCCCCAAAGCCTCCACCAACGTGGCGGCAAACTTGATTGGCAAAGCCGTTTCAAGGACCAACATGGGCACGCCAGGTTCTGCCAATGGCAAGGCCACCTTCAAGCCATCGGCTGTGTGGGTGTCAATCATGATGTGATTGTCGGCATAAATATGTTGGATGGTTTGAAGGCGATCTGCATGCGTACTTTTGCCGCTCAAAAATCCAAATTTGGTTTTGGCTTGTGCAAAAAGAGGGTCTTGGCCCAAATCGAATTGCCCTGTTTGGTTCAACTGATTGTGGAATAGATTTTTAACGCGCCCTGCATCACGTTGCAGCAAATCAAATACAAAGCGTTCAAAGTTACTGGCCTTGGAAATGTCCATTGAGGGGCTGGATGTTTCGTGGGTATCGACCGTTCCGCGAACGCGGTAAACACCTGTTTTGAAAAACTCATCTAGCACGTCATTTTCATTGGTGGCGACAACCAAATGAGCAATGGGCAATCCCATCATGCGGGCTACGTGACCTGCACAGACATTGCCAAAGTTACCACTTGGCACACTGAAACTAACTTTTTGAGTGTCGCTGTGAGTAGCTTGGAAGTAGCCAGCAAAGTAGTACACCACCTGCGCCAACAAGCGGGCCCAATTGATAGAGTTGACGGTACCAATTTTGTACTTACGCTTGAACTCCAAATCGTTGCTCACAGCCTTCACAATATCTTGGCAATCATCGAAAACGCCTTCAATGGCAATGTTGTGAATGTTGGCATCGAGCAAGCTGAACATTTGCGCTTGTTGGAAGGGACTCATTCGACCTTCAGGACTGGTCATGAATACCCTCACGCCTTTTTTGCCACGCATGGCGTATTCTGCGGCGCTACCCGTATCGCCAGAGGTAGCGCCCAAAATATTGAGCTCTGCATTGCGCCGGGTAAGTTCATATTCAAACAAGTTGCCAAGCAACTGCATGGCCATGTCTTTGAAGGCCAAGGTGGGTCCATTGGAAAGCGCTTCAAGGAAAACTGTAGAGCCCGCTGCTGCATTGGTTTGCAGGGGCTTCAAGGGCACAATTTCGCGCGTCCCAAAACTGGCTTCGGTGTATGTCTTCTCGCACAAGTCGCGCAAATCATTGGAAGGGATATCGTCAATGTACAAAGACAAAACTTCGTAAGCTAACGCTGCATAGCCTTGCGTGTTGAATACTTGGCGCAAATGAGCTAATTGCGCAGATGAAATTTGTGGATAGCTCTCGGGCAAGTACAAACCGCCATCTGGTGCCAAGCCTTCAAGCAAAATTTCGCAAAATCTTTTGCGGTCTTGATGGCCGCGAGTAGACAAATAACGCATCAATTCAGCTCTTCCTTGCGAATTTTCGTAATGGGCGCCATCACGGTGGGCAAAGCTTGCATTTGCGCCAGCACTTCGTTCATCTTGCCTTCACGCGTATCGTGTGTGAGGATGATCACATCCGTTTGGTTTTCACCTGCTTGACTCACTTGATCTGCTTCGCGCTGCAATACGGCGTCAATGCTGATATTGGCCTCTGCCAACAAACCTGTGAGCTTGGCCAACACACCTGCTTCATCGGCCACTCGCAATCGCAAGTAGTAACTTGTCACCACATCGGTCATAGGCATGATTGTCAAGCTGCTCATGGCGTCGGGTTGGAACGCCAAGTGTGGAACCCGATTCAGAGGATCGGCCGTGTGCAAGCGAGTGATGTCGACCAAATCGGCAATCACAGCGCTGGCAGTGGGCTCAGAGCCAGCACCCTTGCCGTAATAAAGGGTGGTACCTACTGCATCGCCTTGCACCATGACGGCATTCATGGCACCTTCTACATTGGCAATCAAGCGCTGGGAAGGAACCAAGCTTGGGTGAACACGCAGTTCAACGCCTGCGTCGGTGCGCTTGGTAATGCCTAGCAATTTGATGCGATACCCCAACTGCTCGGCGTACTTGATATCGGCAGCGCCCAGTTTGGTAATACCTTCTATGTAGGCCTTTTCAAACTGAACTGGAATGCCAAAAGCCAGGGCACTCATGAGGGTGACTTTGTGCGCGGCATCGACCCCTTCAATATCGAAGGTGGGGTCGGTCTCTGCATAACCCAAACGCTGAGCTTCTTTGAGAACGACATCAAAGTCCAAGCCTTTTTCGCGCATTTCGGACAGAATAAAATTGGTGGTGCCATTGATAATGCCTGCAACCCATTGAATGCTGTTAGCCGTTAGGCCTTCGCGCAAAGCTTTGATAATGGGAATACCGCCGGCTACAGCTGCTTCAAAGGCAACCATGACACCTTTGGCATGCGCTGCTGCAAAAATTTCAGTGCCATGTACGGCCAACAAAGCCTTATTGGCTGTGACCACATGCTTGCCAGCTGCAATGGCTTCTAAAACCAAGGCTTTGGCAATGCCATAACCGCCAATGAGCTCGACCACAATGTCGATTTCTGGATTGGCAATCACCTGACGTGCATCGCTGACCACTTTGACATTGGGACCTGACAATGCTTGTGCTTTGGCAACATCTAAATCGGCAACCATGGTAATTTCTATGCCGCGGCCTGCACGCCGTTGAATTTCTTCTTGATTGCGCAACAACACATTGAATGTGCCGCTGCCCACGGTACCCATACCTAACAGGCCAACTTGAATCGGTTTCATTTATTTCTCACTTAGACCGCTGTACCAAAACGCTGACGCGCCTTTTCTAAAAACTTAGCCATGCGTCCGATGGCCTCGCGCAAATCATCCAAATGCGGCAAAAACACAATTCTGAAGTGATCAGGCTCTGGCCAATTGAATCCCGTACCTTGCACCAACATCACCTTGGTTTCTTGCAAAAGTTCTAGGAAGAAAAGTTGATCATCTTGAATGGGATAAACCTTGGGATCAAGCCTAGGAAACATATAAAGAGCTGCTTGAGGCTTGACACATGACACGCCCGGAATGGCGTTGATGAGTTCATAAGCCAGATCTCGCTGTTTGCGTAAACGCCCGCCTTCATTGACCAATTCATTGATGCTTTGATGCCCTCCCAGCGCCGTTTGAATGGCCCACTGACCAGGCACATTGGCACAAAGGCGCATGTTGGACAACATGTTCAAGCCTTCAATATAGTCTCTTGCGGGGCGCTTGTCGCCGCTGACAATCATCCAACCGGCGCGGTAACCGCACGAGCGGTAACTTTTTGACAAAGAGTTGAAGGTAAGGGTCAAAACGTCTTGGCTCAGACTGGCGATGGGGGTGTGCTTGACATCGTCATACAAAACTTTGTCGTACACCTCGTCGGCAAAAATGACCAGGCCGTGATCTCTGGCGATGTTGACGATGCCGTTCAGGATTTCGTTGCTGTACAAGGCGCCCGTGGGGTTGTTGGGGTTGATCACCACAATGCCCTTGGTCTTGGGGGTCAATTTGGCCCGGATGTCGGCCAAGTTTGGCGTCCAGCCATTGGACTCGTCACACACATAGTGAACAGGTGTGCCGCCCGACAAGCTAGCAGCAGCTGTCCACAAAGGATAATCGGGGGCAGGTAACAGCAATTCGTCGCCATCGTCTAACAAGGCATTGGTTGCCATCACGATCAATTCGCTGGCGCCATTGCCTAAATAAATATCGTCAAGGGTAACGCCCTTGATGCCTTGCTTTTGCGTTTCATGCATAACCGCTTTGCGGGCACCAAAAATACCTTTGCTGTCGGAATAACCTGCCGAATTGGGCAAGTTGCGAATCATGTCTTGCTGAATTTCCTCAGGCGCATCAAAACCAAACACCGCCAAATTGCCGATATTGAGCTTGATAATTTTATGCCCCTCTTCCTCCATCTGTCGGGCGCGGTCCATGATGGGGCCGCGAATGTCATAACAAACGTTGGCGAGCTTGGCTGATTTCTGGATAATTTTCAAAATCCCTCCGAGAGGTGTTGTCGCTTGGGAAAACCTATAATTTGACCACAGAACTGGCTCTTTTTAAGAAACACCAAAGCATGAAACTCCATCCTGATGCCAGCAACGCTTACGCAATTCAAAGTTACAGCGACGAAGGCGTGATCGTCAATGGAAAAAGTCAGACTGGCCCCTTGCTTTTGTGCTCTGTTCAAGGCCCCCAAAAATGGTCGGCAGAAAGCTTCGAGGCTCTCACCCAAGCGGCTTTCGACGAACTTCTGCCCTTTGCCCCTGAGCTGGTCTTATTTGGCAGCGGCAAACGCATCCGATTTCCCGCTCCCAAGCTCATTCAGGGCTTGATTCACAAGCGAATTGGGGTGGAAACCATGGACAACGGCGCTGCCTGCAGAACTTTCAATGTATTGGCGGGTGAAGGCCGTCACGTCGTTTTGGCACTCATCCCCATCCAAGGCTAAGTCTGTATTCCAGAACAGTTTTAGCGCAAATTGATAAACCCGTCAGGTTTCAGGATAAAATAATCGATTGCCGCCCAGCAAGCCTTTTAGGAAGTTTGTAGGTCATGCGGTTCATTTCTGTCACGTGAGATTAGTTCTATGGCGATCGTTGTTAATAAACCCCTCCCTGAATTTGAAGCAAACGCAACGGGCGGACTCAAGGTTTCAAACACATCTCACAACGGAAAAATCATGATTTTGTACTTCTACCCAAAGGACAACACACCTGGCTGTACCACCGAAGCAATGCAGTTTCGTGACAAATACAAAGACTTTGCAAAAGCAGGCGCTACAGTTTTTGGCGTTTCCCGTGACAATATGAAGTCACACGACGACTTCAAAGCCAAACTTGAGCTTCCTTTCGAACTCATTGCAGACACAGAAGAAAAAATGTGTCACATGTTTGGTGTGGTTAAAAATAAAATCATGTATGGCAAAAAAGTCAAAGGCATTGAGCGCAGTACCTTCCTCATTGGACCCGACGGCTTGGTCAAAGAAGAATGGCGCGGTTTAAAAGTTCCAGGTCACGTCGAAGATGTCCTCAAAGCCGTCAAGGCACTGAAAAAAGCAGCATAATGGCAACATGTCGCTGAACAACAGCCCCATTTCCAATTTCATAAAAGCCGCCTCGGTCTCAAGGCGGCTTTTTCTTTGCGACAACGATTTCCACTTTTCTACCGAGGCCACGATTTATGCCATTGCCCCCCGCACCGACACAGCGAGCATCTTTGCTTGCCACCAAACACACGCCAGCAGCTTCTAAACCAATCTCAAACGCTACAAACTTAGAACGGCCCTTGGCACAGACTAAAAAAACTGTGGCCAAAAAATCTTCTGGCTCGCAGTTTGACAATTCAGTTTCGCTTGAACCATTCAGCCTAGCGGCTCATCGTCAAGTGGATCAATTAAACATCACAAAAGACGCTTCTGCTTCTGCTTCTGCTTCTTCACCTGCACCTGCCAAAAAACCAAAAGCAAGCAAAAAGAACAACGGCCCAAGCAAGTTGTTTGTTCTCGACACCAATGTGCTGATGCACGACCCCATGTGCCTGTTCCTTTTTGAGGAGCACGATGTCTTCCTGCCCATGATCGTTTTGGAAGAGCTGGACAGTCACAAAAAAGGGATGACCGAAGTTGCCCGAAATGCAAGGCAAACCAGCCGTTCACTTGATGCACTGGCCGCTGCACCAGGCTCCGACATGCAACAAGGTCTGCCCTTGAGTGGTACTGGCCACATCGAAGCCCGCGGCAAGCTTTTCTTTCAAACTCAAATCATGGATGTCAGCCTGCCCATGAGCTTGCCTCAAGGCAAAGCGGACAACCAAATTTTGGGCGTGGTGCAAGCCTTGGGCAAATTGCATGCACCTCGTGAAGTGGTGCTGGTGTCTAAGGACATTAACATGCGCGTCAAAGCCAGAGCTTTGGGTATGGCTGCAGAAGACTATCAAAACGACAAGGTTTTGGAAGATGGCGATCTGATGTACTCAGGCGCCTTGGCTTTGCCTGCAGATTTCTGGAATAGACATGGCAAAGCCATTGAAAGTTGGCAACAAGGCAGTTACACCTTTTATCGCTTCAGTGGACCACTGGTACCCAGCTTGCTCATCAATCAGTTTGTCTACCTAGAAGCACCAGGTGAACCTAGTTTGTATGCACGCGTGACGGAAATCAGGGGCAAAACAGCCGTCCTTAAAACACTCAAAGATTTTGGTCATGCCAAAAATTCGGTCTGGGGCGTGACCACTCGCAATCGCGAACAAAACTTTGCCATGAACATGTTGACTGATCCCGAAGTTGATTTTGTAACATTGGCAGGCACAGCAGGCACAGGCAAAACACTCATGGCCTTGGCCGCCGGCCTGACACAAGTTTTAGACGACAGGCGATATACCGAAATCATCATGACTCGTGCCACCGTGAGTGTGGGTGAAGACATTGGCTTCTTGCCAGGTACAGAGGAAGAAAAGATGGGCCCTTGGATGGGCGCACTGGATGACAACTTGGAGTTCTTGGCCAAGGGCGATGGCGGCAATGCAGGGGAATGGGGCCGTGCTGCGACCAACGAGTTAATTCGCAGCCGCATCAAAATCAAGAGCATGAACTTCATGCGTGGCCGAACATTCATGAATAAGTATGTGATCATCGACGAGGCGCAAAACTTAACTCCCAAGCAGATGAAAACCTTGATCACGCGTGCTGGCCCTGGCACCAAGATCATTTGCATGGGTAACTTAGCGCAAATCGACACACCCTACCTCACAGAAGGCTCCTCAGGTCTGACCTACGCTGTCGATCGCTTCAAAGGTTGGGCACATGGCGGCCACATTACGTTGGCGCGAGGCGAGAGATCACGTCTCGCAGACTTTGCAAGCGAAGTACTCTAATCGGTTGAAGTTGGCTTCTCTGACAATGAAGTCCTTGGCAAGAGGGGGCTTCAATAATCGCCACTGTCACCGCCTGAGGCCAAGCTCTCAAAGCGTGTTAGCGGTTTCAAGAAGGTTAAGCGAACGGCGCCAGTGGGCCCGTTACGCTGCTTGCCAATGATGATCTCAGCGACACCAGGATCTTTAGAGTCTTTGTTGTAATAGTCGTCACGGTAGATGAACATGATGATGTCTGCGTCTTGCTCAATAGCACCTGACTCTCGCAAGTCGCTCATCATGGGGCGCTTGTCAGTCCTTTGCTCCACACCTCGATTAAGTTGGGACAGAGCAATGACTGGACATTGCAACTCTTTGGCCAGCATTTTGAGACCCCGAGAAATTTCACCCAGCTCAGTTGCTCGGTTGTCACCGTCAGATCCTGACGAGCCGCTCATGAGTTGCAAGTAGTCGACCACAATCAAGCCAAGCTTGCCGCATTTGCGAGCCAAGCGACGCGCATTGGCACGCAACTCGCTGGTGGTCAGGCCTGGCGTTTCATCAATGTGCAATGACACAGTTCGAAGGCGCTCAATGGCATCGGTCAAACGTGGCCACTCTTCATCAGTGAGTTTGCCTGAGCGCAAGTGCCCCTGATCAATTCGGCCAATAGAACCCACCACACGAACGGCCAATTGCGCAGCCCCCATTTCCATGGAGAACACCGCCACTGGCAGTCCTTCGTTAAGGGCAACGTGCTCGGCAATGTTGATGGCAAAAGCAGTTTTACCCATCGAAGGACGCGCAGCCAACACCACCAAATCGCCAGCCTGCAGGCCAGAGGTCATGCGATCTAAATCATAAAAACCGGTAGGCACACCAGTGATGTCATTGGGGTTATCGGCCATATCCTGGACACGGTCCATGAGATCGACCACCAAGGTGTCCATGGACTGAAAGCCCTGCTTCATGCGCGAGCCCTCTTCACCAATGTTGAAGATTTTTTGCTCAGCTTCGTCTAGGATTTTTTCGATAGGACGACCCTGTGGACTGAATGCATTGGTTGCAATTTCATCGCTTGCAGTGACCAGTTTGCGCAGGATAGAACGCTCGCGCACAATTTCTGCATAACGTCGGATGTTGCTGGCACTGGGCACGTATTGGGCCAGTGAATTCAAATAACCCAAACCGCCCAGGCCCTCTGCCTTGCCTTGGTTTTGCAACTGCTCATAGACCGTGATCACATCGGCTGGCTTGGAGCCATTGATCAAGGATGAGATGGCTCCAAAGATCAGCTTGTGTTCATGGCGATAGAAATCATTGTCTGTGAGCAGGTCGCCCATTCGGTCCCATGCCGAGTTGTCTAGCAACAAGCCGCCCAGTACGCTTGACTCAGCTTCAATGGAGTGAGGTGGCACGCGGAGCTGAGCAATTTGCTGATCTTGGCTGACAGGGCTAAATCCAAGCTCAGATTCAGAGTGCGATTGAGAGGAAAAAAGTGCTGACATGGACATTCAATGAGTAGGCTCAGATCTTACGCAGGACTGGGCAATTGGTCATGGGACAAGCCTGTGGATAAGTAGTTGGTAAGTAGAGAAAGTCTTGTGAATAAACAAATAAACCCACCTGAAACTAAAAAGCCGCTAGTCGCAAACGAATTTGCGACTAGCGGCTTTGGGGGGAGCTTGAAAATTAAGCTGTTTCGCCGTAGACAGAAACAGTCACTTCAACCACCACATCTGTGTGCAAAGCAACCGCCACTGAGGACTCGCTGACAGTTTTGATTGGGCCGTTAGGCATGCGAATTTGCGCTTTTGCCAAACCATATCCAAGTTTGTTCAACTCTTCAGCGATGTCATGATTGGTGACTGAGCCAAACAAGCGACCGTCAACGCCCGCTTTTTGAGTGATCTTCACTACTGCGCCAGCAAGTTTTTCGCCTTGAGCTTGCGCTTCAGCCAGTTTGGCTGCAGCAGCTTTTTCGAGTTCGACGCGGCGTGCTTCGAATTCAGCTTTGTTGGCTTCAGTGGCGCGTCGTGCACGACCAGTGGGGATGAGGAAGTTGCGAGCGTAACCGTCTTTGACTTTTACGATTTCACCTAAATTGCCAAGGTTAACAACCTTATCGAGCAGAATAATTTGCATGGTTGTTCTCCTTAAACTTTGTGCTGGTCGCTGTAAGGCAACATGGCCAAAAAGCGAGCACGCTTGATGGCTGTATTTAACTGGCGCTGATAAATAGCGCGTGTGCCTGTCAAACGTGCTGGAATGATTTTGCCGTTTTCGGCAATGAAGTCGCGCAATGTGTCGACATCTTTGTAATCAATTTCTTCCACGCCTGTGACTGTGAAACGGCAGAAACGCTTGCGCTTGAACAGCAATGACTGGGTGTTGCGCTTTGGGCGCTTGTCTTTGTTAAATTTTTTGAAAGTGGCCATGGGGCCTCCTGAAAATTAAAGTGTCTTAAATTCTTGAATATGCAGAATCACAATTTTTCCGTTTTTGGGAGTGGCCAGAAAACCGCTGAATTTCCAAACACTGCCAATGGGCTGGGTTTGAATTCTCTCTGCAACCGATCCGATGGCAACAGCTTTCACTGTGGCT
>CAJCDH010000258.1 GCA_903961095.1 uncultured Burkholderiales bacterium | reverse complement strand
CTTGCAATTGCACAAAATGCCATTCGCAGCCACCGAGGGGAAATTACAGCGCAAAACAAACCCGAAGGTGGGGCGCTTTTTGTGGTGGCTTTGCCCAGCATGGCCAATATTTAAACCTGACATTTGTCTACACCGTCAACAACGCCTAAGCCATGAATCCGTTTCAAATTCTCCTAGTTGAAGACGACACCGACCTGCGGGAAGCCATCAGCGTAACGCTGCGCTTAGGCGGCGTAGACCACGTGGCCTTTGAGTGCGCCGAAGACGCGCTGCCCGCCATTGACCCCGAAGTAGAGCAAATGCTGGTAACCGATTTCCGTTTGCCTGGCATGAACGGTTTGCAACTTTTGGCACAAGCCCGAGAAAAACATCCCCAGTTGCCAGTGGTGGTCATGACCGCCTATGCCGACACCCAATTGGCCGTGCAAGCTTTAAAAGGCGGTGCCCGCGATTTCCTGATCAAACCCTTCATGCCCCAGCAATTGCTGGAGGTCATTGCACGCCATCACCCCAGCCCGCCCGCGGCAAAAACTGGCGCCGATGGGGAAATAATTGCCTCTGACCCGGCAATTCTTGCCGTTAAAAACCGCTGTGAGCGTGTGGCAGGTACCGGTGCTACCGTGCTTTTAACGGGCGAATCGGGGGTAGGCAAAGATGTTTTTGCCAAACAAATTCACCAGCTTTCGGGCCGCAACAACAAGCCCTATGTGGCCATCAACTGCGCTGCCATTCCAGATAACCTGCTTGAATCTACCCTGTTTGGCTACGAAAAAGGCGCATTCACGGGTGCCACCAAAGCCCAGCCAGGCAAGTTTGAACAGGCCAATGGCGGCACGCTTTTCTTGGACGAAATTGGTGAAATGCCGCTTGAATTGCAGGCCAAATTGCTGCGGGTGTTGCAAGACCAAGTGGTTGAGCGCCTAGGCTCTATGCGCTCTGTCCATTGCGATGTTCGCATTGTGGCTGCCACCAACCAAGACCTACAGCAGAGAGTGAAAGATGGCAAATTCAGAGAAGATTTGTACTTCCGTTTGGCCGTGTTTCCCATCCGTATTCCGCCGCTGCGCGAGCGCCAACAAGACATCCTGCCCTTGGCCGAACACTTCTTGGTTCGCTATGGCCGTACCATGGGTCGGCAGGGCCTGAAGCTCTCGCCTCAAAGCAAGCAAGCGCTCCAAAGCTACCCTTGGCCAGGCAATGTGCGCGAACTTGAAAACGCCATGCAGCGCGCCTTGCTTTTAAGCGATGGCGATTTGATTGAGCCCAACGACATTGAACTGCATGGCAGCGAGCCGGCACCCACTTACAGTGGTCCTTCTGCGCAATTGGCTGCCAATGGCACACCTCTTGCATACAGTTCAGACAATGAAAGCACAACTTCGGGCGCACAGGACATGGATTCAATTGAACGTGAGCATATTTTGAAAGTTCTGAAGCAAGTGGGTGGCAACCGCAAAGACGCCGTCAACATCTTGGGACTGTCCGAAAGGGCCCTGCGATACAAGCTCAAGGCCTACAAAGAAGCCGGTTTTCTTTTTGATTGAATTGAACTAAGATTAAAAGCATGTCAAACATTAACCTCGACTCCTTAAGCAGCCAGAT
>CAJCDH010000257.1 GCA_903961095.1 uncultured Burkholderiales bacterium | reverse complement strand
TGTATTAAATAGAGCATTGCTTTACAGCTTTTTAAGTGTCAGTTTATTGATTGCCTTCTATGCGGCTAAAGGAGCGCTCGAAGCCATTGTTAAACCAACAACGACCGAAGCTGGAACTGCTATCAGTGCAGGTGTGGCGTTCTTAATTTACTTGGCATTTCACCATGTTTATGACCATGTCAAAGAGTACATGGAGCATTGGTTATTCAAGTCCTGGCATCACAATGAGCAGCAATTGAAAGGGTTTGTTCGCAGAGCTGCATTCATTGAAGACGACAACAAACTTCGTGAAGGATTCTTGTCAGCTTTGAACGATTTTGGTCATGGATGCGATATCGCAATTTTCGACAAGAAAGTTGAAAACGACAAGATCACTTATGTGAAAAGTTTGGGAAACAATATAGCTATTCCGACTGTAATTTCGGGAGATGACCCTTGGGTTTTAACTTTGCGAGATCAAGAATCGATGGTGATTCCGGCATCGAATCCAAATGGGCCAGTTCCAAATCGACTATTTCCACAGTTTCACCGTGGCGAATTGTTGGGCTTTGTTTGGATAGGCTCGAAGTCAGATGGTGAAAACTGGCGCCCAGATGAAGAATCTGTATTGTCCTTTGCTGTTCAGCAAATTGGACTGGATCGTTACGCGTTGGAGGTAAGCCGACTTTCCAAAGAATTGGAGCGCGAAAAAATGACAACAGACTTGCTTAAAGACATCTTAAAAAGCAATGAAATTCGTTCTTCTGTTTGATCAATTTCAAGCCAAAAAAACAAGCGAATTGGTCGGCCGCAATGGTAGTCCTCCCCTCTTGCAAGGTACGGTTACTGGGGTTCCACCATTTCAATTTGTGAAAGTGTTTGTAGGTCGCTGTTGATGGGGATCTCGCAATACTGATGATCTCTTAATTAACGCGCATTGAATATCCCGCCCGTAGATTCCTGTCGGGACCTTGTACAGCATTGAGCGACCGCCGTGCGAGCCCGAGACCACCGCGGCATTGGCGTGTGAGTTGCTGATGTGAGCGATTGAGGCGGGTTTTTTTATGGCTTGAACGTCCTAAGCGGTTGGGGAGATTTGCTCTCTATTGCGGCCCCCGCATTTGCAACGCGGCCCATGCTTTAGGATGTGGGTGGCAAAATGCTTAGGAGGCGAAAGGGCGCAGTGCCTGATCCCAATTATTTGCAAGGCAATGTAGATAGCCGTTAGTGTATATAGTGTGTATCTTGCTTTGATGAAAAGCAAAGCATTGATATCACTGCTCATTCGAGATGGATGGACTCTGCGTGTGGTGAGGGGTTCTCACCATGTATATGTCCATTCCAATCGATCGGGCCACATCAGCGTTCCACTTGGCAATAAAGATTTGGGCAATGGTTGACATTGATCCTGCGCTTTTGTCGGATGAGGTGGAGCGCGTTAACATTACTTTGCCCAAAAGAATCTTGGCCAGATTGGATTCAAAGGCCTTGCAATATGGCAAGACCAGGTCGGGCTTGATTGCAGATTTGGCGCTCAGGGTGGCGTAGTTATTTTTTTTAAGAATAATTAATTAAAGTTTTCGGTCAGCAGTAGGGCGGCTCTGTCGCTCAACACCAGTTCTACTTTGAGTTGTCCGCGTGTCATGCCTACAAATAGTTTGCGGGCGTTGACCACGTTCATCTCTTCAAAGTCAATTTCACAGAAAACCACCACCGGGGCGCATTGGCCTTTGAAGCGGTTGACGGTTTCTACTCTGAGTTCACCATCGGTCCAAGTGGAGTTGCCGTCTGCATCGCGCAGAGGGCGCTTGATTTTCTTGCCACCTGCATAGTCCAAGTGCATCACCTTAGATTTGTCTAAGCCGCGATAAGTGACCAGCACAACCTGCGATGGGTCAATGCCTTGTGACCACAGCTTGTGCAGACAATCATTGAGCGCTGCTGTATGGCTGCCAGGCTGATCGTTGTGAGTGTAAAAGTTGGGGGCTTCGCCTTGGTGGTTGCTGCACGCATCAATGGTCTGTTCAATTAAATTGAGCCTGTTAATGGCGTGCACCACGTTTGCCGGTGTTCTAAAGTTTTCGTTGCATTCAATGCGCACTGCACCGGCTAGGTCGAAGGGTTCGCGGTCGTACAGTCGCTGGTTTTCATCGCCCATTACATACAGGCGGCCATCGTCTTTTAATTCTTGGTAAAGCGCGTCAACCCACTCGGGGTTGAAGTCTTGCGATTCGTCGATCACCAGCAAGTCAAACCTGGGGCTTAGCTTTTCGGCATCAGCCATATAAATTTTGGCTAACTCGTCATAAACCTTTGCATTAGAAAAGTCAGGCGAGTGCCCATGCTGCTTGGCGTAATCGTCACAATGTTGATGAAAGGTGGCTACTTCGATGTGGCTGGGTGCAAGCGTTTGTATGTGATCTGCTAGCGGCCGGTTGTAGCATACGTAAAGTGCGCGCTGTTTGTTCAGCGCTGCGTTGCGCAACAGCTTCAAAGCCAACTGTGTTTTGCCAGAGCCTGCCGTGGCCTGCACAATAAACGCATTGCCGTCTTGAGAAATTCGTGGCACCCACGTGGCCAAGCCATTCGACAAATGCGCGCTGCTACTTTGAATGTTGCTAATCATGGCGCCCACATCGGGCACCACATCAAATTCATTTGACAAGAAGTTGAGCAGCAACTGGCGATTAGGCTCGCTATCCAATATGGCAAATGAAGTTCTGACCAAAGTGCAAAACTGGTCCATTTGCGTGGCGTCAATCACGCGCTCGCGAGGATAGGCCAATCCTTCACTCTGCAAAATTTGGTCTGGCATGACTAAAAAAGACTGAACCTCCACATGGTCCATCTGTGCTTGCTTCAAACGCTTGCGCAATGCGCCATGCTGCCGGCCCAGTTGCTGGCCAATGTCTTTGGGCTTCTCCTGCTGGTAGTTTTTAAACAGCAAGCCGTTTTGGGTGTACACGCTTCCCGCTTTTACTTCCAGAATAAGGATCTGGCCTTGTGGGGATACCACAGTTAGATCCAATTCGCCAAACTTTTGCATAGCGTTGTGCACGGTAGACCAAGTTAGCCCATGAAATACATCAAAGTTGTCGGGAAGGCCCATGCGAAGCATCTCGATCAAATTGAGCTCGAGCAGGTAGCCGCCGTGCTGCAGGGCTAGGGGAGGGGTGATGCGGGGGTGAATGATGGCCATAGGGCTATCTTACAGAGGCCAATATCGAACCTCAACTTAATGTTGATCTGCCCCCAATTGTTTGACCTCAATTATTTCAATTCACTCATCTTTGCTAGCTCACGATCGGCTAGCACATTGAAATTTTGCATGTCAACCTGAGCCATTCGAATTGAATTCTCTTTGTGATAGATCAATCGCAACTTGTTTCCATCGTTGCGCCTGCTAACAACTTCATCGACATCAGACAAGACCTTCCTCAAAACAGACCCATCAGCAGACACCAAGTAAATTGAGCTTAGGTGAAAGCCTGAAGCCTTCACTTCAGATGACTTTGCTACAGCTTCAACATAAATTGCCTTGATTTCATTGGCAGCATTCTTCAAGGGATGAACACTGACCAATTCTTGACCTTGCCCAGGGAATATCCACTTTAAAGTTTCTGAGTCATCTGAAACAAACACCAAGTTTCTAATTTCTGAACTTTCGTAAGTGGGAGCATTTTTCTTCTTGCTCACCACCTTCAGCATCACAAGCTTTGGGCCTAAATCTAAATCTACATCGAGCTTGCGCAATTCAAGAACATCACCTGACAAGCTTTCAGGCTGACCTGGCGGTACAACGGTCTTTGCTGGGCTTGGCTTGTCGGTCGTCAAGGCAGACCAAGCCAAGACCACTGCCATCAGCAATAGTGCAAGCGATGGCAGCAGGGCGTTAAACCGCCGCAGGTTTACAAAAAGAAGCGCGGTTTTCATCAAGTCTCCGACCTGCGGCCTTCATTAGACTTTCTGCGCAAAAACGCTTGCTCTTCAAAGTCAGCCTGCATGCTAAACATCACCTCATTGGTGCTAGACAAACGGTTGTTCATCTTCCTAGATTTGTAAAGCATTTCTTTAGACATGCGGCGCTCATCGCGTTCGCTCATCAGCTGCCTTGTGAACGCAATGGAGGCAGCTATCCAAGGCTCATTGCGCCCAATGGTTTCCAGTCTGTTTAGCAATTGCTCAACTTGCAACCAATCGCCTGCCAAAGCTGCCTCTCTAATTTGAAGTTGCAGCATGGCTGCAGTGAGCTCGTTGATGCGGCGCTCTACCAACTCATGGGCCATCTCAGACTCGTAGGCAGCAGGGGCCACCATGGGCAAATTCTGCAGTTGGCCTTCAAAGCTATGTTGCGCGCCAGTGGCGTCTACGGCCTTCACACTCACCTTGATCACGGTGCCATTTTCTGATTGCAAACGACTAGCCTCACTCATGGGCATTCTTAGCAATGCCCAGCACTCAGAGCCCATGGCCACAGACGGCATGCGCCATCCATTGTTCGTTTGCTCATAGGTATTTAGCATTTCAATGCGCGCAGAGCCGCCCACAATAGACATCTCTACGTTGCGCCACTGGAGTTGCGACAAGAGCCCAATTTCGGCATCAAATGGCTCTGCCAAATCAATGGCACGCTCGCCGTAATGCGCACTGCCGTGGCCAGCCTGCGCGATGGCGGTCATCAGTACTTCGTTGAAATCTGCGCCCAACCCCACCGTGGTGGTGGTTACGCCCGCTCCTGCTAGTGCAGAGACTTGTTCGCAAATTCGATCTTGCCTTACCAAACCACTGTTGGCCTGACCATCCGACAACAAAATAACATGGCACGTAGATTCGCGGCCCGCGGTAGGTGCCAGCATTTCGCCGCCGCGTAACCAGCCTGCGTGCAAATCGGTGCTGCCGTTGGCGGTAATACCTTGAACCAATGTGTCGATGATGCCGCTGACTTGTTCTACAGGTGTGAGTGGCACGATGGTATCCACGTGGTCGTCGTATTGCACCAGGCCCACTTGATCTTCTGGGTTCATGCGCTTGATCAGGTCAATGACGCAGTGCTTGGCTTCTCTGAGTTTCGGGCCCTGCATCGAACCAGAGCGGTCTACTACCAGCGCTAAGTTGAGGGGTGTGCGTTTAAAGCCTGCCTGGTGTTCAGATTGCAAACGCACCAAGACATGAAAGTCTTGGTCAATGTGGCTTAAGGCTGGGCGAATGGGGTTGATGACTATTTTCATGGTGTGCCTGCTTTCATACGTTGGGTTGGGGGGTGTTTTTTTGTTGGGCTTCAAGGCTTTGAAGACGGTGCTTCATTTCTAGATGCATCTCTTCGTTCATCTTCATAAATTCTTCAAGCTTGTGCGATTGGTGATCAAACATCCTGTTTAATTCGCGTTGCTGCTCATTGAACAATTCACCAAACATGCGCTCCAGAAAATCTTTTTGCTTATGCGCTTCTTCAAACATATATCGTTGCTGATCCATTTGCTTTTCAATCATTAGCATGGGTTTTTGCAGCAGTGAATCAAAGCGGTGCGCCGCATCGTCCATCATGTGTGCCAGTGTTGAAACAGCCTGTTTAAATTCAGCTGCAAACATTTGAACGTCGCGCGGTTGTGAGCCCATGTTTTTCATGGCGTCTTCAACCATCATGTGCACCTTGTTTTGCATGTCATTCAACTGCACGCGAACCCGTTGCTCCATGTCTCGCATTTCGTGCATGACATCCACCATGCCCATGCCTGTAGACATACTTTGAAGCGGTTTGGGTGGCGTAGTGCGTTTGGAAGCAGTAGCAGAGGTTTTGAGCGCTGGCGACTCAGACCTAAATGCCGCCACCAACAGTTCAGCCTCGCTGGTGCGGTCGGGCTTTTCTAGATAGGCGGTGAGGGCGTCGGTGGGCACGGCGCCGGTGTATTTGGCAATTTTGGCTAAAGGGAAGCCTTCGGCCAACAAGCGCCTAGCGGCTACAAACTGGACCAAGTGACGGAAGCCATAAAGCGCATCGCGGCCTTCTCGCGAAGGCTTGTCTACGACACCCATGGACACGTAGTGGCGCAGCAGTCTTTCGTTGCCTTCTGTGGCTTCTTGGTCTAGTTTGAGTGTCTTGGCAAGGTCTTGGGCTTTCTCGATCAGGGCATCAGCGCTGCCTTGGAAGTCATTGCGTAAAGTTTCTAAGTACTTGTTCATGTTGAAGAATTTCCTTTTATGAGGACCTTAGGGGCTTCTAAAGTGCCATCGATAACTGTCATTGTGACATTCTAAATTGGCATTGTCAACATGACAATTGAAATTGGCGGATGGGACTTACCCTAGCCATGAGTTTTGCTAGGTTTGCAGTGAGATGTTAGAGGGGTTAAGGATCGCCAGATGATCCTGTGCTTAAAGATTCAGAGCCTTAATAGCCTGAACAGGCTCAACAACTTCAGCCATTTTCAGCACGTCAGCCCAAGCTATTTAAAACAATGCTGATCTGACCCCAATTAAAGTTGTACGCAATCACTTTAAACTATGGCAATATATGGCAATTATTGCCACTAAAGAATTCTCATGACACTCAACGTTTCTTTGCCTAAAGCCTTAGAGGATCGCGTTCGTGAGCAAGTTGCGTCTGGACGCTACGGTTCTGCTAGTGAAGTGATAAGGGAAGCACTTCGGCTTTTTGAAACTTATCAACAAATTCAAACTTCTAACTTGAGTAGCCTGCAGTCAGAAATTGCAAAGGGGATGAAAGATGTTGAAAGCGGCCGTGTGAATAAGATGGACATGAATGCGATAAAACGAAAGGCTCGATCTTCTAAAAAGTGATTTCATGCCCAACGTTCTTCTAAGTCACCAAGCAGAAATTGATTTAGAAGAAATTTGGATGTTCGTAGCAACGGCCGATTCAATTAGTGCCGATTCGGTTCTTGATGAAATTGCACAGGAGTCCGAAATCTTGGCTTTACAACCTCTCATGGGCCGCTCTAGGCCAGACCTGCAAACAAATCTCAGATGGTGGCCTTCATCCACCTCATACGCTATCTACTATTTACCAAAGCCTCATGGCATTACGGTTGTTCGAGTTCTGCATCAAAGCATGTTCATCGATTCCAAGTATTTTTGACGGTTTGTCAGCGCTATGGAAGCCAGCCCAAACAATGTTGATCTGACCCCAATTAATTCAATCTAAAACCAGTTTGTTGTCCAAAATGATTTTGGCGTATCTTTTGCGGTCGGTGGCAATGAGGTTGACGAACTCGGCAGTGGTTC
>CAJCDH010000256.1 GCA_903961095.1 uncultured Burkholderiales bacterium | reverse complement strand
TTTGTTAAATGCCTACGGGCGGGTTAACTGATGGTTAACTCGCCCGTTTTAACTTGAAGTTTCCAGAGTATTTTCATGACCGCTGCCACCCTGCTACCCGACGATCAAAAGCTACAAGAGCTCGAAGAAAAATTTGATCCCGAGATGCGCTTTCGGCCCACCATGCCGCCGGCTACGCAAATCGTCAAATGGCTTTTAATTGCCCTTTCTGCCTTTCATTACTACACGGCAGGTTTTGGTTTGCTTCAAGAAATCACGCACCGCGGCGTGCACCTGGCTTTTGTGCTGGGCATGATTTTTTTGGTCTTTGCATTCAGCCCGTCATCTGCTGAGAGAAGCATCAAAAGTTCTTTGTTAAATCCAGGCGGTGTGCCGCTGGTCGATTGGCTCTTAGCAGGCGCATGTGCTTTGAGTGTTCTGTACATTCCTTATGTCTTTGATGACCTGATGTTCCGCGTGGGCAATCCCAGCAACATGGACGTCATCATGGGCAGCATCTTGTTCATTTCCTTGCTAGAAGCCACAAGGCGCTCTATGGGTTGGCCTTTGCCGATCATTGCGATTGGGTTCACCGTCTACGCATTGCTTGGCCCCTACTTTCCAGGGCTACTCAAACACGCGGGTGCCAATTGGTCCATGATGATCAACCACCAATACCTCACCAGCCAAGGCATCTATGGCGTGGCGGTGGGCGTCGTGGCCACCTACGTGTTTCACTTTGTGTTGTTTGGCGTCATGGCCACTCGAATTGGCTTGGGACAATTGTTCCTTGATGTGGCCTCTACAGTTGCAGGCCGCTACGCAGGCGGCCCTGCCAAGGTCAGCGTCTTTGGCTCCGCATTGTTTGGCATGCTCAGCGGTTCTTCCGTAGCCAATGCCGTCACGGTGGGCTCATTGACCATTCCTGCCATGATTCGTGTGGGCTACAAAAAACACTTTGCCGCCGCAGTCGAAGCAGCTTCATCAACAGGCGGGCAAATTACCCCTCCAGTGTTGGGCGCTGCAGCGTTCTTGATGATTGAATTCTTGAACGTCCCTTATCAAACCATCGTTGCCGCTTCGGTTGTGCCTGCGTTCATGCACTTCTTTGGCGTCTTCATGCAGGTTCACTTTGAAGCCAAGCGTTATGGACTTAGAGGACTCACCGAAGAAGAAATGCCACGTCTGCGTGAATCCATGCAAATGCGTTGGCCCACCCTCATTCCTTTGCTCTTGCTTATCAGCATCTTGGTGTCGGGGCGCACGCCTTACTTGGCGGCCTTTGTAGGCATCAGCTCTTGTGCCATCGTGGGCATGACCACCCGTGTGAGTGGCAATCAGTTGAAAAACTGGGGCTTGTTGCTTGTCATGCACATCCTCTTGATGACCATCGCTTTTTCTGACTTTGGCAACGAGAACAGCACCATCAAGATGGTTCTTTTCGGGGTGGCTGTCCTAACGGGTGCCGCCGCTTACATTTGGGGCGGCGTGCGGGGTCGAATCGAACCCCACGTCTTGGTTGAAGCTCTCGAAACTGGCGCCAAATATGCGTTGGCAGTGGGTGCAGCGGCCGCCACTGTGGGTATCGTGATTGGCGTGGTGACACTCACCGGCGTAGGTTTCAAAATCAGCTACATCATCACGCAAGCTGCGCAAAGTATTTCAGCGGTCATGGGCGGCATAATTCCCTCTGACTGGGTGTCCTTGAACACCCTCACCTTGCTGGCTGCGCTCATCATGACGGGCTTGGTCTGCATCTTGATGGGCTGCGGTGTACCCACCACAGCCACCTACATCATCATGGTCACAGTGGCAGCTCCTACCTTGGTGGGACTTGGCGTTGAGCCTTTGGTGGCCCACTTTTTTGTGTTCTATTACGGCGTATTGGCAGACATCACCCCTCCCGTGGCCTTAGCGGCTTATGCGGCTGCTGGTATGGCGGGCAGTGACCCCTTCAAAACTGGCAACACGGCCTTCCGTTTGGGGCTGGCCAAAGCTTTGGTGCCCTTTGTCTTTGTGTTTTCGCCCTCTTTGCTATTGGTAGCCAAAGGCTTTACGTGGGAAAGTTTCATCATCACATTTACCGGTTGCATCATGGGCATTACCCTCATGGCGGCAGCCTTGAGTAAATTCATGCTGGTCGAAATGAAACGTTGGGAGCAACTGTCCTGCCTGTTTGCTGCTTTGCTCATGATTGCACCCAGTTTGACGGCCACGCTGGTGGGTGTTGCATTGGTCATTCCCATGGCGGTGAATCAGTGGCGCAGAGCCAAAGTGACGTAAATTGAGCATAGTTCAATTGACCTTAGTCATACTTGGTTTATTTATAAGGGAAAGTCCTTAAAAGCAAGGTTGCAAGGGCGTGATCTACTGGAGGACGAATTCACCCTCAGGAGTCACGCATGCAGGTTCAAATGAAGGTCAACGGCAAATCAGTGTCCGTTGATGCAGCCCCCAATACATTGCTCGTCAACGCTCTGCGCGAGCACCTCAAACTCACCGGCACTCACGTTGGCTGCGATACGGCCCAATGTGGTGCTTGTACCGTTCATGTCAACGGCCGTGCCGTCAAGTCATGCAACATGCTCACCGCCCAAGCCCAAGGCGCTGAAGTTACCACCATCGAAGGCTTGGCTCATGCCGATGGCACCATGCACCCCATGCAAGCTGCCTTCAAAGAGTGCCACGGTTTGCAATGCGGTTTTTGCACCACTGGCATGGTCATGAGCGCGGTTGACATTGCCAACCGCCACCCTAAGGCCAGCGAATTAGAAATTCGCGAATTGCTTGAAGGCAATCTGTGCCGTTGCACCGGATACCAAAACATTGTCAAAGCCGTGCAGCAGGGTTCTGCTGCCATGAACGCTTAAGGAGCTCGCCATGGGTGCATCAGATTTCTCCAAACTTCCTCACATTGGTGAGTCCTTGCGTCGCAAGGAA
>CAJCDH010000255.1 GCA_903961095.1 uncultured Burkholderiales bacterium | reverse complement strand
GGCTCGCACAAAGTCGTGGTCAAAGTACATGGCTTCATCGTCGCCGCTGTCCTTTGCATCCACTTGAGCTTGGAAGCGCGCTACTTGGTCTTCAGCGTCGTTCAACTCTGAAAATCCGTTGCCAAATTCTCGGCCAGTGATGTACAGCTCAAAACGTTCTGTGACCTCAGGACGTTCATCGTTGGCGCGGGCCAGGGGTGAAATTTCGGTGGGGTGTTCCATGATGAAGGTGGGTTCCCACAACTTTTCTTCGACTGTTTCTTCGAAGTACAAAACCTGCAAACCGGCCAAGGATTTTTTAGACAGATTGTTTTTGGCTTCGCTCATGCCCAGTTTTTGCAGAGCTTGTGTGAGCCATGCCGCGTCATCTACTTGGTTGCCAGCTTCAGTGTGTTTCACAATCGCTTCGCGAATGGTAAGGCGTGCAAAAGGCTTAGCCAAGTCAACAGGTTTGCCGGCATAGCTCAGTTGCAAATGGCCAACGGCATTCAGGGCGGCGTCGCGCACCAATTCTTCGGTAAAGCCCATCAAGTCTTGGTAGTTCCAGTAAGCCGCATAGAACTCCATCATGGTGAACTCTGGGTTGTGGCGTACAGAAATACCTTCGTTGCGGAAGTTGCGATTGATTTCAAAGACACGCTCAAAACCACCCACTAGCAAACGCTTGAGGTACAACTCGGGTGCAATTCTCAAGAACATTTCTTGGTCGAGTGCATTGTGGTGTGTCGCAAAAGGCCGTGCGTTGGCACCGCCAGGAATAGGGTGCAGCATGGGCGTTTCAACCTCTAAGAAGTTGTGCTTGACCATGAAATCACGAATGCCACTGACAGCCTTGCTTCGCGCCGTGAAGCGTTTGCGAGCGTCCTCGTCCATCATCAGGTCGACATAGCGCTGGCGGTATTTAATTTCTTGATCGACCACACCATGAAACTTGTCGGGCATGGGGCGCAGGCTCTTGGTGAGCATGCGAACACGCGAAGCATGCAAAGACAATTCGCCAGTTTTGGTTTTGAACAAGTAACCTTCAGCAGCGACGATATCGCCTAAGTCCCAGTGTTTGAAATCGTTGTAGGCTTCTTCCCCAATATCGTCACGCGCTACATAAATTTGGAAGCGACCCGTAGCATCTTGCAAGGTGGCAAAACTGGCCTTGCCCATCACGCGCTTGAGCATCATTCGGCCAGCAATTTTGGCGGTAACTGGCGTCACCCCTTCTCCTTTGAAAGTCTCGGGTGCTTGATCGCTGTAAGCCTTCATCAGTTTGTCTGCACGATCTTCTGGCTTGAAGTCATTAGGAAAAGCCACGCCCTTGCCTTGAGCCTGTGCCTCACGCAGGGCTTTGAGTTTGCCGCGGCGCTCAGCAATCAATTGGTTCTCGTCAATAACGGGGCTGGTTTGATTTTCTGCAGGCGAATCTGACATGGGTGACACTTAGGTGGTGAGGGTTCAAAAAACCCGTAAAAACGCTGAATGACAGCGCGAACCCCTTATTTTACGATTCCTTCGGGGTGCCGCTATCATCTCAAGGATTGGAGGATTTCTGTGCTTCTACAAATTGTCAATTTGATCTTGGATGTAGCCGCCGGTTTGGTGGGTGGCGCATGTCTCATGCGATTGGTGATGCAATGGCAGCGGCTGCCTTTTCAAAACCCAATTGGGCGCTTTGTTTTTGCCGTGACCGATTGGCTGGTGATGCCCCTTAGACGACTTTTGCCAGCCGTGGGGCGTTTAGACACATCAAGCCTGGTTGCCGCTTGGCTCATGAAGTTAAGCCATCTGATGGTGATGTGGCTTCTGGGGGGGGCTCAAGCCGCGGTCATGGGTGTTTTGGTGGCCAGCGTCTTTGGCGTTTTGCACTGGCTGGTCTCTGGCCTCAGCGTCATCATTTTGCTTTATGCCGTTTTGTCTTGGGTACAACCCAACAGTGGCAGCATGATGCTTTTGTCACGCTTGGTAGAGCCTTGGCTAGCACCCATACGCAACGCACTGCCCAAGCCCGGCGGCATTGACTTATCGCCTTTGGTTTTACTGGTCATTTTGCAAATCGCCGGCATGTTGCTGGCGGGTTTGCAATACGGCGGTTTCTAAGAACCACAAAAATAGCTTCGCTGTTTGAGTTGAATTAGCTCACAGCGTCGGCTGATTGACGCGTGAGCATTGCCAAGGTGTTGGCAATGGTCATCTTCAATTCGCGGCGATCGCAAATGAAGTCGATGGCACCTTTTTCTAGTAAGAACTCTGCGCGCTGGAAGCCTTCTGGCAAGGTGACGCGAACGGTGCTCTCAATGACGCGGGGGCCCGCAAAGCCAATCAAGGCCTTGGGTTCGGCAATGACCACATCGCCCACAAAGGCAAAACCAGCCGACACCCCGCCCATGGTAGGGTCGGTTAAGACGCTGATGTAAGGCAAGCCTTTTTTGGCCAAGCGGGTGAGTGCAGCGTTGGTTTTGGCCATCTGCATCAAGGACAACAAGCCCTCTTGCATGCGCGCACCTCCGGTTGCAGTAAAGCAAATGAAGGGCACCTTTTGTTCGATGGCAGTTTCGACACCGCGAACAAAACGCTCACCCACTACTGAACCCATGCTACCGCCCATGAAGTCAAACTCGAAGCAAGCCGTCACAATGTTGATGCTGTGAATGGCGCCTCCCATGACCACCAAAGCGTCTGTTTCGCCGGTGTTGCTCATGGCTTCTTTGATGCGTTCGGGATACTTGCGGCTGTCTTTGAATTTCAAAGCGTCAACGGGCACCACTTCTTGGCCAATTTCGTAGCGGCCTTCATTGTCCAAAAAGTTGTTCAGACGGGCTCGCGCGCCAATGCGGTGGTGATGACTGCATGTGGGGCAAACGTTTTGGTTTTGCTCTAAGTCAGTTTTGTAAAGCACGGATTCGCACTGGGGGCACTTGATCCACAAACCTTCGGGCACGCTGCGGCGGTCGGCCGGATCGGTGTGCAGAATTTTGGGAGGCAGTAGTTTTTCGAGCCAACTCATGTCGATTTCCTTATGGCTTGTTTCAGGCGTCCATGGCCTGGCGAATTTCACGCAAGAATGCACCAGCAACGCTGGCTACTTTATCGCGCGATTCATTTTCGATCAATTGTATGATTTTGCTGCCAATGACCACGGCATCAGCCACCTTGCCAATAGCTTGAGCCGTTTGAGCGTCTCGAATGCCAAAACCAACACCCACTGGGATGCTGACTTTTTGCCGTATGCGGGGCAACATGGCTTCTACTTCGGCCGTATTCAGTGCGCCAGAGCCTGTAACGCCTTTGAGGGACACGTAGTAAACATAGCCACTGGCCACATCGGCTACTTGTTGCATGCGTTGATCGGTGCTGGTGGGGGCCAACAAAAAGATCAAGTCCATGTAGTGACTGCGCAATTTGGCAGCAAATTCAACACACTCTTCGGGCGGATAGTCCACCACCAAGACACCATCGATGCCGGCAGCGGATGCATCACGGATGAAGCTGTCCTTGCCGTGCTTCAGGTCGTAGCGTTCAATGGGGTTGGCATAGCCCATCAAAACCACAGGCGTTGAATTATTTTTTTCTCGAAATTCTTTGACCATGTCAATGACGTGCGAGGTTCCGATGCCAAAGGCAAGCGCCTTGTCCCCCGCTTTTTGAATCACAGGTCCATCGGCAGAGGGGTCGCTGAAGGGAACTCCCAATTCAATCACATCGGCACCGGCCTCCACCATGGCGTGCATGAGTTCGGGTGTGACGTCGGCAAACGGATAGCCTGCTGTGACGTAGGGAATCAAGGCCTTGCGACCCGTTGCTTTCAACTGTTTGAAGGTGGCGTCGATGCGGCTCATTTGAAAACCTTCACAGGCTGCTCGCTCATTGCCAAGCCCCCTTTGACGCCTTGGCCTTGGCAGCTCGGACGGCAATAGAAATCGGCTTGACTCAGGTCGGCCACAGTACCGATGTCTTTGTCGCCTCGGCCAGACAAATTGACCAAAATAGATTGATCGGGCTTGAGGGTAGCCGCCAGTTTTTTGGCATAGGCCACCGCATGGCTCGATTCAAGGGCGGGAATGATACCTTCGGTTCGGCACAAGTAATGGAAGGCATCCAAGGCTTCTTGATCTGTGATGCCCACGTATTCTGCGCGCCCTAGGTCTTTCAGGAAGGCGTGCTCTGGGCCTACGCCTGGATAGTCAAGACCGGCGCTGATGCTGTGCGTCTCGGTAATTTGACCATTGTCATCCTGCAAAATGTAGGTGCGATTGCCATGCAAAACACCAGGGCTACCGCGTTGCAATGAAGCTGAGTGCTTGCCGCTCTCCAGACCTTCGCCCGCAGCTTCCACGCCAATGAGTCGTGTGTTCTGGTGATTGATATAGGGGTAGAAAATGCCCATGGCATTGGAACCACCGCCAACGCACGCAATGACCGCGTCAGGCTGTTGGCTGTGCAAACCCGTTTGCGCCAACAGCTTTGGCATCTGTTCAAGACATTCCTTGCCAATCACGCTTTGGAAATCGCGAACCATCATGGGGTAGGGGTGTGGGCCTGCCACCGTGCCAATGATGTAGAAAGTGTTGTCAACGTTGGCCACCCAATCGCGCATGGCTTCGTTCAGTGCATCTTTTAAAGTTTTGCTGCCAGAGGTGACGGGTACCACAGTGGCGCCTAATAATTTCATGCGGTAAACATTGGGACTTTGACGTTTCACGTCTTCAGCCCCCATGTAAACCACACATTCCAAGCCATAGCGCGCGCAAATGGTGGCAGTGGCCACGCCGTGCTGGCCTGCGCCTGTTTCAGCAATGATGCGGGGCTTACCCATGCGCTTGGCCAGCATGGCTTGGCCAATGGTGTTGTTGATTTTGTGAGCGCCAGTATGGTTGAGGTCTTCGCGCTTTAAATAAATTTGTGCACCACCCACTTCACGGCTCATGCGGGCTGCGTGATAAATGGGGGAGGGGCGTCCCACGAAGTGGGCCAGTTCGTAGTTGAATTCAGCTAAAAAAGCCGGATCGTTTTGGTACTTGGCATAGGCTTCGCGCAATTCTAGGATGGCGTGAGTGAGTGTTTCGCTCACAAAACTGCCGCCGTAAATTCCGAAGTGACCGGACGCATCGGGTTGTTGATAATCGTTCATGGTGTTACTCAATGGCATCGGCTGCTTTGACTGCAGCCACAAATTCTTGGATCTTTCGGGGGTCTTTCAGGCCTTTTTGGCCTTCTAGTTCAACGCCCGAGCTCACGTCAACGGCCAAAGACAGAGCCTTAGGCCGAACTTGACGAATGCCATCGGTCACATTTGCAGGCGTCAATCCACCAGACAAAACGAGGTGAGCGTTGACGTTTGGAGGAAGCTGTGACCAATTGAATGTTTTCCCGCCACCGCCATAACCGTCGACATGAGCGTCGAGCAGAATGGTCTGGGCATTTGAGTAATCTTGGGCGAATTTTACCAAGTCAAACGAAGCGGTGTTGTTTGTGGGAATTCGGGCCGCCCGCCAGTAGGGGCGTTGTACGGCTTGCGCCACACGGTTGCATTCGGCAGGGGATTCGTCGCCGTGAAACTGAAGGATTGCGTTGGGAACCGCTAGGCAAGCTGCTTGCACGTCTTCTAGGCGTGCATTGACAAACAATAAGACAGGGGTGGTTCCTGGGGGCAATAACTTGGCCAAAGTTCCGGCTCGAGCCGGAGACACATATCTGGCGCTCTGGGGGTACATCACAAAACCAATGGCGTGCGCCCCGGCTTCAATGCAAGCCAAGACATCAGTTTCACGGGTGAGGCCGCAAATTTTGATGAAAGTGTGGTGAGATTTTGAACTCATGGTAGCCAATGAAAAGGCGGGGTGGTGGTGGGCAGGCCCCATTGAGGATCGTAAACCGGCCCTTGGAAATACAAGCCATCGGGTGAAAACGTGGGGGCTGCAGCATCTCGGCGCTTGCTTTCGATCACTTGTGCCATCCACTCGGGAGGCTGAAAACCTTGGCCGATGGTGACCATGCAGCCCATGATGTTGCGAATCATGTGGTGCAAAAAAGCATTTCCTTCAAATTCAAAACGCCAGTAGGGGCCATGTTTGTGGATGTCGACACGCATCATTGTTTTAACTGGCGATAGCGCTTGGCAACTGCTGGCCCTGAAGGAGCTGAAGTCGTGCTCACCCAGTAAATGTTGAGAGGCTCGGCGCATGGCGCTTTCATCCAAGGCGCGATAGACCCAACCTGCACGGCCAAACTCCAAACTGGGTCTGACTGGTGACTCGAGCAAGATGTAGGCGTATCTGCGTGACAGTGCGCTGCCGCGGGCATGGAATTGTGCGGGTACTTCGCAGGCCCATTGCACAGAAATATCATCAGGCAAATACCGGTTGGTGCCGCGCACCCAAGAGGCCATGTCGCGGTTCAAATCAGTGTCGAAGTGAACCACTTGCATCAAGCCATGGACACCCGCGTCGGTTCGGCCTGCGCACAGTGTGGTGACTTTTTGAGTGGCGAACTCTTTGAGCGCCTTCTCCAATTTGTCTTGAATGGTGAGGCCCGTGCTCTGGCTTTGCCAGCCTTGATAGGGTTGACCGTTGTAGGTGATGCCCAGAGCGATTCTCACTGGAGAGTCTCAGTGCTGGCATGCGATTTAAGACCGCCTGACAGTTGAGGGGGATGAGAATTTAAGTCTAAATTCAAATCGAGAGCGGTGATGTCTGGGGGCAGTTCTAATTTGGTATTTGCAGGTGCGATAAAACTTGATTTGCCATTGTCTGGCGGGGGCATCAAGGTACTCAAGGTGTTCGATGTTTTGCGACTTTGAATGCGCAGGCCTGCCCAAACTGCGAGGACACCCAAGAGTGTGAGGGCCGCCCAAAGATAAGAGTTTTTGTGAGGGGCTTCTAAGAGCCTGTTTAAATTGAGCAAGCCGTTGCCACTGTCAACCGATTTCTTTGGAATGGCAGGTGTTGTTTGACCTATGCTAATGGGGACGGTGGCATTGAGTTGCACCAATTGGTTGACGTTGTTTTGCAGCAAGTCCAATTGCTTTTGGGCATCTGTCAATGCGCGTTGCGCTGCCAACTTTGTTTCTGCATTTTGTTTTTCTATTTTGGCTTGCGAAAGCTTCAGTTGGTCAACACTTGCTTGCACCGAAGCTTGGACATTTTCTTCTTGCCCCACTTTGCCAGCCATTTGACGGGTAGGCGCCTGCCCTTTGACGTTTTGCGGATTTTGCGCAGCCGCCTGAGAAAATGCAATGAATTCTTTTTGTTGTGCAATTAAGAATTGGCGAGCATCTTCAGTATCTATAGCGCGCACAGCTGTTTGAGAAGGTGCTTTGAGGACGGCTCCTGCACGCAGCAAATTCACATTGCCTTCAATGAAAGCCTCTGGCTGGTTTTTGAGCAAGGCAACCAACATTTGTTGCATGCTCATGTCTTCTGTGAGCCATTTTTGAATAATTTGACTGGCGCTTTCACCTTTTTGCACAATGTGCTCAGCAGGAGGTAGCCTAACTTCAGGCAGAGAATTGGCTGCGACAGGAAGTTGAACGGGGGCGTCGACTTTAAGGGGCACCGGCTTGAGCATGAGGGTAAAGGCTTTGACCCATTGACCCGATGCGCTTCGAGCTTCAATTAACAGATCTACAAAATGATCGGAAAAGGCTTGTTGGCTAAACAAGCGAATACGCTTATTGCCATTGCTTGTTTCAAGGAGTTCGATTTGGACTTGAGCGATTGCGGGAGAAAAAACCAAGCCCAATTGTGCAAATCTTTCGGCTGGCGCAACTTGAACGACCAATTGACCCCACTCTTCAGGGCTAGCACTAGAGACGCTGATCTCGGCGCGCAATGGCTCGCCTTTGAAAGATTGCACTTCGATGCCGGCCAGAGTTAAGGCGTGAGTATTCAAGCTGAGACAACTCAAGCCAATGCCAAGCACGCTTAGAAGAGCAACGCGCAGGCAGGTTAAGTGAACTTGAAACAGAGTCATTTGGGTTGAGTCAAGTGCGCATGGCCCTGCGTGTTTAAGCTGCCAACAAAATACGCAGCATGCGGCGTAAAGGTTCAGCAGCACCCCATAGCAACTGGTCGCCGATGGTGAAAGCGCCCACATAGTCAGGCCCCATAGCCAACTTGCGAATACGGCCCACTGGGATGGTCATGGTGCCGGTCACGGCCACGGGTGTGAGATGTTGCAAGGTGGCTTCACGTGTATTGGGGACCACTTTGACCCACTGATTGTCAGCAGCGATCATGGCCTCGATGTCGGCCAGTGGCACATCTTTCTTGAGTTTGAAGGTAAGGGCTTGGCTGTGGCAGCGCATGGCACCGACACGCACACAAAATCCATCAACAGGTATGGCCGCAGAATTGAAGCCTTCTCCAAGGCCCAAAATTTTGTTGGACTCAGCCATGCCTTTCCATTCTTCTTTGGACATGCCGTTGCCCAAGTCTTTGTCAATCCACGGGATGAGCGAGCCGCCCAAGGGCACGCCAAAGTTGGCGACGTCTGCGCCTGCGAGGGAGCGTTGCTTGTCAATGACCTTGCGATCGATTTCCAAAATGGCACTCTTAGGATCGTCAAGCAAGCCCTTGACTTCGGCATTCAATGTGCCGTATTGGGTGAGCAATTCGCGCATGTGTTGTGCGCCGCCTCCAGAGGCTGCTTGGTAAGTTTGGGTGCTCATCCATTCAACCAAGCCTGCCTTGAACAAGGCGCCCACACCCATCAACATGCAGCTGACTGTGCAGTTACCGCCAATCCAATTTTGACCGCCGTTTTTCAATGCATTTTGAATCACAGGCATGTTGACAGGGTCTAAGATAATGACGGCGTCTTTTTCCATGCGCAAGGTGGAGGCTGCGTCAATCCAGTGACCGTTCCAGCCGGCAGCGCGCAACTTTGGGAAAATCTCGGAGGTGTAGTCGCCGCCTTGTGCAGTGATGATGATGTCGCAACGCTTTAAGGCATCGATGTTGAATGCATCTTGCAGCGTTGTTTCATTTTTGGCCATGGCGGGTGCTTTGCCGCCAGTGTTGGAGGTGGAGAAAAACAAAGGTTCAATCAAACCAAAGTCGCCCTCGGCTTGCATGCGGTCCATTAAAACGGAGCCAACCATGCCGCGCCAGCCTACAAGTCCTACCAATTTCATGTCATCACCCTTTCTTTTTAATTTTGAGATTCCGACTCGTCGAGCCGGAAGGGCATGACGAGTCTGAGCTGTTAGCCCTTGGTCGTTTTCGTGATGGCCTTCACCACGGCCTCACCCATTTCGCGGGTGCTAACCTTGTGTGTGCCTTCAGACCAGATGTCAACCGTGCGCAAACCAGAAGCCAATACGGACTTCACCGCCGTCTCAATGCGATCGGCGGATTCGGCTTGGTTGAGTGAAAAACGGAGCATCATGGCAGCAGAGAGTATTGTAGCCAATGGGTTTGCAATACCCTTGCCCGCAATGTCTGGGGCGCTGCCATGGCTTGGTTCATACAAACCTTGGTTTTGACTGTTCAAACTGGCTGATGGCAACATGCCAATAGAGCCTGTGAGCATGGAGGCTTCGTCGGACAAAATGTCACCAAACATATTGCCTGTGACGACCACGTCAAACTTCTTGGGTTCCTTGACCAATTGCATGGCCGCGTTGTCCACATACATGTGGTCCAAAGCGACATCTGGGTACTCTTGATGAACTTCTGTGACAACGTCTTTCCAGAACTGAAAAGTTTCGAGCACATTGGACTTGTCTACGCTGGTGACTTTCTTGCTGCGCTTGCGTGCAGCTTGGAAGGCCACATGGGCAATTCGCTCAATTTCAGGGCGTGAGTAACGCATGGTGTCGAAGGCTTCTTCTGCACCAGGGAAGTGACCGTCAGTGGCCACTCGGCGACCACGCGGTTGACCGAAATAGATGTCGCCTGTGAGTTCTCGAATGATCAGGATGTCAAGGCCAGAGATGAGCTCGGGCTTAAGGCTAGAGGCACCCACCAATTGTTCGTAGCAAATGGCTGGTCGGAAGTTGGCGAACAGACCTAAGTTTTTGCGCAAGCCCAAAATGGCTTGTTCAGGGCGCAAGGGTCGGTCGAGCTTGTCGTATTTCCAATCACCCACAGCACCAAACAAAATGGCGTCTGATTCTTTGGCCAGTTTCAAAGTGGATTCTGGCAAGGGGTGGCCATGTGCCTCGTAAGCAGCGCCGCCCACCAGCGCTTCTTCCATTTCGAATTTCAAATCAAGTGCGTTCAAAACCTTCACGGCTTCTGCAACGATTTCGGTGCCAATGCCGTCGCCCGGCAGAACTGCAATTTTCATGATGTATTTACTTTAAAGATTGAATTTTTTAAGTTGACTGATGCGAACAAATTTTTTTCAATGCTGTGGTTCAAGCAACGTGCGCCAACCAAGGCTTTGTTGCCAATCGTTCAGCTTCGAAGGCGTTGATTTTTTCTGCGTGACGCAAGGTTAAACCAATGTCATCGAAGCCATTGATCAAACAGTATTTGCGAAAGGCTTGAACTTCGAAAGGAATCTCTTCACCTTGCGCACGAACGACCACTTGTCGCTCAAGATCAATGGTGAGTTGGTAGCCAGGAAAGGCGGCTACTTCGTCAAACAATTTTGAAACCACATGTTCAGGCAGAACAATGGGTAGCAACCCGTTCTTGAAACAGTTGTTGAAAAAAATGTCGGCATAGCTGGGTGCAATCACTGCGCGGAAACCATATTGGTCAATGGCCCATGGCGCGTGTTCGCGTGATGAGCCGCAGCCAAAGTTCTTGCGAGCCAACAAAATAGAGGCGCCTTGATAACGTGCTTGATTGAGAATGAAATCGGGATTGGGTTTGCGGCTGGTGGGATCCTGACCAGGAAAGCCTGCATCCAAGTAGCGCCATTCGTCAAATAAATTGGGACCAAAGCCTGTTTTGCGAATTGACTTTAAAAACTGCTTGGGAATGATGGCGTCGGTGTCGACGTTTTCGCGGTCCATCGGTGCTACGAGACCTTTGTGTACATTGAATTTTTGCATGTGGATTCCTTGATCTGGGGTGTGAACGGGCGTTTGCCTTTGCTTTTAGGCAAACTGACGAATGTCCACAAAGTGACCATGAATGGCTGCCGCAGCGGCCATGGCGGGGCTGACCAAATGTGTGCGTCCGCCAGCGCCTTGACGGCCTTCAAAATTGCGGTTGCTGGTGCTTGCGCATCGCTCGCCGGGTTCAAGTCGATCGGCGTTCATGGCCAAGCACATAGAACAACCAGGTTCACGCCATTCAAATCCAGCAGCCTTGAAAATTTCGTGCAAACCTTCTCGCTCAGCTTGTTCTTTGACCAAACCCGACCCAGGCACCACCAAAGCCAGCTTGACGCTCTTTGATACTTTTTGGCCTAGTTTCTTGACCACGGCAGCGGCTTCGCGCATGTCTTCAATGCGGCTGTTGGTGCAGGACCCGATGAACACTTTGTCAACAAAAATATCGTTGAGTGCCTTGCCAGGTTGAAGTCCCATGTAGGTAAGGGCTCGTTCTATGGCGCCACGTTTGTTGGCATCTTTTTCCTTGTCAGGGTCTGGAACGATGCCGTTGATACCCAAAACCATTTCGGGTGAAGTGCCCCATGTCACTTGCGGAACGATGTCAGATGCGTTGATTTCTACCAAAGCATCAAAGTGCGCGCCTGCGTCAGATTGCAATGTTTTCCAGTATGTGACAGCGTGATCCCACTCAACGCCAGTGGGTGAAAGCAAACGACCTTTGACATAGTCAATGGTCTTCTCGTCAACGGCCACCAAGCCAGCGCGAGCGCCCGCTTCAATGGCCATGTTGCAAACGGTCATGCGAGCTTCCATGGACAAAGCCCGAATGGCGGAGCCGCCAAATTCGATGGTGTAACCGGTGCCACCTGCAGTTCCGATTTTGCCAATGATGGCCAACACAATGTCTTTGCCAGTGATACCCTTGGCCACGGTGCCTTCAACTTTGACAAGCATGTTTTTGGCTTTTTTGGCCAACAGAGTTTGCGTGGCCATCACGTGTTCGACTTCGCTGGTGCCAATGCCGTGCGCCAATGCGCCAAATGCACCGTGCGTAGAAGTGTGCGAGTCGCCACAGACCACCGTCATGCCTGGCAAGGTTGCGCCGTTTTCTGGGCCAATGACGTGAACGATGCCTTGCCGCTTTGACATGAAGGGGAAAAATGCGGCTGAACCAAATTCGGCAATATTGCTGTCTAGCGTGGTGATTTGCTCTTTGCTGACAGGGTCTGTGATGCCGTCATAGCCTAACTCCCAACCCGTGGTGGGCGTGTTGTGGTCGGCTGTAGCCACAATGGAGCTCACCCGCCAGACTTTGCGCCCAGCTTGCCTTAAGCCTTCAAATGCCTGAGGGCTGGTGACTTCGTGGACCAAGTGGCGGTCAATGTACAAGACGGCGGTGCCGTCTTCTTCGGTATGGACAACGTGTTCGTCCCAAATTTTGTCGTAAAGCGTGCGTGCCATGGTGCTTCCTTGGTTCAAGCTTTGCATTTTAAGCTGATTGCATGAAAAAAGCCCGCGGATCGCGCGGGCTTTTAGGAGAGGTGCAAAACTTAATTTGCGCCTGGCACGTTACGGCGGGGTGAGCCCGTAAACAGCTGACGGGGACGACCGATTTTGTATTCAGGGTCACCGATCATTTCATTCAGTTGTGCAATCCAGCCAACGGTACGGGCCAAGGCAAACACACCGGTGAACAAGTTCACAGGAATACCAATGGCACGTTGCACGATGCCAGAGTAGAAGTCGACGTTGGGGTACAACTTGCGCGACACGAAGTAGTCGTCTTCCAAAGCAATTTTTTCAACTTGCTTGGCCAATTTGAACAAGGGGTCGTTTTCCAAGCCGAGTTCTGCCAAAACTTCGTTGCAAGTTTCTTGCATGAGTTTGGCGCGAGGGTCGTAGTTTTTGTAAACGCGGTGACCAAAACCCATGAGCTTGACGCCAGAGTTTTTGTCTTTGACTTGCTCCATAAACTCACCCACTTTGGAGATGCCACCCATTTTTTGAATGTCGTCGAGCATGTTCAAGCAGGCTTCGTTGGCGCCGCCGTGAGCAGGGCCCCACAAGCAAGCTACGCCAGCCGCAATGGCTGCAAAGGGGTTGGTGCCAGAAGAGCCGCACAAACGCACTGTGGACGTAGACGCATTCTGCTCGTGATCTGCGTGCAAAATGAAGATGCGATCTAGGGCGCGCTCAAGCACGGGGTTGACGACATAGTCTTCACACGGTACGCCAAACATCATGCGCAAGAAATTGCCTGAGTAGGACAGGCTATTTTGTGGGTACATGAAGGGCTGACCCACACCGTATTTGTAAGACATGGCCACCAAAGTTGGGAGTTTGGCAATCAGGCGAATGGCTGAAATTTCGCGGTGCTCGGGGTTGGTGATATCGGTGCTGTCGTGGTAGAAAGCGGACAAAGCGCCAACCAAGCCTGTCAAAACGGCCATAGGGTGTGCATCACGGCGAAAGCCACGCAAAAAGAATTGCATTTGCTCATTCACCATGGTGTGGTTGTTCACCAGTTTGTGAAAATCTGCACTTTGCTTGGTGTCTGGCAAATCACCTTTGAGTAGCAAATAGCAGGTGTCCAAAAAGTCGCCGTGGTTGGCCAATTGTTCAATGGGATAGCCGCGGTAGAGCAATTCGCCTTTGTCGCCATCGATGAAGGTAATCGCCGATTGGCAAGAGGCAGTTGACAAGAAACCTGGGTCATATGTGAACATGCCGCTTTGGCCATACAGCTTGCGAATATCGATCACATCAGGACCAATGTTACCGCTGTAAACGGGCATTTCAATGCTGGGGCTGCCGTTGCTGAACGACAGGGTTGCTTTGTTGTCGGCAAGTTTCATGATTTTATTTCCTCTGTTAATCGGTCAATTCAATTTAAGTGATCAGCGATGTGGGGTCGTGCCAGTTTCATGCCATGAGCAGGGTCAGTACTTCACTGACTTCTTCAGATTCAATGTCTGCTCCAAGCGGTTTGCGCTTCATGAACAAGTCCATTAAATCGTTGTCAGACAAGTCCATCAAAATGTACATGCCGCGGGCTTGTCCTACGGTGATATGTGTTGCATAGCGATTGAAAAAACGCTCGATGAACAGATCGTTTTCCAGCAAGCCGCGTCTGCAGCGCCAACGCAGTTTGCTAAGAGCGCGTTCACCCAAAGGGGCATTGCGATCTAATTTTTCGAGCAGTTCATCTCCCATTTGGTTGGTCTCTTTGCTGGCTCAGGGTTTAGACGGCGCGGCGCACCATCATCTCTTTGATTTTGCCAATCGCTTTGGTGGGATTGAGGTTCTTTGGACAAACATCCACGCAGTTCATGATGGTGTGGCATCTGAACAAGCGATAGGGGTCTTCGAGGTTGTCTAGGCGCTCGGCTGTGCCCTGATCTCGGCTGTCTGCAATGAAACGGTAGGCTTGCAGCAAGCCTGCGGGGCCCACAAATTTGTCGGGGTTCCACCAAAAACTGGGGCAACTGGTTGAGCAACTTGCGCACAAAATGCACTCGTATAAACCATTCAGTTCTTCGCGTTCTTCAGGGCTTTGCAAACGCTCTTTTTCAGGCGGAATGCTGTCATTGATCAAGTAGGGCTTGATGGAGTTGTATTGCTTGAAGAACTGCGTCATGTCGACGATCAAGTCGCGCACAACAGGCAGGCCTGGTAGCGGCTTTAAAACAATTTTGCCTGGCAAGGTCAGCATGTTGGTCAGGCAAGCCAGGCCATTTTTGCCATTGATGTTCATGGCATCTGAGCCGCAAACACCTTCTCGGCATGAGCGACGAAAGGACAAAGTAGGGTCTACTTTTTTCAATTTCATGAGCGCATCGAGCAGCATGCGCTCATGGCCATCCAATTCAACCTCAATGCTTTGCATGTAAGGCTTAGCGTCCTTGTCTGGATCGTAACGATAGATTTCAAAAATACGTTTGGTCATGTTGCTACCTTCTGGAATTTAGAACGTCCGAACCTTGGGTGGCACAGAGTCCACAGTCAGAGGCTTGAGGTTGACGGGTTTGTAGGACAAGCTGTTGTTTTCGCTGTGCCACAGTGTGTGTTTCATCCAATTGGCATCGTCGCGGCCCAATGGCGCAATAGGATCGTCTGCGGGACGCTCATAGTCGCTCACTGTGTGTGCGCCGCGGCATTCTCTGCGGGCGGCAGCTGAGACCATGGTGGCTTGGGCGCACTCGATCAAGTTTTCAACTTCCAATGCTTCAATGCGTGCTGTATTGAATACTTTGGAGGTGTCAGTCAAGGCAATGGCATTGACGCGTTCGCGAATTTCTGCAATTTTCTGAACGCCTTCGTCCATGCTGGCTTGAGTGCGGAATACGGCTGCGTGTTTTTGCATCACAGCGCGCATGTCGTTGGCCACATCTTGAGAGTACTCGCCTTTGCGACCTTCGAGGCGGTTGAGTCTAGCCAATGTGAGGTCAGCGGCATCTTTGGGCATGTCTTTGTGGGCTTTGGTTTTGCTGGCGAAATCAACAATGTGATTGCCTGCTGCGCGGCCAAATACCAACAAGTCGAGCAAAGAGTTGGTGCCCAAGCGATTGGCGCCGTGCACACTCACGCATGAGCATTCACCAACTGCGTACAAGCCGTTGACCACAGCGTTGTGACTGCTGGCAGTCTGAGTGACCACCTGGCCGTGAATGTTGGTTGGAATGCCGCCCATTTGATAATGGATGGTAGGCACGACGGGAATAGGTTCTTTGGTGATGTCAACGTTGGCGAAGTTGACGCCAATTTCGTAAACAGAAGGCAAGCGTTTGTGAATTGTTTCTGCACCCAAATGGTCTAGTTTCAACAACACGTAGTCTTTATTGGGTCCGCAGCCGCGACCTTCTTTGATCTCTTGGTCCATAGAGCGTGAAACGAAGTCGCGCGGCGCCAGATCTTTCAATGTGGGTGCATAACGCTCCATGAATCGCTCGCCATTGCTGTTGAGCAAAATGGCACCCTCACCTCGGCAACCTTCAGTGAGCAAGACACCTGCACCAGCCACGCCCGTGGGGTGGAATTGCCAGAATTCCATGTCTTCCAAAGGAATGCCAGCACGCGCCGCCATACCCAATCCGTCGCCGGTATTGATGAAAGCATTGGTCGAGGCGGCGAAGATACGGCCAGCACCACCTGTGGCCAGCAACACCGTCTTGGCGTGCAGGATGTGCAGGTCACCTGTTTCCATTTCGAGGGCAGTGACGCCGACCACGTCACCTTCGGCGTCGCGAATTAAATCCAGTGCCATCCACTCTACAAAAAAGCTGGTTTTGGCTTTGACGTTTTGTTGGTACAAGGTGTGCAGCATGGCGTGACCAGTTCGGTCGGCCGCAGCGCAAGCACGCTGTACGGGCTTTTCACCATAGTTGGCGGTGTGCCCACCAAACGGACGCTGGTAAATGGTGCCATCGGGGTTGCGGTCGAAGGGCATTCCCATGTGCTCTAAGTCGTAAACGACTTTGGGAGCTTCGCGGCACATGAATTCAATGGCGTCTTGGTCGCCTAGCCAGTCGGAGCCCTTGATGGTGTCGTAGAAGTGGTAGTGCCAATTGTCGTCGGACATGTTGCCCAATGAAGCGCCAATTCCGCCTTGAGCCGCCACTGTATGCGAGCGAGTAGGGAATACTTTGGAAAGAACAGCAACGTTCAAACCAGCGCGGGACAGTTGCAAGGCGGCGCGCATACCGGAGCCACCGGCACCGACGATGACGACGTCAAACTTCCGTGTGGCGATCTTGTCTTTGGTGTAAGTCATGGTGTGTGTAATCTTGTTTGAGAGGGTAGGGTTCAGGGCCTGCAAATTTTCAATGCGTGCTGAACAAAATCAAAGACGCCACAGAGCTTGGACAGCCCAGCCGGCGCAGCCGATGAGCCAAATCAAGGAAGCGACATGCAAGAACAGACGCAAACCCAAAGGTTTGATGTAGTCCATCCAGATGTCGCGAATGCCGATCCATGCGTGGTAAAGCAAGGAAAGGATGGTGACAAAAGTCAAAAACTTCATCCACTGGGTGGCAAAAATACCAGCCCACTCTTCGTAGCCAATTGGGCCGCTTGTGAAAATAACTTGGATCAACACCAAAATGGTGAAGGCAGCCATCAAAGCCGCAGTGATGCGCTGGGCCAACCAGTCGCGAAGGCCGTAGTGAGCGCCAGTCGTGACGCGTTTGGAACCGTAATTAACTGACATTTGATCTGTTCCTAATTAGTAAAGGCCAAACAATTTGGCGGCCAGGACAAGGGTGAGTCCTAAGCTTAAAACCAAGGTGGCAACCGCCGATGATTTACCAAATTCTTTGGTGACCGCGTGGAATGTGTCCATGTAGAGGTGGCGAATGCCCGCTATGAAATGGTGCAAGTAAGCCCAAATAATGGCCAGTGCGACCAACTTCATGAACCAACCTGGAATGAAGCCAATGCCCACATTGAAGGCAGCGGCAAACTTGGCAAAGGAAAGCTCTGATGTGATGGAAGTGTCGAACATCCAAATGATGAATGGCATTAACAAGAACATCAGGGCGCCACTCACACGGTGCAGGATGGACACCCAGCCGGCTGCAGGCAAACGGTAACTGGGCAAATCGCTGAGGGCATTGATATTGCGAAATTCAGGCCTCTTTCGGGCGGTTTCGGTCATTTTTTAATTCCTATGTGGTCAATTAAAGTCAATTTGACTGCAACTTGCGCGGATTCTATTGCAACGCAACAAACTGACATGAGAATTTCAGTAACTAATGGAAAAACAATCTATTTCTGATTTCAAAATGTCGCCTAAGCGTCAATTTAAAATATTTTGATAGTGGTGGGTGTCTGTGACATAAAAGCCTCTGCGCAATTCCATTGGAGTGTCGTTGTAGGTGTAGGCTGTTCGCTCCACACTCAGTAAAGGGGTGTGAGATTTAATCTCCAGCAATTTACATTGAGCGGTATCAGGAGCCACTGCTTTGATTTTTTCTTCGGCCCGAACCATTCGAACCCCAAATTCAGTTTCGAAAAGAGCATACATAGGGCCATCGTACTCGCTAAGGCGTTCTGCTGTGAGACCTTTGAAAGGAGCACCCGGTAGCCACAGGTCTTCAAGAATTGTGGGTATACCGGCAAAAGAGAGCACTCGGCGGACTTGAAGCACAGCGTCGCCAGTGCGCAGAGCCAATGCACGGCCTATCTCTGCATTGGCACGGAGCCGTTTGCAATCAATGATGGCTCTTTGTGCAGGCCCTTCGCTTTTTCGATTGCCTAAGTCAGGCATCAATTTCAAAAACCGGTATTGGACCTGTTGTTCGGCATGGGTCGCCACAAAAGTGCCTTTGCCTTGTCTTCGAATCAGCAGGTTGTTGCTGGCCAGTTCATCGATGGCTTTTCGCACAGTGCCCTGACTGACACGGTAACGCGCGGCCAGCTCCATTTCACTGGGAATTCCTTCCCCTGGCTTCCATTCGCCAGATTGCAGGCTTTGGAGAATGAGTCCCTTGATTTGCTGATAGAGCGGGCTGAAGGCTGGCGCTAATGTCGTGGCGTCAGTCAAACCGGATGCGTCAACAGAGAAAACTTGAGATGTCATGTCAGGTGCCCTCTTCAAGGGCTGGCTCAAAAATTGGGGCAATGATATCTTATATAAGACATAAGACAAATTGACTTTTCAGGAATTTCGCGAGTACACTCGAAAGCTGTTTGCCCGTACGCAATTTTCATGGCGTACCCGTCTGGAACCCCCAGATGACCCGGTCGGCAGTGAATGTCGGGATGTGGTCGGCGAAGTCCGTTTTCTTATCACTATCTGGAGTTCACACCATGAGCAAAAAGCCCGTTCGCGTAGCCGTCACAGGAGCCGCAGGTCAAATTGGATACGCATTGTTGTTTCGCATCGCTTCCGGCGAAATGTTGGGCAAAGACCAGCCTGTTATCTTGCAATTGCTCGAAATTCCAGACGAAAAAGCTCAAAAAGCCTTGAAGGGCGTGATGATGGAGTTGGACGACTGCGCATTCCCATTGTTGGTTGGCATGGAAGCTCACTCAGACCCCATGACTGCTTTCAAAGACACTGACTACGCTTTGCTGGTCGGCTCACGTCCCCGCGGCCCTGGCATGGAGCGCGCTGAGTTGCTTGCCATCAACGGCGCCATCTTTACAGCCCAAGGCAAGGCCTTGAACGCTGTAGCGTCTCGGAATGTGAAGGTCTTGGTCGTTGGCAACCCCGCCAACACCAACGCCTACATTGCCATGAAGAGCGCGCCCGACCTCAAGCCCGGTAACTTTACGGCCATGCTGCGTTTGGACCACAATCGCGCTGCCTCACAAATTGCTGCCAAAACTGGCAAAGCAGTTGCTGACATCCAAAAACTGTGTGTTTGGGGTAATCACTCTCCCACGATGTACGCTGACTACCGGTTTGCCACCATCCATGGCGAATCTGTAAAAACCATGATCAATGACCAAGAGTGGAACGCCAATGTGTTCTTGCCAACCGTGGGCAAGCGCGGTGCAGCGATCATTGAAGCTCGCGGATTGTCTTCGGCAGCTTCTGCTGCCAATGCCGCAATTGACCACATGCGCGATTGGGCCTTGGGCACCAACGGCCATTGGGTCACCATGGGCATTCCTTCACAAGGCTGGTATGGCATTCCCAAGGATGTCATGTTTGGCTTCCCTGTCACTTGCGTCAATGGTGAGTACCAAGTGGTCGAAGGTTTGGAAATTGATGCCTTCAGCCAATCTTGCATCGACAAAACTTTGAAAGAGTTGACTGACGAGCAAGCCGGCGTGGCGCACTTGCTCTAATCGACCTTCATTGTTGTGAAGCATCCGCGCGACATTCTGTTGGGTTCACAAGCCGCAGGCACTGTGTTGCCTGTTTGTGATCATTACAGTGGTGTCGAAGTGCGGATGCGCAAAAGTTTGCAACTCCAAGCAGAAATGACGCAGGAGTTTGGTGCCTGCGTTTTTGATGTGACGCTAGATTGTGAAGATGGCGCGCCTGTGGGGGGCGAAATTGAGCACGCCCATTTGGTCCAAGAAATCGCCAACCATGCAGCTCCCGAAGCCAGGGTTGCGGTGCGGGTGCACCCGGTTGATCACCCTTCATTCTTCAGTGATGTGAATATCATTGTGGGGCATGCGCATTCCAAGTTGCGACACGTGATGATTCCCAAGGTGGAGTCTGTAGCCGACGTCGAGGTGGCAGAAAAGGCATTGAATGAAGCGGGTGCTTTGAATTTACCATTGCATGTCTTGATTGAGTCGCCAGCTGCAGTGCACCGTGCCTTTGAAATTGCAGCCCATCCGCGCGTGCAGTCCTTGAGTTTTGGTCTCATGGATTTTGTCTCTGCACATGGTGGCGCTATTCCATCTGGCGGCATGGGTGTGCAGGGGCAATTTTCACATCCTTTGGTCATGCGAGCCAAATTGGAAATTGCCAGTGCAGCGCATGCGCATGGCAAAGTCCCATCGCACTGCGTGGTCACTGAATTCAGTGATCTGCAGGCCATCAAATTGGCTGCCACCAAAGCATCTCGTGAATTGGGTTACACCCGCATGTGGAGTATTCATCCCAGTCAAATTCGTCCTGTGTTGGAGGCCATGGCGCCAACAGCAGACGAAATACACAACGCAGCTGATTTGATTGAGGCGGCGAGTCTTGCCAATTGGGCTCCTGTGAGTTTTGCAGGTCAGTTGCACGACAGAGCAAGTTATCGATTCTTTTGGCAAGTTTTGGAGCGCGCCTTTCAAACAGGTCGCCCATTGCCTGATTCGATGCAGTCTTATTTTGGAGATAAGACATGCGCCATTTAAAAACCCTTGCATTGGCTCTACTCATCAGTGCCTCGAGTCTTTGTTTGACTGTTGCTCAAGCGCAGCAAACGAAGCCAAGCAACGCCAATGCTTCACAAGCCGCCAAGCTCAAAACTGTGAACAAGCCGGTGGCCAAGCCCAAGGGCAAAAATGAGCCTATCAAGAATGGCATAAAGCCTTCTTCAGAATCACCCATAGAGCCTCATGAGCTAGACATTGCTGAGAAAGTTCATGTTGGGCAACTGCCTTGTGAGTTAGGTGCTTCAGTGAACCTCACAGCAGATGTTCAAGCACCAGGCTATTTCAACTTGCAGGGCAAGGGTTACAAATATCGAATGAGGCCTGTTGCCACCAGCACGGGCGCTATTCGCCTGGAAGATGAAAAGGCCGGTGCCGTTTGGCTGCAACTTGCCAACAAGTCCATGTTGATGGATCAGAAAAATGGTCGCCGTGTTGCCGATGACTGTGCGCATCCTGATCAAGTGGCCTTTGCCGCTGAAATGAAGAGCAATCCACCACCCGCATTGATTGATGTCAGCAACTCTGCGCCAACAACGCAGCGCTGAAACGTGTCAATTGAATTTTGAGTTTTAATTTATTTAGTTAGACAGGAGAAAACTATGTTGCAAGCCTATCGTGAACATGCCGCCGAACGCGCAGCGCTGGGAATTCCCCCACTGCCTTTGGACACCCAACAAACTGCTGAGTTAATTGAACTCATCAAAAATCCGCCGCAAGGTGAAGAAGCCTTTTTGATGGATTTGCTCACACACCGTGTGCCACCTGGTGTGGACGATGCAGCCAAAGTGAAGGCTTCATTTTTGTCGGCTGTTGCTCATGGCGACTTGTCTGTTGCATTGTTGAACAAAGCCAAAGCAACCGAGCTGTTGGGCACCATGGTGGGTGGCTATAACGTCAAACCCCTGATAGATTTGCTCGATCACCCAGAAGTGGCCTCCGTGGCCGCTGAGGCATTGAAGAAAACATTGTTGATGTTTGACTTCTTCCATGACGTTGCTGAAAAATCAAAAGCTGGCAATGCCAACGCAACAGCAGTGATTCAAAGTTGGGCTGATGCAGAGTGGTTCACATCGCGTCCTGAAGTGGCTAAAAAAATCACTGTTTCTGTGTTCAAGGTGCCAGGTGAAACCAACACCGACGACTTGTCGCCCGCTCCCGATGCCTGGAGTCGCCCCGACATTCCCCTGCATTACTTGGCCATGCTGAAAAACACACGTCCTGATGCAGCTTTCAAACCAGAAGAAGACGGCAAGCGCGGCCCTATGGCCTTCATTGAAGAGATGAAGAAAAAAGGCCACTTGCTTGCCTATGTGGGCGATGTCGTGGGTACCGGATCTTCACGCAAGTCGGCCACCAACAGCATCATCTGGGGCTTTGGTGAAGACATTCCTTTTGTACCCAACAAGCGCTTTGGTGGTGTGACATTGGGCGGCAAAATTGCCCCTATCTTCTTCAACACCCAAGAAGACTCAGGTGCATTGCCCATTGAAGTGGATGTTTCTAAGTTAGAAATGGGTGATGTGATTGATGTGTTGCCTTACGAAGGCAAGATCATGAAAAATGGCGCACTGCTCACCGAGTTTGAGCTTCGCAGCGACATGTTGTTTGATGAAGTTCGCGCTGGTGGTCGTATCAATTTGATCATTGGTCGTTCATTGACCGTCAAGGCACGCGAGTTTTTGGGTTTGCCCACCTCGACCTTGTTCCGTTTGCCAAAGGTGCCCAATTCGACCCAAGCCGGCTTTACTGTGGCGCAAAAAATGGTGGGTCGGGCATGCGGCTTGCCAGAAGGACAGGGCGTTCGACCTGGCACCTATTGCGAACCCAAGATGACCACTGTGGGCTCACAAGACACCACAGGCACCATGACGCGTGACGAATTGAAAGACTTGGCCTGTTTGGGCTTCAGTGCCGACATGGTGATGCAATCGTTCTGCCACACAGCAGCTTATCCAAAGCCCGTCGATGTCAAAATGCACCACGAGTTGCCAGCGTTTATGAGCAACCGCGGTGGCGTTTCTTTGCGGCCAGGTGATGGCATTATTCACAGCTGGTTGAACCGTTTGTTGTTGCCCGACACTGTGGGCACAGGTGGCGACTCCCACACACGTTTCCCGATTGGTATCTCTTTCCCCGCTGGCTCAGGTTTGGTGGCCTTCGGCGCGGCCACAGGTGTCATGCCTTTGGATATGCCGGAATCTATTCTGGTTCGTTTCAAAGGTCGGATGCAGCCTGGTATCACTTTGCGCGATTTGGTGCATGCCATTCCCTATTACGCCATCAAAGCTGGCTTGTTAACCGTTGCCAAGTCCGGCAAGATCAATGAGTTCTCTGGCCGTATATTAGAAATAGAAGGTTTGCCAGACTTGAAAGTAGAGCAAGCTTTTGAATTGTCAGACGCTTCAGCAGAACGCTCTGCTGCGGGTTGCACGGTCAAGCTCAACCCGGAACCAGTCAAAGAGTACTTGAACTCCAACATCGTTCTGATGAAGAACATGATTGCTCAGGGTTACAGCGACAAGCGTGCACTTGAGCGCCGCATCAAGGCTGTAGAGGCCTGGTTGGCCAAGCCCAATTTGCTCGAGGCCGATGCCAATGCCGAGTATGCCCATGTCCTAGAAATCGACATGGACCAGTTGAAAGAGCCTGTCTTGTGCTGCCCTAACGATCCTGATGATGCGAAGTTGTTGTCAGATGTTGCCGGCACCAAGATTGATGAAGTTTTCATTGGTTCTTGCATGACCAACATTGGTCACTTCCGCGCAGCTTCTAAGTTGCTTGAAGGTCGTCGTGACATTCCAGTGAAGTTGTGGATTGCGCCTCCCACCAAAATGGACGCTGCCGAATTAACCAAAGAAGGCCACTACGGCGTGTTTGGTGCTGCTGGCGCACGCACTGAAATGCCAGGCTGTTCTTTGTGCATGGGCAACCAAGCCCAAGTACGTGAGGGTGCTACGGTGGTCTCTACTTCGACACGCAATTTCCCCAACCGCTTGGGCAAAAATACCAATGTGTATTTGGCTTCCTCAGAGGTTGCTGCTATCAGCTCCAAGCTGGGCCGCATTCCAACTGCAGAAGAATACCAAGCCAGCATGACTGAAATTAACAAAGATGGAACTC
>CAJCDH010000254.1 GCA_903961095.1 uncultured Burkholderiales bacterium | reverse complement strand
AGCCATTCGACCCCGCTTTTGCTGGTTTGGCTGCCGATGTGCAGGGGGATATCCATTCGGCTCAAAATAAGCCACAAGAAGCCATCAAAGCTTACAGCGATGCTTGGCGTCAGTGGGAAGACAATGCCGAGTACAGACGATTGGTTGCTGCCAAATTAAATGCATTGGGTGTGAACCCAGAGCCGCTGAAAGGCGCACCACAATGAAATCAGTGAACCTCACAGTCGGGTTGAAAGGCCAATGGGTGCAACGCCTGGCTTACGCATGCGCATGCGTTTTGCTGTTGGGATTGGTGGCTTGTTCTAGCACACCAGATAAGCCCAAGCCAACGGCATTGGCTGATATCAATGCCAAAGTGACGGTCAAAAAATCTTGGGCCGTCCAACTCAGCCCTGTCAATCCCACATTAAGTCACAACCTCAGTGCAGGCCAATTGGCACTCGTCACCAGCTCAGGCTTGGTCAGTTTGCTCAACCCTGACAATGGCGTTGAGTCCTGGCGCCTTGCTCTCAACACACCCATTTCTGCTGGCATTGGGGGTGACGGAAATCGATATGCTGTGATCAGTCAAGCCAATGAATTGATCGCAATTTCACAAGCTAAAGTTATTTGGCGGGTTAAATTACCGGCGTCTTCTCTCACCTCGCCCTTGGTTGCAGGGGGTCGCGTATTTGTCTTAACTGCAGACCGAACTGTGATGGCCTTTGATGGTGAGAGCGGTAGAAGACTGTGGAGTCAACAGAGGTCTGGAGACCCCTTGGTTTTGAACCAATCGGGCATTTTGACTTCATTTCAAGACAATCTTTTGGTCGGACTTTCTGGCCGATTGGTCGCTATGAACCCTAACAACGGCGCATCCAAATGGGAGGTCAACATTGGTTCATCCCGTGGTACCAACGAGGTTGAACGCTTAACCGATTTGGTTTCTGGCATTTCACGTTTGAACAATGTGGTTTGTGCACGAGCCTTTCAAACATCGGTCACCTGCCTAGATGCCCTCAAAGGCAGCAATCTCTGGACGCGTTCGGCTCAAGGTCACGTTGGTTTGTCTGGCAATGAAGGCCTTGTTTTTGGCGCAGAATCTGACGGCAAATTGGTGGCCTGGCAAGCTCAAACTGGGCAAGTAGCATGGCAAGTTGAAGCCTTAAAATTCCGCGGTCTGACGGCGCTCAATTGGCAATCGGGCCAATTGGTTGTGGGTGATGCTTTGGGTTGGGTTCACTGGCTTGATGCCAACAATGGACAAGTTGTTGGCCGTTTGCAAGTAGACGCCTCTGGCGTCGCCATGACACCCCTGCGTGTCGGTCAAAACTGGGTTGTTGTCACCAATAGCGGCTTGGTGCAAGCCTTGCGCGCTGAATAACGACACTGTTGAAAGATTTATTTGAAACCCGTACTGGCCTTGGTCGGACGCCCCAATGTGGGCAAGTCCACTTTATTCAATCGACTCACCAAAAGTCGCGACGCCATCGTTGCTGACTTTGCAGGACTCACGCGCGATCGTCATTACGGTCAAGGTCGACAAGGTCGATACGAATACATCGTCATTGACACCGGCGGTTTTGAACCAGACGCCAGTGCCGGCATCTACAAGGAAATGGCCAAGCAAACTCAACAAGCGGTGGCGGAGGCCGATGTGGTTGTTTTTGTGGTCGATGCCAGGGCAGGCGTATCTGCACAAGATCATGACATTGCCAAGTATTTGCGCCTCATTGGCAAGCCTTGTGTGCTGGTTGCCAACAAAGCTGAAGGCATGCGCGAAGGTGTACAAATCAGTGAGTTTTATGAGCTTGGCTTAGGCGAAGTCATCCCAGTGTCTGCGGCGCATGGACAAGGTGTGCGCAGCCTTGTCGAGCTGGCTTTAGATCCTTTGATGCTGCCAGAAGATGAAACTGATGCCGAAGAAGATTTAAGTGTGGTCAAGTTGGCCGTTGCAGGCCGACCCAATGTGGGCAAGTCAACCCTTATCAACACTTGGCTAGGTGAAGAGCGATTGGTGGCCTTTGACATGCCTGGTACCACCCGCGATGCCATTACAGTTCCATTCGAGCGGGGCGGCCAAAAGTTTGAGCTCATCGACACAGCAGGGTTGCGGCGCAAGGGCAAGGTTTTTGAGGCCATTGAAAAATTTTCGGTGGTGAAAACTTTGCAGGCCATTGAGTCTGCCAATGTTGTTTTACTTTTGTTAGATGCTACTCAAGGCGTGACAGAACAAGACGCCCATATTGCAGGGTTTGTTTTGGACAGCGGTCGGGCGGTTGTGTTGGCTATTAACAAATGGGATGCAGTAGACGAATACCAACGCGAGTTGGTTCATCGCTCTATTGAAAGTCGCTTGCCATTTTTGAAGTTTGCCAATTTGCACACCATTTCAGCCAAAAAACGTCAAGGCTTAGGGCCCGTATGGAGCTCCATCACGCAAGCCCACAAATCTGCCATGGTCAAAATGACCACCCCTGTTTTAACTCGCTTGCTACTTGAGTCTGTTCAATTTCAAAGTCCTCAACGAGGCGGCATGTTCAGACCTAAGTTGCGCTACGCCCACCAAGGTGGCATGAACCCGCCCGTCATTGTGATCCACGGAAACTCCTTGGAGCATGTGACCGAAACCTACAAACGCTACCTAGAAGGCCGCTTCCGAAAAGCCTTTGATTTGTCTGGTACGCCACTTCGCATCGAAATGAAAACCTCGCAAAACCCCTTTGCTGACAAAGATTCAGCCTAATTTGTCAGGCTTTTAAAAAGGGCTTGCACAGTTTGGGACTTGCGATGTGTTAAGGTAAAACCCTTAATTCAATTCAGAACACGGAGAATATCGTGAACAACAAAGGGCAACTTTTGCAAGACCCCTTCCTCAACGCACTACGCCGGGAGCACGTGCCAGTGTCCATTTACTTGGTCAATGGCATCAAACTCCAAGGCCAAATAGAGTCTTTTGACCAATACGTGGTTTTGCTGCGCAACACGGTCACCCAAATGGTTTACAAACACGCCATTTCCACCATCGTTCCAGGACGCGCGGTTAACCTGCCAGGTGCAGAAGCCGAGGCCGACGATTCATCCACCTAACGCCCTCTTTTGAACAGCGATTTGGTTGATGTGACCCCCGCCTTGCTGGTGGGTGTTGATTTTGGCTTGCCTCATTTTGATGCTGACCTGGAAGAGCTCAGCCAATTGGCGCTGACAGCGGGTCTCCAACCCGTTGCCAAAATCACATGCAAGCGAAAAGCACCCGATGCAGCCCTTTTTGTAGGCTCTGGCAAAGCCGATGAAATTAAGTTCATGGCTGAGCAAATGGGGGCGAAAGAAGTTCTGTTTGACCAATCCCTAAGCCCAGCTCAACAACGCAATCTTGAGCGTCACTTAGGCCTGCCTGTCAATGACAGAACGCTGCTCATTCTTGAGATATTTGCACAGCGCGCAAGAAGTCATGACGGCAAGTTGCAGGTTGAGTTGGCGCGGCTTCAATACCTCAGTACGCGTTTGGTTAGGAGATGGTCACACCTTGAACGTCAAAGGGGTGGCATTGGAACACGTGGCGGCCCGGGTGAAACGCAAATTGAACTCGATCGCCGCATGATTAACGATGCCATCAAACGCATCAAAGAGCGTTTGGTGAAAGTCAAAAAGCAAAGATCAACCCAAAGACGTCAGCGGGATCGCCGAAACTCATTCAATGTGTCCTTGGTAGGCTATACCAACGCAGGCAAGTCGACCTTGTTCAATGCTTTGGTTAAAGCCCGTGCTTATGCGGCCGATCAATTGTTTGCAACCCTAGACACCACCACCCGTCAACTTTATCTTGGAGAGGCAGGGCGTAGCGCTTCTGTCTCCGACACCGTTGGCTTTATT
>CAJCDH010000253.1 GCA_903961095.1 uncultured Burkholderiales bacterium | reverse complement strand
TTGCACGTCCCAACGGGTGAAGTCAGGCCCTTTCCCACCAACACCAGCGACGCCCTGACCAGTGGCGGCACCTATGCCATTGCCGGTGCCTGTGAGCGCATGGTGCATCATTTAAGAGAGCACACAGGCTTGGAGCCGCAATGTGTGATGACCGGTGGTGCGGGTTGGAAAATGGCGCCCAGCATGGCCATTCAATTTGAGCTGGTCGACAGTCTTATTTTTGACGGTCTGTTGAAGCTGGCACAAACACGTTTTACGTGAGGGCTTTAAGCCACATCTGGCGAATAGGCGGTTGTCAGTTGCATCAAATGCAAGCGCTCTTGTTCATTTTCTAAGTAGGGTGCCAGCAGCAAAAGCACATGCCGCGCACCACGCGCTAGCGCATCGCCTGCACTCTCAGGTTGCATGGCATGGCGTGGGTTGCGCACGTATTCATAACTGAGCCAGTAAGTTACAACCACCGACATGCTGGCCGACAGGGTGCTGAAGGTTTCGGGCTCATTGCGAATGTGGCCTTGGTTAGCCAAAGCTTGTAGCAATTGGTGAAGCGATGCCGTTTTAACTTCTAAGATGTGTTTGAAGTTGGTTTCCAAATGCCGGTTTTTAGACAGCAAATCGTTCAGGTCGCGGTACAAAAACCGGTGCTCCCAAATGAGCTCGAACAGGGAATGTAAAAAGAACCATGCGTCTTCTACGTCTTTCACATCTTGGCTGGCCTCTAACAACTTCAGTATGTCTTCTTTGTAGTTGTCAAAAAGGTGACTGACCAATTGGTCCTTGGCGGGAAAGTGGTAATACAAATTGCCAGGGCTGATGTTCAGCTCAGAAGAAATGAGCGTGGTCGACACGTTGGGCTCACCATAGCGATTGAACAAGTCTAAAGAGACTGTTGCAATTCGCTCGGCGGTGCGTCGAGGGGCTTTTTTAACCATGCTTTACGACTTGGTGGACCTGGTCGTTTTTGCCGTGGGTCGTTTTCGGGTGGGTGCCTTGGGCGCTGAGGGCGGCGCTTTTTTGCTCAAAGCCGCTTCAAGGGCCGCCACACGCTCTTTCAAATCAGCTACTTCATGGGCTGTGGGCAGGCCTAAACTTTGGAGTGCCCGCGCCACGCGGTCTTCAAACACATGCTCAAGCCGGTCAACCTTGGCGACCATGGGCTGAACAAGCCCAGCGCTCAGTCCTTGTGTCATTTGGTTAAAGTGGGCTGCCGCTTCATGTATTTTTTCTTGCGCTGCGGCTTGTGATTTGCGCTGAAACGCCATGCCTTCGGCTACCAAGGTCTCAAAGGTTTTGCTGCCTTGCGCCCGGGCCTGAGCTTGGGCTTGGGCCAAGGCGCCTAGACCCGCTAGCCAAATATCTTTAGAGGCGGCGCTGTGCACAGGTTCGCTTGGATTGGACGCGCCTTTGGCGGACTTTTTAGGTGTGGTGGGGGCCATGGAAACTCCGAACTTCTTGGGGTTGACCAGTAAGGCCTCACTTTAACCGCTGCAGACTGGCCTGCCAAGGCTTATAAAATACAGTTTTAGAAAGAAAAAACATGTCCGTTCTGATTACCGGTGGCGCAGGCTTCATTGGTGCCAATTTTGTCTTGGATTGGGTGGCCCACACCGACGAAAAAATAGTCAATCTGGACAAACTCACCTATGCAGGTAATTTGGAGTCCTTGGCCTCCTTGAAAAATAATCCTCAACATGTTTTTGTGCAAGGTGACATTGGCGATGTTGGTTTAGTGACCCAATTGTTGGCCGAACACCAGCCCCGTGCCGTGTTGAATTTTGCAGCTGAAAGCCATGTTGATCGTTCTATTCATGGCCCTGGAGAATTCATTGAAACCAACATTGTGGGCACCTTTCATTTGTTGGAGTCGGTGCGTGGTTATTGGCATGGCTTAAGCCCTGAAGCGCAAAGTCAGTTTCGCTTCTTACACGTCTCTACCGATGAGGTTTATGGCAGTTTGACGCCCCAAGATCCTGCTTTTACAGAACAGCATCAATACGAACCCAACAGTCCTTACAGCGCCAGCAAGGCGGCCAGCGATCATTTGGTTCGTGCATGGCATCACACCTATGGTCTGCCCGTGCTCACCACCAACTGCAGTAACAACTACGGCCCTTTGCACTTTCCTGAAAAGCTCATTCCCCTCATGATTGTCAATGCACTGGCTGGCAAGCCCCTGCCTGTGTATGGCGACGGCATGCAGGTGCGTGATTGGCTCTATGTGAAAGACCATTGCAGCGCCATTCGCCGCGTCTTGGAAGGCGGCCGCTTGGGCGAAACCTACAACGTGGGGGGGTGGAATGAAAAGCCCAACATTGAGATTGTGAAAACAGTTTGCGCATTGCTCGATGAATTGCGCCCTCGCGCTGATGGTGCCAGTTATGCACAGCAAATTACGTATGTCAAAGACCGCCCCGGCCACGACAGACGCTATGCCATAGATGCCCGCAAACTTGAAAAAGAATTGGGGTGGAAGCCAGCCGAAACTTTTGAGACGGGTATTCGCAAAACGATTGCTTGGTATTTGGAAAATACCGAATGGGTGGCGCACGTTCAAAGCGGCTCTTACCGTGAGTGGGTGTCTAAGCAATACACGGCATGAAAATTTTATTGCTTGGTAAAAACGGTCAAGTAGGTTGGGAACTGCAGCGCAGTTTGGCCCCTTTGGGTGAGGTGCTGGCACTAGACAGAAGCAGTACTTCACATTGCGGCGACCTGGGCAATTTAGAAGGCCTGGCGGAGACAGTGCGCTTGTTTCGACCCGATGTGGTGGTGAATGCCGCCGCTTACACGGCGGTCGACAAAGCCGAATCAGATCAGACAACGGCTCATTTGGTGAATGCACAGGCGCCAGAGGTGCTGTCGCGGGCCTGTGCGGACATGGGTGCTTACCTTGTGCATTTTTCAACCGACTACGTGTTTGATGGTTCAGGCCAAAAACCTTGGGTTGAGTTGGATGGCACAGGACCAGTCAATGTGTATGGCCAAAGCAAGCTGGCAGGTGAGCAAGGCATTGCCAAGCAAGGTGCAAAGCATGTTATTTTCAGAACCAGCTGGGTCTACGGAACAGAAGGCGGTAACTTTGCCAAAACTATGTTGCGTTTGGCGCAAGAGCGCGAAAAAATGGCCGTCATCAACGATCAATTTGGCGCTCCTACCGGTGCGGCCTTGTTGGCCGACATCACCGCTGTGTGTTTGCAGCAAGCGCAGCCCCTGACAGGCATTTACCATTTGGCGGCCGCTGGCGAAACCACATGGCATGACTATGCACAATACGTTTTGCAAACGGCCCAAGGCCTCAAGCCTTCTTTGAAGTACACCGTGAAAGAGCTTGCGGCAGTTCCCACCAGTGAGTTTCCAACACCTGCGGCTCGTCCGCTTAACTCCAGGCTCAATTGCAGCCAACTTGAAAATGCGCTTCAACTCAAATTGCCAGCTTGGCAAACTGGGGTTGGCGCCATGCTGTCAAAAATTTTGTGAACTTGGGGCTGCCTTGGGTGTTAAATGCCCCAAAAGTGTTCACAATACGGCTCTGAATGCCTTCCATCCCATGAGCAAGCGCTGACTTGCATGTTTCCACTTTGACGGCCCATCATGACTGACAACGATTCTTTGGCTCACATTTCTCCTCGCGACAAAGCGGAAAT
>CAJCDH010000252.1 GCA_903961095.1 uncultured Burkholderiales bacterium | reverse complement strand
CGCATTTTGAGGGATGAAGTGAAAAGCTGCTCACTTAGGCAACATGCCCCCACGCGTCTTGTAACTGCTCTGATTATTCAATGTGTTCCAGAAGAATTTACAACCTTAAATACCCTATGAAGTAAGGCTTTTTGGGCGTCGGTGGTAGAGTTAGGTTTAATATTTAAGCATTGCACAAAATTTAAGCTACCTTGCTTGTGGTTGTATCTCTCATCCGTTCAAGAAATTAACTCCTAACGAAGAAAAATGACAACAGTACAAAAATGCATATCAGCTAAAGGCTCAAAAATATATTCAGTGTCATCGACTGATACTGTCCATAACGCACTGCAACTTATGCGCGATAACCGCATAAGATCTGTGATGGTTATAGATTCAAAAAAATTAGTTGGAATTATTTCTCAAGGGGATTGCGCCATTAAAGTCCTGTTGCCAGGTAAAAATGCTGCTTCTACTGTTGTTGCTTCAGTGATGACAACTAATCCATTAACTGTCACTTTTGAAAATACGCTCAGCGAATGCATGGCCATCATGGATTTGAAACGCATAAGACACCTTCCCGTAGTCAATAACGGTGATGTTGCTGGACTGATTTCAATTGGCGATATTGTGAAAACTTTGATGTCTGACCAAGACAGTCAGATTAAATTTTTAGAAATTTACATCCGGGGTCATTAAACTTTTATTTGTTACTTCTGCAAACTAGATGACTAGCCATCAATTTTTGAAAGCATAGATATATGTTTAATCGATTCAAGATTTTCTCAAATAGTTTGGGAAATGCGTTGGTTTATATATTTCACACCTTGGCACTATTTTGCATAGGTGCCGCCACTATTTGGGCTGCAGCATACACATTTTTCGACCTTTTCAACCAATCAAGGGCTGGTGTAGGTGACCTTCTTTTGCTGTTTATCTACTTAGAGATAGGTGCAATGGTCGGTATCTACTTTAAAACTAACCATATGCCGGTGCGTTTTCTTTTGTACATTGCCATCACCGCACTTACGCGCCACATGGTTGACCTCATGAGCCATACACCGGTAAATATTTTAGAAATGTTAAGTGTGGCTGCAAGCACGGTAGCCATGGCAGCGTGCGTTTTTATTGTTAGGTACACCAGCGCGCAATTTCCTAGCAAAAATCACGATGATTCACATTGAAGCTCTGGTCTCTGTCTCTTAGTCGCAGGTTGTCGATGCCGCTTCCAATAGCGCTTACGTTTTTTGTATTTGCATTTTCCACTTTAGCTAACGCTTGGAGCCCCTTTGCAGGTAAAGATATAGCTGAAGTCGCATTAACCCCATTGGAACTTCAAAAGATCAAGGTTGCAGCGGGTTGGGCAAAAGGTGAAGATCGTCCTTTGATACTTGAAGTAACAAACGGTTTGTCCGGCCCCATTCACTGTGGTGCAGCCAGCGTAGAGTTAAATGACGGAAAAAAAGTCAATAAAACTTTTATTCCCAAATTCTCAATACCGGCAAATGCCTCACGCAGTGCCAGCATGTCTGTAATTAAGGGAAGTATGAAATCATATTCCCTGAATTGCTATTGTTACAAAAAAGCGGACCAAAATCTTTGTGTCAGTCCGACTTTATAAGTAGCAGCTTAAATCACTTGGGCAACATTCCCTCACGAGCCAAACGCACAGGGAAATCGGCCCTGAGTTGGGCGTCCATTTCAGGGGAAATATGTGAAGGGTAGTGGCTGTCTAAGATGAATTG
>CAJCDH010000251.1 GCA_903961095.1 uncultured Burkholderiales bacterium | reverse complement strand
TTGCAGGCGTTGCGCGACCAAGGCCTGTGCATGGTGGCTTCGCAATGAGGCTGCAATGATTTTGAGATCATTCAAAAAACTTTGAGAGTCGGGGTAGGGGTTTTGGGGCTCAATGGCATGGCGTGCAGCGTCGCCACCCGTCAGGCGTTTCAATGTGGCCGCTAGTCGTGAATAAATACCGGTCAAGGCTCGGCGATAAGGCTCATCTATGCGGTGGGCATTGGTGTCGGGAGAGCTCTCGGCCAACGCCTTCATGGCCGGTGGAAAATCGACCAACATGGCAGACAAAGACAACTCACCGCCCAAATAGTGAACCTCAGTGAGGTAGTGGCGCAGTGCCACATCAGATTGACGCCTCAGTGCATGTTTGAGAGTTTCAGCGTTGACATTGGGATTGCCATCTCGATCACCCCCAATCCATTGACCCATTCGCAAAAATGGTGCCACGGTGTGCTGACCAAGTGCCTCTTCCAAAGCGCTGTAAATTTTGGGAATTTCCCTTAAGAAAGTTGATTCGTAATAGCGCAATGAATTTTCAATTTCGTCTGCCACGGTCAGCTTTGAAAAACGCAGCAGTCGTGTTTGCCAAAGCTGCATCACGCGGGCTCGCATGCGCTGCTCGTTGGCCGCCAATTCTTTGGGGGTCAAAGCATCTTTGCTTGCATTGACCATGGCTGCGCGGGCTTTGATTTCATCGCGCTCATTGAGTAAATGGGCGATATCGCGTTCAGCGCTCAAAATACTTTGTCGCTGTACTTCTGTTGGGTGCGCTGTGAGCACAGGTGAGACAAAACTCAGAGCCAATGTTTGAGCAATGACCTTGGGGGTAATACCGGCCCAGCGTAGGCGTTGCAGCGCCACTTCGATGCTGCCTTCTTGGGTATCGCCAATGCGCTCGTGAATAGCGCGTCTGCGAATGTGATGCCGGTCTTCAGCCAGATTGGCCAGATGACTGAAATACGTAAAGCCGCGAATGACGCTCACCGCATGGGGGCTTGGCAAACTTTGAAGCAATTTCTTCAGCGCTTTGTCTGCCTCTTGGTCAGCATCCCTTCTGAACGCGACTGAAAGTTTTCGAATTTTCTCTATCAATTCGTAAATTTCCGAGCCCTCTTGCTCTCGAATCACATCCCCCAAGATGCGACCTAGCAAGCGAATGTCCTCGACCAAAGGGCGCTCATTGTCGCGAGAATTTCGTTTGAGAGGCGGAATAGAGACGTTTGGCATATCAGAGTCAACTGGAGAGGGCTTCTCTCATGCTAGCATTTGATTTGCTTGAAAAATTACGAACAGGTTACTGGTTTGCACACTTCTATGTCATCCAATTTAGAGCGCTCCATTGTGATTGCCACGCGCGAAAGCCGTTTGGCCATGTGGCAAGCCGAGCATGTGCAGGCTATTTTGCAATCGCGTGGTTACACCGTTGCCTTACTTGGCATGACCACGCAGGGCGATCAAATTTTAGACCGCAGTCTGAGCAAAGTGGGCGGCAAAGGTCTGTTTGTCAAGGAACTGGAAGTGGCTTTGTCGGAGGGCCGCGCCGACATTGCTGTGCATTCCTTGAAAGATGTCCCTATGGACATGCCCGAGGGTTTTGAATTGGCCTGTGTCATGGAGCGCGAAGATCCCCGGGACGCTTGGGTTTCGTCCCTGTACCCCAAGCTCATGGATTTGCCTCAAGGCGCTGTGGTGGGTACCTCAAGTCTGAGGCGAAGTGTTTTGTTGCGAGCGCTCCGCCCTGATTTGAAAATTGAACCGCTGAGAGGCAACTTGGACACTCGATTGCGCAAACTGGACGAAGGCCAGTATTCAGGCATTATTTTGGCGGCAGCTGGTTTGAAACGCTTGAATTTGACGGACCGAATCCGCGATATTTTTGACACTGATCAAATGTTGCCGGCGGCGGGGCAGGGTGCTTTGGGCATTGAAATTTGTACGGGGCGTACTGATTTGATCGAGGCCTTGAAGCCCTTGGTGCATTCCACGTCTTGGCTGGCTGTGGCAGCAGAACGTGCCGTCAGTCGTGCCATGGGTGGCAGTTGTTCCATGCCTTTGGCAGCGCACGCTACTTTATCGGGGCAAATTTTGAGTTTGCGTGCTGCATGGGGCAATCCGGAAGGGGAAGCCGCATTGGTCACAGCTCAGATCAAAGGTCAAGTGAACAGCCTACAGGATGCGGAGGCACTGGGAGATCGGGTAGCGGCAGACCTTCAGCGTGCTGGTGCACACTGACTCAACCCAACACAACCCAACCCGAAGCAACGCAACGCAACCCCATGCATCAGCCATGACCCAAGTATTGGTAACCCGGCCGCAGCAAGATGCAAGCCCTTGGGTCCAAGCATTGAATGAGGCTGGCTACGAGGCCATTGAGTTCCCTTTGCTTGAGCTGGCTGAGTTCTTAACCGATGAAACAGCGCTTGAGGCCCTCATGCTACTGAAGCACAGTCAAGCGGTGATGTTTGTGAGTGCCAATGCTGTTCGCTTTTTGGCCAAAGCCATCGGAACTCAGACAGATTGGACAAGCCATTTTCAAAAAGGGGCGCGGGCTTGGTGTACAGGCCCTGGCACTGCCGCCGCACTCGTTCAGTGTGGCGTGCCCATTGAACAAATTGACCAACCTGATTTAAATGCCAAACAACTCGATTCAGAGGCTTTGTGGGAGGTGGTTTCATCCCAAGTTTCATCGGGCATGCAAGTGTTGTTTGTGAGAGGCGCTGATGAGTCAGGAGTTGCAGCTGGCCGAGATTGGCTTGCCCAAGAACTTGAAAAATCTCAAGTCATTGTGACCACCATCGCAGCCTATCAGCGCAGCGCTTCGCAATTGACGGTTGCGCAAAAAACGCAAGTTAATCAATTCATCGATAAGGGTGCCATTTGGTTGTTTAGCAGCTCGGCTGCTATGCAAGCCCTCATGAAGCAATGCCCAGAAGCCAATTGGACAAATGCCAAAGCCACGGTCACGCATCCAAGAATGGCTGATTTAGCTCAAAAAATGGGCTGGGGTTCTATTTCTATTGCCCCGCCAGGCCTCAGTTCATTGCTGGCATCTATAAAATCACTGGCATGAGCACTGACAATCCCAACGACATCCATGGCCCCGCTGTAGCTTCGCCTCAGCAGGCAGGACCAGCTTCACGCAGGCCGCTGACTCTCTGGTTGCCCCTGTTATTGGCTGTGCTGGCGCTTGGATTTAGTGGCTTACTTTGGGACAAACTTTCTCGCATTCAGGGGCAGCTGGCTAGGCAAAGCGCCGATGCAGGCCAGCAATCCTTAGAAGCAAAAGCTTGGGCCAAGCAAGCGCAAGACAGCGTGAAAGACAGCGCATCAAGAATGGCCTTGGTCGAGTCTAGGTTGGGAGAGGCCGCGCTCCAAAGAGCGCAACTGGAAGATTTGATTCAATCTTTGTCTCGTTCGCGTGACGAAAACCTGGTGTTGGACATTGAGTCTTCGCTGCGCTTGGCGCAACAGCAGGCTCAGTTGACCAGCAGCTTAGAGCCTCTTTTGGGGGCCTTGAAAACGGCTCAGTCGCGTCTTCAAAGAGCATCCAATCCACGCTTGATCAATACTCAGCGTGCTATCGACCGAGATTTAGAGTTGGTCAAATCAGTCCAAATTACAGATCTGCCCGGTATGCTTTTGGTGCTAGACGAAATTGTGGCTTTGGCCGATGAACTACCCCTCGCCAACGAGTTCAACCGACCCACAGTCAATCCCACCAAACCAGCAGATAACACCTCTTCTTCAGCATCCAATGCGGCTTGGTGGCATACGCTCTTTGACAGAGTCTTGGTAGAAGCCAAAGGCTTGTTGCGTGTCAGTCGAATCGACAGCCCTGAAGCGGCACTGCTTGCGCCTGAACAGGGCTTTTTCTTGCGCGAAAATTTAAAACTCAAACTGCTCAATGCGCGGCTGGGTTTATTGGCAAGGCAAAATGATGCTGCACGCGCGGACATGCAAGCTGTTGCAGTTGCTTTGAAAAAATACTTTGATCCTGGTGCGCGTAAAACTCAGCAAGCTGTTCAATTGCTGGAAAAGGCGCAAGCCCTGAGCAAAGGCAATCCCATCCCCCGACTTGATGGCTCTTTGGCTGCCTTGGCCACTGCGTCATCTGGAAAGTAAAAATTCATGCGCGCAGCACTTTGGCTCATGAGTTTGTTTGCGGTGGCGGTTGCCACAGCATTGTTGGCGTCTAACAATGTGGGCACTGTGGCCATTTTCTGGACACCCTATCGGCTAGATGTTTCCCTGAATTTGGTCTTGTTTGCACTGGTCATGATTTTATTGACCTTGCATTGGGCTCAGCGCGCTCTCACAGCGATGTTCGAGCTTCCTAAACAAGCTAAGCGCTGGCGCTTACAGCAAAAGGAGCGGGCAGCCCACGCCGCATTGTTAGAGAGCTTGGCGCAGTTCATGGCAGGTCGATTTTTGCGTGCTCGAAAATCTGCTGAATTGGTCCTTGTTCGGGAAAAATCTTTGTCGGATACTGGCGAAGTGTTAGATCATGCGGGAGCTTTGCGATGCTTGGCGCATATTTTGGTGGCAGAGTCTGCCCATGCGCTAAACGACAAAGCGACACGTCAGTCACATCTCAATCAGGCCTTACAGGAGCCTGCTAGCAGCGCTGCCAATGTACGCCAATCTCTGATGGAGGGTGGCATGCTGCGCGCAGCCCGGTGGGCATTGGACGACAGGGACGCTTCTGAAAGTTTGCTTTGGTTAGATCGATTGCCGCAGGGTGTCGCACGACGAACATTGGCCATGCGTTTAAGGTTGAAAGCGGCCCGTCTCGCGGGTGAGCCCTCGCAGGCTTTGGACACTGCCTTGTTGCTTATCAAGCATCGTGCTTTCACGTCAGAGGCATCAGAAAGCATGATTCGCAGCTTGGTGTTTGACTTAATTTCCAAAACACATGAGCTTGGTCAAATGCAGCGCCTTTGGTCTCGATTGGGTGAGGCGCAGCGACAGTCGACAGAATTGGCGATCCAAGCTGCTCAACATTGGTTGAGTTTGAAAGGTGACCCCGTTGTCGCCAGATCTTGGTTGAAGCCAATTTGGATCAGATGGCAAGCAACGCCCCAGAACCTTTCCGCGTCACAGCAATTGAAATTAACTCAGGTCTTAGATCGCAGTTTGACGGGACAAGATACAGCGGAGGAGCGCGAATGGTTGATGTTGATTGAGACAACTCAAAAAGCCAATCCGCGTGAATCACTGTTGCAATATTTGGCGGGTCGTTTGTGCCAAAAACGACAACTCTGGGGCAAGGCGCAAGTTTTACTCACACAAGCTGCGCCTGCTTTAGGGGATCCTGGACTCAGAAGGCAAG
>CAJCDH010000250.1 GCA_903961095.1 uncultured Burkholderiales bacterium | reverse complement strand
GACGGATCATTTGCAGCCGATGCCGGGTTCTCTGGCTTGTGATCGCCCAGCACTTCTTTCAGAGGACAAATTCCAACCGCAGGACATGTGTTGCAAGTAGCCATGAAGGCAATTGGGCAAAGAGTCATAGACCCCCCTTATGAGTGAGCGGTTTTCTCACGAAGCGTGAGCATATCCTCTTTGGTAATCAAAAGATATTCTGTTTTCTCCTCAAAACTGAACTGAAGAATCAAGAAAATTTGAGGCGAAAAAAATGCTTCCTTGGGAAGCATATAGAGAAATTCTAGAAATGAAATCCTGAAAACTACCCAAGGTATTGATAGTCTTCAAGATTTAGTATTGTGGTGGGCGATGCAAGTTTCGAACTTGCGACCCCTGCAGTGTGAATGCAGTGCTCTACCCCTGAGCTAATCGCCCTATCGCTTTTTTTAGCGTAGCCTTAAATTATGCCATGGAAAATTAGCAAATTTCAAGGTTTTTAGGGAGTCAGGCCGACACGACTTGCCGCCAAATGGTTTTGCCACCACTGGCTTTGTCCAATTGAGCCAAGTGGTCTTCGTGGGCAGCATGTTCTTGGGCGTTGGCCTGAATGACTGGCAATACAAAGCCTGAAAGATCGACGGCATCTTCAGAGCCCACCTTACCCTGATCTGCGCCTACATCGATAAGCAATGCTTCTTGCCCCCGTGTGAGGTTGATGTAAACATCGGCCAAAAGTTCGGCATCGAGCAAGGCGCCGTGCAAAGTGCGACCTGAGTTGTCTACGCCTAAGCGATCGCACAGCGCATCGAGGCTGTTGCGCTTGCCAGGGTACATTTGCTTGGCCATGACCAAGGTATCGACCACGCCATCCACATAAGTGGTGAAGAGCTTTTGGCCTGCCAACTCGAGCTCTTTGTTTAAAAAGCCCACGTCAAAAGCAGCGTTGTGAATGATGATTTCGGCGTCCTGAACATAGTCCAGAATTTCTTGAACCACATCAGAAAACTTAGGCTTGTCTCGCAAAAATTCATTGCTGATGCCATGAACTTTAAGGGCATCTTCGTGGCTGTCGCGCTCTGGGTTGAAGTAGAAATGAAGGTTGTTGCCGGTAAGCTTGCGGTTGACCAGCTCGACACAGCCCAACTCAATGACGCGATCGCCGCCCTCTGCAGAGAGGCCGGTGGTTTCGGTATCTAGAAATAATTGACGCATAAGCTAACTGTAAACGCTATCTAGCCGCAAAAACTTTCAATGATTTTCTTTTGCGTGGTTGATGGTGTACTTGGGAATTTCAATCACTACATCTTGCTTACCCAAAAACGCTTGACAGCTCAAGCGTGAGTTGGGCTCTAAGCCCCACGCACGATCTAGCAAGTCTTCCTCGGTTTCTTCGGCTTCGTTCAAACTGTTCAAACCCTCTCGCACAATGACGTGGCAAGTGGTGCAAGCGCAGCTCATGTCGCAGGCATGTTCAATGTTGATTTTGTTTTCCAACAAAGCTTCACAAATACTGGTACCCGAGGGCGCAGAAATTTGTGCACCTTGAGGGCAGTATTCAGCGTGCGGCAAAATTTTAATAACTGGCATTTTGATTTTCTTAAATAAGCAGTGGGCTCAAAGGCTCTGGATGTTTTGCCCTGACAAGGCTTTTTGAATGCTGTGGTTCATGCGCTCGGCAGCAAAGGCTTCTGTGGCATGCGCCAAGGCTTGGGTGGCATCTTCTATGGCCTGAGCATCTTGTGATGTGTCTACTGTATGGCGCAGTGCCAACATGAGCGAATCGATTTGAGTACGGTCTTGTGCACTCAACAATTGGCCATCGGCATTCAAGGCGCTTTGCGTTGCAAGCAACATGCGATCTCCATCAACGCGAGCCTCTACCAAGGCCCTCGCCTTCATGTCCACCTCGGCTGTCGTAAAGCTGTCTTGTAGCATTTTGGCAATTTGATCGTCGCTTATGCCATAGGAAGGTTTGACATCAATTTTGGCTTCAACGCCACTGATTTGCTCTTTGGCTGCAACGCTTAGCAAACCATCTGCATCTACCGTAAATGTGACGCGAATGCGCGCTGCACCCGCAGCCATAGGCGGTATGCCGCGTAATTCAAATCGTGCCAAGCTTCGGCAGTCGACTACCAAATCGCGTTCGCCTTGCAACACATGCAAGGCCAAAGCGGTTTGACCATCTTGGTAAGTGGTGAAGTCTTGGGCCATGGCTGTGGGAATGGTTTGGTTGCGCGGAATAATGCGCTCTACCAAGCCGCCCATGGTTTCAATGCCAAGTGACAAAGGAATGACGTCAAGCAATAACAAGTCGCCTGCCGAATCGTTACCAGCCAACTGATTGGCTTGTATAGCGGCACCCAAGGCAACCACTTCGTCGGGGTTTAGATTGTTCAGCGGCGGTTTGCCAAAGAATGCTGCCACCGCTTCTTGCACTTGTGGCATGCGAGTAGAGCCACCCACCATGACAACACCCTGTATGTCATCAGTTTTAAGTTTGGCATCGCGCAAGGCTTTCTTAACGGCAGACAAGCAGCGTGCCGTTAGTGCAGCGCTTGCTTCGTTAAATTGAGCACGAGTGATTTTGACTTCATGGTTTTGTTCTGCATGCGTCCAAACCAATGCAACTTCAGCAGATGAAGTCAAGGCCTCTTTGGCCACTCTGGCTGCTGCCTTTAATCGTGTTTTATCTTCTGCACTCAAGCCAACTTGAACATTGGATAAGCCCATTGAAGTTAGAGCGGCATTGGCCAAAGCATGGTCGTAGTCATCGCCACCCAAAGCAGAATCACCACCTGTGGCCATCACTTCAAAGACACCCCGTGTTAATCGCAAAATAGAAATATCAAAGGTACCGCCGCCTAAATCGAATACCGCATAAATGCCTTCGCTGGCATTGTCCAAGCCATATGCGATGGCCGCGGCAGTGGGCTCGTTAATGAGGCGAAGCACATTGATTCCGGCCATTTGGGCTGCATCTTTGGTGGCTTGGCGCTGGGCATCGTCAAAGTAGGCAGGCACTGTAATGACCGCACCATGCAGGTCATCGTTGAAGGTGTCTTCTGCGCGATAACGCAAGGTGGCCAAAATTTCGGCGCTGACTTCAACAGGAGATTTAAGGCCCTGCACTGTTTGGATGGAGAGCATGCCATTGGCTGCGCTGCCTTCAGCGCTTGCAAATTTGTAGGGTAGATTTTCTGGATGCGCAATGTCCGACAAACTACGGCCCATGAATCGCTTGACAGAGGCCAAGGTATTTTCTGGATCTAGGGCAGCATTGGCCACTGCTTCTTGCCCAATTTGCCGACCTTGTCCAGGCAAGTAACGAACCACTGAGGGCAAGATGACCTGGCCTTTGTCGTCAGGCAAACACTCTGCAACACCGTTGCGAACCGAGGCTACCAAGGAATGGGTGGTGCCTAAATCAATGCCAACAGCGATGCGTCTTTGGTGCGGATCCGGTGCCTGACCGGGTTCTGAAATTTGCAAAAGTGCCATGAAGAAATATTATTTTTAATTGCAAACGTCGAGCTGGTGCTGCACTTCTTGTGCAAATTTTTCGATGAACATGAGCGCTCTCACCTGACCCACGGCAGCGGCATAATTTTGTGCTTGATCGATCAGGTTTGCCACTTCATTGAGCGCTTGTTGATGCGAATCATCGACCTCAACAAGCAAGCTCTCTAGGGCTGTTATTTTAGTACCGGTGTCTTTCAGTTCTTTGCAATCATCGAGCGCTTCACGCCACTCCATTTGCTGCATCAAAAAAGCGGGCGGCATGCTGGTGTTGTTTTCGGCATTGACTGCTGCACCATGCAATTCACACAAGTAAGCGGCTCGCTTTAAGGGGTCTTTGAGGCGGTTATAAGCTTCGTTAATGCGAACGGACCATTGCATGGCAATGCGCTGAGCTGCAGCACCTTCAGAGGCAAATCGGTCGGGGTGGGCTTCGCGTTGCAAAGACTTCCATTGAGAGTCTAGTTGCGATCTGCTCAAGCCGTAGGCCGCGGGCAAGCCAAACAGTTCAAAGTCTGACGCCTGCAGTGAGATCACACGCGGAACGATTCGCCACAGCCGCAGCGATCGCGTTCATTGGGGTTGTTGAAACGAAAGCCCTCGTTCAAACCTTCGCGTACAAAATCGAGTTGTGTGCCATCGATGTAGGCCAAGCTCTTGGGATCGATTAGCACCTTGACGCCATGATCTTCAAAGACCACGTCTTCGGGAGCAACTTCGTCGACATACTCAAGTTTGTAGGCCAAGCCGGAGCAGCCCGTGGTTTTGACGCCCAGACGCACACCCACGCCTTTGCCGCGTTTGGTGATGTAGCGCGACACGTGCCTCGCTGCTGCTTCAGTTAAAGAGATAGACATTTTTTTCTTCCAGCAAACTCGCATTAAGCTGTTGCGTGTTTTTTCTTGTAGTCTTCGACCGCTGCTTTGATGGCGTCTTCAGCCAAGATGGAGCAATGAATTTTGACGGGTGGCAGAGCCAATTCTTCCGCAATTTCGCTGTTCTTTAAAGCGGCGGCTTGGTCCAATGTTTTGCCTTTGACCCACTCGGTCACGAGCGAGCTTGAAGCAATGGCAGAGCCACAGCCGTAGGTTTTAAAACGCGCATCTTCAATGACACCCGTAACCGGATTGACCTTGATTTGCAATTTCATGACGTCACCGCAGGCTGGCGCACCCACCATGCCTGTGCCCACATCTTCGTCGCCCTTTTCAAAGGAGCCCACGTTGCGGGGGTTTTCGTAATGATCAACAACTTTTTCGCTGTAAGCCATGGTTTTTAATCCTAATAATTCAGTTCAAGATCAGTGAGCAGCCCACTGAATGGTGCTCAAGTCAATGCCTTCTTTGTACATGTCCCACAAGGGGCTGAGGTCGCGCAGTTTGGCTACGTTGGCTTTGATGGTGTCAATGGCGTAGTCAATTTCGGCTTCGGTGGTCCAACGGCCAACGGTCATGCGCAAGCTGCTATGGGCCAACTCATCGCTGCGTCCTAAAGCACGCAATACATAGCTAGGCTCCAGACTGGCCGAAGTGCAAGCAGAGCCTGATGACACAGCCAAACCTTTGATACCCATGATGAGCGACTCACCTTCAACATAGTTGAAACTCATGTTGATGTTGTGGGGCACACGCTGGGTGGGATGGCCGTTTAAGAACACTTGCTCTACGTCTTTCAAACCGTTGATGAGACGCTCTTGTAAGGCCTTGGCCTTGGCAATGTCTTGGTCCATTTCGAGGCGGGCAATGCGAAAGGCTTCGCCCATGCCAACGCATTGGTGCGTAGGCAATGTGCCAGAACGCATGCCGCGCTCGTGGCCACCACCGTGCATTTGCGCTTCAAGGCGCACGCGGGGTTTGCGACGCACATACAAAGCACCAATGCCTTTAGGGCCGTAGGTTTTGTGTGACGCCAAGCTCATCAGGTCAACAGGCAGGGTGTTGAGGTCAATGGGCAATTTGCCGGTGGCCTGTGCAGCATCAACGTGAAAGATGATGCCTTTTTCGCGGCAGATGGCACCGATGGCGGGAATGTCTTGAATCACGCCAATTTCGTTGTTGACGAACATGACGCTGACCACAATGGTATCGGCGCGCAGCGCGGCTTTAAAAACATCTAGGTTCAACAAGCCATCGTCTTGCACATCGAGGTAAGTTACTTCAAAGCCTTGGCGCTCAAGTTCGCGCATGGTGTCAAGCACCGCTTTGTGTTCTGTTTTGACGGTAATCAGGTGCTTGCCGCGGCTTTTGTAAAACTGAGCTGCGCCCTTCAAAGCCAAGTTGTTGGACTCGGTTGCGCCGCTGGTCCAGACAATTTCGCGGGGGTCGGCACCAATGAGGTCGGCAACATCGACGCGGGCTTTTTCGACAGCTTCTTCGGCTTCCCAGCCCCATGCGTGGCTGCGAGATGCTGGATTGCCAAAGTGTTCGCGCAACCAAGGAATCATGGCATCAACCACGCGCGGATCACAAGGATTGGTGGCGCTGTAGTCGAGGTAAATAGGAAAGTGAGGTGTGGAATTCATGCTTGAAAACTTCTCAAGATTTTGCAAAAGTATTGCCCAATGCGAAGACCGAGTTGGGCACATTGACACGGATAGGTTGGGCCACTGGCATGGCAGAAATTGCACGCTTGATGGCGGGCTTGTCTTCAATGGTGTGGCCCGCAGCCAATTGGTCGTCCACCAATTTTTGCAAATTGACGGAGTCTAAAAACTCAACCATGCGGGAGTTCAAAGCAGACCACAGGTCGTGGGTCATGCATCGACCAGAACTGCCATGGCAGTTTTCTTTGCCACCGCAATGCGTGGCATCGATGGGTTCGTCGACTGACAAAATGATGTCGGCTACCGTAATTTCGGAGGCTTTTTTGGCCAAGGTGTAACCGCCACCGGGACCGCGAGTGGACTCTACCAATTGGTGGCGACGCAGCTTGCCAAACAGTTGCTCTAGGTATGACAGCGAAATTTCCTGCCTTTGGCTGATGGCAGCCAATGTGACGGGGCCTGAATGCTGTCGCAGGGCCAAGTCGATCATGGCGGTAACCGCAAATCGACCTTTGGTGGTAAGGCGCATGGCTTTTTCCTAGGATGTTGACTAATTTGCTCGACTATAGCAGAACTTGACCAGATTAGTAGGGATACGAAATGAAGGTCTTTATGCCTTGAGCACCACCACGTTGTCGGAACCCGGAGCGCCAAAAGCCTGGGCCTTGAGCATTTGAAGCTGGTCCCGAACCTGGGCAGCCTTTTCGAAATCAAGGTTTTTGGCGTGTTCCATCATCTGTTTTTCAAGCTGTTTGATGGCCTTGGAAATATCCTTCTCGCTCATGTCCTCTACTTTGGCTCGCTGCACGGCTTCGCGTTCTAAACGGTCGGCCTCTTTGCCAGCCTTCTCGCTGTAGACGCCATCAATGAGGTCACGGACTTGCTTCACGATGCTTCGCGGCGTGATGCCCATGGCCAAATTGTGAGCTACTTGCTTGGTGCGCCTGCGCTCCGTTTCACCGATGGCTTTTTGCATGGAATCGGTCATGCGGTCGGCATACAAAATGGCTCTGCCATGAAGGTTGCGCGCAGCACGGCCAATGGTTTGTATGAGGCTTCGCTCTGACCTTAAAAAACCTTCTTTGTCGGCATCCAAAATGGCCACCAAGGAGACCTCTGGAATGTCCAAGCCTTCGCGCAACAAGTTGATGCCCACCAACACATCAAAAGCCCCCAATCGAAGGTCGCGCAAAATTTCAACACGTTCGACTGTGTCGATGTCTGAGTGCAAGTAGCGAACTTTCACGCCGTTGTCTGACAGGTAGTCGGTGAGTTGCTCGGCCATGCGTTTGGTGAGCGTGGTAATGAGCACTCGTTCGTGTTTTTCTGAGCGAATTCGAATTTCTTGCAGCACATCGTCCACTTGGTGAATGGCGGGGCGCACTTCCACCTCCGGATCGACCAAACCTGTGGGCCTTACCACCTGCTCTACCACTTTGCCAGCATGCGTTATTTCGTAATTTGCAGGAGTGGCCGATACAAAAATGCACTGACGCATTTTGGTTTCGAACTCTTCAAATTTGAGCGGCCGGTTGTCTAATGCACTTGGCAATCGAAAGCCGTATTCAACCAAGGTAGTTTTGCGCGCGCGGTCGCCGTTGTACATGGCATTGAGTTGGCCGATCATTTGATGGCTCTCATCCAAAAATACGAGGGCATCAAGCGGCATGTAATCGGTCAGGGTGCTGGGCGCAGCGCCAGGCTCAGCGCCCGATAAATGACGCGTGTAATTTTCAATGCCTTTGCAATGACCAACTTCGCTCAACATTTCCAAGTCGAATCGGGTACGTTGTTCTAAGCGCTGTGCTTCTACCAACTTACCCATGCCAACCAACTCTTTAAGCCGCTCTGCCAGTTCGACTTTGATGGTTTCAACGGCCGCCAAAACCTTGTCGCGCGGTGTGACGTAGTGGCTGGAAGGATAGACCGTGAAGCGCGGAATTTTTTGCCGAATGCGACCTGTGAGGGGGTCAAACAACTGCAGACTGTCAACTTCTTCATCAAACAATTCAATGCGCACTGCAAGCTCAGAATGCTCTGCAGGAAACACATCGATGGTGTCGCCGCGAACACGAAACTTGCCGCGGCTAAAGTCTTGGTCATTGCGTTGGTACTGCATGCGAATGAGTTGCGAGATCACGTCGCGCTGCCCTACTTTGTCGCCAGTGCGCAAAGTCATGATCATGCGGTGATAACTTTCGGGCTCACCAATACCGTAAATGGCCGAGACCGTGGCCACAATGACCACATCTCGGCGCTCCATCAAGCTCTTGGTACATGACAAGCGCATTTGCTCTATGTGTTCGTTGATGGCCGAATCTTTTTCGATGAACAAGTCGCGCTGCGGCACATAGGCTTCGGGCTGGTAGTAGTCGTAATAGCTGACGAAATATTCAACAGCATTTTTGGGAAAGAACTCTCTAAATTCTGAGTACAACTGAGCAGCCAGCGTTTTGTTGGGCGCAAACACAATGGCCGGCTTGCCCATTTGCGCAATGACGTTGGCCATGGTGAAGGTTTTGCCCGAGCCCGTGACGCCCAGCAAGGTTTGAAACACTTCGCCGTCGTTCAAACCTTCTACCAACTCAACAATGGCGGTGGGTTGATCGCCCGCAGGCGGATAAGGCTGGTACAACTCAAAGGGCGAGCCTTCGTAATGGACAAACTTGCCCTCGGGGGCAACAAACGGAACCGCCTCGATGG
>CAJCDH010000249.1 GCA_903961095.1 uncultured Burkholderiales bacterium | reverse complement strand
CGCACTCACGGGCCACCCTATGGTCAAAGTAGCGCTCTGAGCTCATCCCTATGCTGGTCAAACAACTGGGTCACGTTCTTTACGCAGAGACCTACCAAGCCATGCAAGACTTCACGGCCAAACGCGCCGCTGAAACTGCCGATGAGTTATGGCTTTGCCAACACCCGCCCGTCTTCACGCAAGGTTTAGCAGGCTTGGCAACTCATGTTTTAAACCCAGGCGCTATCCCGGTCATTGCCACCAACCGCGGTGGACAAGTGACCTTTCATGGGCCCGGACAAGTGATGGCCTACCCTTTGCTTAATTTGCAGCGCGCTGGCTACTTTGTCAAAGAGTATGTTTATCGCCTTGAAGAATCTGTCATACAAACGCTGGCTCATTTTGGCGTTACGGGGCACCGTGTCAGCAATGCGCCAGGCATCTATGTTCGCCTAGCCGACCCCTTTGCCCATCACGCATTGACAGGCCCAGCCACGCCCAACGACCCCTTCAAAGGCTTAGGGAAAATCAGCGCCTTGGGCATCAAGGTCTCTAGGCACTGCAGTTACCATGGCCTAGCGCTCAATGTGAACATGGATCTTGAGCCATTTAAGCGCATCAACCCTTGCGGCTATGCTGGCTTGCAATCGGTAGACCTTTTTACAATAGGCATCAACACCTCTTGGGAGGAAGCGGCAGATGTCTTGGCGCACAAGCTCACCGCCTTGCTGGCCCCCTGACACAGAAAGAATGCAATGACCAAAGAAACAATCACAACTGGACAGGTCGTGCGCGAGGCGCAATCACAAGAAAATTACGACCCGACGGCCAAGCAAAAAGCTGCTGCTAAGTTGTCTCGCATTCCGATCAAGGTCATGCCTGGTGAGGTCCTGAAAAAGCCCGACTGGATTCGCGTCAAAGCCGGCTCACCCACCACCCGCTTTTATGAAATCAAGGACATCCTGCGCAAAAATAAATTGGTGACTGTTTGCGAAGAGGCCAGTTGCCCCAACATTGGCGAATGCTTTGGCAAAGGCACCGCCACCTTCATGATCATGGGCGACAAATGCACACGGCGTTGCCCCTTCTGCGATGTCGGTCATGGCCGCCCCGATCCATTGGACGTCAATGAACCCGCCAATCTGGCCCGCACCATTGCCGACCTGAAGTTGAGTTATGTGGTGATCACCAGTGTCGACCGTGACGATTTGCGCGATGGTGGCGCAGGCCACTTTGTCGATTGCATTCGCGAGACCCGTGCGCTTTCACCGAAAACACAAATTGAAGTTTTGGTTCCTGACTTTCGAGGCCGCGATGATCGAGCGTTAGAAATTTTGAAAGCAGCACCACCCGATGTGATGAACCACAACTTAGAAACTGTGCCGCGTTTGTACAAAGAAGTTCGTCCCGGCTCCGACTATCAATTTTCTTTGCAATTGTTGAAGAAATTCAAAGCGCTGTTTCCGCATGTTCCAACCAAAAGTGGCCTCATGGTGGGCCTTGGTGAAACCGACGAAGAGATTTTGCAAGTGATGCGTGAAATGCGTGAGCACAACATTGAAATGCTCACCTTGGGCCAGTATCTCGCGCCTTCAAGCAGCCACTTGCCAGTGAAGCGCTATGTTCACCCAGACACCTTCAAAATGTTTGAAGAAAAAGCCTACGAGATGGGTTTCAAACATGCCGCTGTAGGCGCCATGGTGCGTTCTAGTTACCACGCCGACCAACAGGCGCACGATGCAAGCTTGGCACGCTGATGCGGCCTAGCCACCGAGCCACTTGCTTGGCCTTAGGCGCCATTGCGCTGTGGGCCACATTGGCTCCTGTGGGCGTGCGTCTGTCGCACTTGCCGCCTTTTTTAACAGCGGGCTGCGCTCTTGTGATTGGCAGCTTCGTGGCGCTGCCATGGTCGAGGTTTCAATGGCGCTTGGCCATCGTACCCGCTCAAACTCTGGCGCTTGGCATTTATGGTTTGTTTGGTTATCACTTTCTTTTGTTCTTGGCGTTTCGCACTGCGCCCGCTGTGCAAGCCAATTTGGTGAACTATTTGTGGCCTTTGTTGATCGTGGTCTTGGCGCCTTTGTTTCACAAACACAGTCGCCTTCATCTTCGCCAAGTGCTCGCGGCCTTCGCAGGATTTTCTGGTGCCGTTTTGGTCATGACCAATGGTCAAGCCATCGATGCCGATTTCAATTTGGGCTATCTGGCCGCCTTGGCTTCTGCCTTCATTTGGGCCACCTATTCACTCATGACGCAGCGAGTTGCCGCCTTTCACACTGCAGCCATTGGCTACTTCGGTTTTGTCTCTGGCATTTTGGCATTGCTGTGCCACTACTTACTCGAAACACCTGTGGCACTGAGCATCAGCGATGCAGGTTTGCTTGCCTGGATGGGCATAGGTCCTTTGGGTTTGGCTTTTTATTTGTGGGACGCCGCATTGAAAAATGGCAACGCGCAACAAATTGGACTGCTCAGCTTTTTAACGCCTCTAGGGTCTACCTTGTTGCTCTTAATTGACCGGCAAGAAGCGCTCACAAGTTGGGTCGCTTGGGCCGGCGTCCTCATTGTGGGTGGCGCTTGGTTAGGTCGAACACAGAACAGTCAGCAAGCAGCCAACGATCCTCAATTTGAAATCAAGTCGACTCAGGCATAAGGGCTTATCGAGTTGAAGGACGATCGAACTAGTTGGTCATTAAGCTTGAGGGGTCATCTGACTCAAGCACTTGTTGCGCAAATGCTTTGAGCTTTGCTGCGTCTGAGCGCAAAATTTGCTGCTTCACTTGCAAGACCTGCGAGGGGTGCATGGAAAAACTTTTCAAACCCATGCCCAACAGCAAACGGGTCATGCTCACATCACCAGCCATCTCGCCGCACACCGACACACTCTTGCCTTGCGCTGCACCTTCGGCAATGGTGTCAGCCACCAAGCGAAGCACTGCGGGGTGCAAGGGGTCGTACAAGTGCGCCACACTTTCATCTGCACGGTCAATGGCCAGTGTGTACTGAATGAGGTCGTTGGTGCCAATCGATAAATAGTCGAAGTGCTTTAAGAACAATTTGAGCGACAAGGCTGCAGCCGGAATTTCAATCATGGCGCCCAGTTGAACAGGGCCATGCGCCACGCCGCGCGCATCCAAGTCTAGTTGGGCCTGCTTGACCAAGGCCAGCGTTTGGTGAATTTCGCTGGCATGCGCCAGCATGGGCACCAGCAGGTTCACTTTGCCCAATGCAGCAGCTCTCAAGATGGCACGCAACTGGGTCAAAAACATTTCAGGATCTGCCAAGCTCCACCGAATGGCACGCAGTCCAAGTGCGGGGTTCAAGTGGGCAGCATCGTGCCTTGCTTCATCCAAGGGCTTGTCTGCCCCCACGTCGACTGTGCGAATGGTGACAGGCAAACCCTTCATGCCTTCCACGGCGAGTCGATATTGCTGGTACTGTTCTTCTTCGTCTGGCAAGTTTCCTTGCCGGCCCATGAACAAAAACTCACTTCGGAAAAGTCCCACGCCAACCGCACCCACCAACAAAGCGGCGCTGGCATCTTCAGGCATTTCAATGTTGGCAAGGAGTTCAATCTTTTGGCCGTCCAAGGTGACCGATGGTGTGTGGCGAAGTCGGGTCAGTCGCTCGCGCTCTAAATCTCCTTGTCGCTGCTTGAAGCCATACTCAGCCAAGATAATCGGTGAGGGGTCGACAATGACCACGCCCGCATCACCATCGATGATGATCCAGTCGTCTTGTCGAATGAGTTGGCTGGCGCTGCGCGCACCCACCACCGCAGGAATGTCCAAGCTGCGCGCAACGATGGCTGTATGAGATGTTTTGCCGCCTACGTCTGTCACAAAACCGGTGAACACGCTTTGCTTAAATTGAAGCATGTCGGCAGGCGACACGTCGTGTGCCACCAGCACCAAAGGCACGTCCAAGGTATCGCCCAACTGCAACTCTTGTTGCGGGCGAGTTTGCGGCTTGATGCGCACAACGGGAGAGTTGCCGCCTTTTAAGAAATGCAGCACACGCTCTGTCACTTGCTCGAGGTCTGACTTGCGCTCGCGCAAGTAGGCGTCTTCCATTTCGTCAAATTGGCGACCAATGACTTCCATTTGACTACTGAGCGCCCACTCAGCGTTGTAAAGCCGCGTTTCAATCCAATGCTTCACACCCGTTGCCAAGGTTTCGTCTTCAAGGAGCATCAAGTGAACATCGAGCAAAGCCCCCAATTCGGGCGGCGCTTCCGCGGTCAGTTCGTGTTGAAGTCGAGTTAGCTCTTCAATGACGGCATCACGCGCTTGTCGCAAGCGATCAATTTCTGCACCAACTTGATCAGGCTGAATGAAGTAGTGCGCAACATCGACACGGCTCGAGGCCACCAGCACCGCGCGGCCAATGGCGATGCCTCTTGCGACTGCTAAGCCATGAATACTGAAAGTCATTCACCCTCACCAAATTTATCAGCGATCAAGCCCAGAACGGCATCCAAGGCTTCTTGGGCTTGGTCGCCTTCGGTGTCAATACTCACCTCACTGCCGAAGCCCGCTGCCAACATCATCACCCCCATGATGCTTTTGGCATTGACTCTGCGTTCGCCTTTGGCAATCCAAATTTCACAGGGAAAACCACCCGCCAGCTTGGTCAATTTGGCGGAGGCACGGGCGTGTAAACCTAATTTATTGCTGATGGTCGTGGTAGCTAGGGGCATGTCGAGGTCCTGATTGATTTTGAGGGGCTGTACAGCCAACCGGCATGATGCCTTGTGAGCCGCCGGCTTGTGCACGTGCAGCCAAGGCATCTAGAGTTTCGTGGCGATAACAAACACTGCGAAGCAACATGGGCAAGTTAACCCCAGCGATCAATCGGGTGTCTAAGCCGTCATTGAGTTTTTGCGCCACATTGGACGGGGTTGCACCGAAGACATCACTCAACAAAAGCACTTGCTTTGCGTTGAGTCGGGACATGGCCGCTTTAGCCAACAACAGACTTTCCTCGGGGCTTGCGTTAGGCGCAATGTCCAAAGCTTGAACGCCAGAAGCACATTCGGGAAAAACATGCAAAGCGCAATCACGCAAGGCCGAAGCCAGCGGTGCGTGAGCGACGATAAGAATTCCAATCATGCTGAATTATCGCGGTTTGCCCAATGGAAATAAACATAGGACCCCACAGCACACAAACCAAACACAGAAAATGCTGATTGAAACGCCACAACAGGGGACCATCCAAATGACTTAAACAGGTCAACGCCCAAGCCAATGCCCCACTGAACCACAAAAACGCCCAGAAAAATAAGCAGGTTGTAGGCCGACAGCGCTCGGCCTGCCAAATGTGGTGGAAAAGCCATACCCACCGAAGGTTGCGCCAAAGACACAAAGGTGCTGGAGACACAAAATAGGGTCAGTGCAGTTGCAGTCCATTCGCCAAGTGCAGGCCCCGCCCAAATAATGCCCGCCAGTACAAAGAAACTGATGGGCTGACCCCAAGCAATGATTTGATTGGGTGAAATTCCTTTTTTGGCAAAACCAGGCGCGATATAGCCCCAAGCCCAAAAAGTTACAAGCATCGCCAAGTTAATGAAAAATAAGCCTGTTGCAGCATTAAGCGGCGTGTAACCGCCAACCACAGTCATCCATGGTGCAACCCATAGCGTCTGAAAAGCGACCAATCCACCGTAGCAAAAAAATCCAAGCGGGGCCATTCGCCAAAAATAAGCACTGCGCCATATCGGCGCGTAGCCTTTTTCTGTATCAACAACTTGAGAGGACTGAGCTTGCGGTTTTTCCCACGTGGGTACGCAAAGGTAAATCATTGCCATGGACAAGATAACCAACACCGCAAGGCCTGCAAAGATGGCACGCCATCCCATCAGGGGCAACAACCACTGAATCGGCAGGGTGGATGAGATCATGCCCAAAGAGCCTGTCATCAGCATCCATGAGTTGGCTCGCAATTGGGCGTCCGGCGTCATCCAACGCCTGTACCCCGTCAGAGGGGACATTAAACAGGCACTCACCCCAACACCGCACAAAATTCGTGCGAACAAGAGGCCTGTGAAGCTTTCTGCCAGGGCAAAAGCCGTACAACCCAAAACAGCCACGACCAAGAAGGCCAAGAGCACTTTTTTGGGTCCATGGCGGTCAAGCCACTTACCCAAGGGCAGTTGAGTCGCCGCAAACCCAATAAAGTATCCGCCTGCTAGCAAGCCCAGATCTTGTGCCGACAGCGACAACTCTTGGGTCAAGGTGGGCGACAGGGTGGCGGTGATGGCGCGAATCAAGTTAGACAAAAAGTAAGCTGAAGCGAAGGCCAGAAAGACCAAGAGCATTTGACGTCGCTCTAAATACGGGCTTTCAATTGAGCTCATGGCAACTTCAAGCTTTCAATAAACTGTTCAGCGCTTTGGTCTTTTTTGGGGCCTTGGTTGTGATAAACCACGGCATGTACCAAACGAACCGATTCGCCTTCTAAATGAGAAAACCAAACTGCTTGGGCTAGCACGGGCTGGCCATTGGCAGATGTGCCTACAGCCTTGATGCGAAGTGCGCCCGGCAAGGCGTTCACTCGGCTTGGCGACCAATGAAGG
>CAJCDH010000248.1 GCA_903961095.1 uncultured Burkholderiales bacterium | reverse complement strand
TCAGCGCCAGACTGCTGGTTTCGCATGCGTGTATCTCCGATGAATTGAAGGAATGAGTATCGCCATCAGCGGGCGCATTGACAAGGCACAAAAGTCTTTCCAAACCAGGCTGGGCCAGCCCGTCGTCGCTGCGATCTTGCGCGCAGACATACACCGTGCCTTGCTCAGGCAGTCTGCGATGTTGAAAAATATCATCAAACTCACGCTGGTAGTTTTGGTTGAAAAAGACGTTGTGCCGCACCATGGGAAAGCCACTGCTTTCAGCATGCATTGACAAGGTGAAAGCGGACAAGGATCTGCTTATAGCAGGAACTGGCTGAAAATTCGGCTGCACTGCTGGGCCCAATAGACCCTGCGCCAAAGCGGCCACATCGCCATTGAAGATCACATGATCGGCTTCTAGCATTTCACCTGATTCAAGTTGCACGCCACTGACTTGACCGTTTTGTGTGAGGATGCGTGTGCAGGCCTGACCGTAGCGCGGCTTCACCCCCCATTTTTCTCCTAACTGCGCCAAGGCGTTGGCCACTTCAAACATACCGCCCGAGACCGACCACACGCCATCCAACTCTACTTGCGCCACCAGCATCAAAGTGGCCGGTGCAGACCACGGCGAAGAGCCACAGTAAGTGGCATAGCGGCCAAAGAGTTGTTGCAAACGGGAGTCGTGAAAGTGGCGGCCCAAACTGCGCCACAAACTGGCGAAAGGCCCCAAGCCCGTGAGCGTGGCCATGCCTTGCAATCCCAAATCGCCCACCATGCTCAACAGATCGGGTCGCTCGCTTCGGATGTACGGCTTCTCTAGCGTGTCATACAGCTTGCGTGCTTGCTTGCAGAAGCCTAAAAACCGTCTGGCTTCTTGGGGGCTGCTAAAGGCTGCGATGGCATCTGCACTGCGTTCTGTATCAGACAACAAATCGAGCGTCTGTGGGCTGCCATCCCACGCATGTCTGGCTAGCACGCCAATATTCTCGAGTTTCAAAATATCCGAGAGTGACGTGCCCATCTCTTGCAGCATTTGATCCAAGACCCAGCGCATGGTAAACACGGTGGGACCTGAGTCAACGCCCACGCCATCGACTTGCACTTGGCGAATTTTGCCGCCGGGCGTTGCGGCACTTTCAATCAGCGTGACATCCAATCCGCGGTGTGCCAAGACCAGTGCACTCACCAAACCCCCAATGCCTGCGCCCACCACCACCACGCGGGGTGTGTGCCTGGAATTAAGCATAGACTTTGCCTTGCCATTGACCCTGCACTTGCAGAGGGACAAATCGAGCAAACATGGATTCAGAAAAGTAGTCGTTTTGTGCTGCGTCTTGAATAGCTTCTAAGTGCGCGCCCGAACGCGCATAAGCATTCATGTCAGCCACGCTGTCCCAAATGGTGAAAGTGGCTTGCCGTACAAAGGGTGCTTCGCCCAAACCCACAGCCAGTTGACAACCTTTGGCATCTGTCAGTGCGATTTGAGAAGGCGGTGCATGACGCCAAAATGCAGGCGCTTTGGCCAGTTTGATAGAGGCGCGCGTCAGCGCCGCCACAGGCCCCTTAATGGGTTGCGCCGCGCAAACATCAAGCAGTTGGCCATCCCAACTGCCTCGGCATGACCAAGTTTTAAGAAGGGCCCAACAAAACTCGTCAGAGCGCTCTTGGTAGGCTTGCACCACACTGGAGTTTTCAATGAAGTCTTGGGCTGTTTGCAAAGACTCAAACAAGCCAAACATACCTTGGCGCGATGGGCTGGGTCGAAGTCCAAAGCCACCCTCATAGCCGCTGCCCAATACTTTTGAAAACAGCAAGCCAGGAATGCCTTGCAAAGCTTGTGGTCCTTTGACGATGCGCGACC
>CAJCDH010000247.1 GCA_903961095.1 uncultured Burkholderiales bacterium | reverse complement strand
TGGCCAAAATGGTTTCCCAAATGGGCTGAGGTTTATGTTGATCAATGCAAGAGCCAAAAATAATCTTTTGAACGTGAGTGGGCCAGGCTGGCAAACCCTTGGCGTTGCCTGAAGCCATACTGCTGACTTGTGCGCCTGCACTCAAACCTGCCAGCATTGTGCTGAGCGCAGTGGCTTTTAAAATTTGACGGCGGTCCAAGGGTGCTCCTGTTTTGAAAAGGTCTTCAATGAGGCCCCTTGAGGGGCGCTTGTGCGCGGGAAGCTCAAAACTTGCCAACATAAACTCAAAGCCTATTTTATGACCGGCCAGTTCAAGTTGGAGCATCGCTTGCTAAAATGCCCCTATGACCAGCACTCCTGAGCCCCTCAAAAAATCTTTCAAAGCCCAAATGCTAGAGGCCAGAGAGCTTGCCATCACGGCATCCGTGAATCGACTCTTGGCTGAAAAAGGTTTTGACGCCATGACCGTGGATGAGGTGGCCGCAGAAGTGGGCATTGCCAAAGCAAGTTTGTACAAACATTTCAACAGCAAGGAAGAGTTGGCTTGCGCTGCCATGGTGCAGGCCATGCAAAAAGCACAGGCCTTCTTGGAAGAACTCCAAGCTCAATCTCTCAAGCAGACGCAATCAGAGGGGCAAAGCGCAGGCCGTGCCATGAACAAACTCAAGGCCACGACGCGTTGGACCCTTGAATTGAAACTGGCCGGGCAAATGCCAACCTTGCCAAGTCAAAACTCCAGCTTGCGCGCGAGCCTGATGGCCAGCCGACCTTACATGGATGGACTGATGAATGTGAGTGACTTGCTTGGCGCATGGATTGTGCAAGCGCAAAAAGAGGGCCACATCAATCCGGCACTGCCGCCCATTGCGGTGTTGTACACCCTGTATGCGCGCGCATGTGATCCGGTGGTGGAGTTCCTCAAGATGAGCGAGTTGCACAGCAACGAAGAAATCATTGAGATGGTTATGGGAACGTGCTTTGATGGTCTATCGACCAGAAAAAACTAAAGGCAAATTAGGCGCTCACACGCACTAGTTTTTGCGGATCAAAGCGAACTTGCTCGTTCTTTCGGGCATATCCAAAAGGGTTGGCAACGACCCGACAGCCGTGGTGAACATAATCCTGAGCACAGTGCAAATGCCCATGAAGCCAAACATGTGCTTTGGGCATCAAGTGGTCTAGGGCGTTGCAAAAGCCTGCTGTGCCGGGCGTGAGCCCATAGCGGGGATCGGCACTTTGTAAGCTGGGCGCGAAATGCGTGATGACCACCGTCGGCCCCTCAAATGGCTCTGACAAAGCGCTGCCTAGCCAAGCTTGATCGGCCTGCGCTTTGGCTCTCACGGCGGCGGATAAAAAAGCTTGGCCTTGAAGCGTGGTACCTGTTTTGCGAAGGTAAAAATCAGCTGCACGTTCAGCTTTTTGACGCGCTTTAAGTTGCAGTGTGAGTGGACCATGGAGCGGCACCAGCGCCTCAAAATCACTCCACAAAGTGCACCCAAGCAAACGCACACCTTTGAAAATCACAACGCGTTGATGCAAAAAAATAATCCCCAAGCGTTCGCATGTTTCGCGCAAGCGTGTATCGGCTTCTTCAAAGGGCAAGCCGTCATATTCGTGATTACCAGGCACAAAGAAAACTGGCACGGGCCATGCCGCTAAATCTTTGCGCGGAGAAAATCTAGCCAAACCAAAATCAGTGTCTTTCTGATCAATCAACATCGAGCCGGTTTGGTAAGAGCCAATGTCGCCGGCCAATATCAAGATGTCGGCCAATGGCGAGGCCTCAGGTACAAAGTGAGGGTGTGTTTCAAGATGTAAATCTGAAAGCAATTGAATGTTCATGAGGGCCTTGCACTTTTGAAAACATGACGTGCAACGTCAATCAGCAACTCTCTTAACCAAACATGTTCGCTTTGTGCATGCTTGCGTCGGTGCCACACTGCATCGACGTGCAAGGTGGGAACCTTGAAAGGCAACTCGCACATGAACAGTTCATTGGCAATGCCTGTTGTGGGTACAAAGTGTTTGGGCAAAACAGTCAGTAAGTCAGAATTTACAACCACACGGCCTGCAGTGAAGAACTGGTTCACGGTCATCACGACACGGCGTTGTTTGCCAATCGACGCCAAGGCCTCATCGATAAAGCCATAGGGGCGGCCCGAAAAGCTCACGAGCAAGTGCCGTGCATTGCAAAACTCCTCCAAGCTGATGTTCTTGAGTGCCAAGGGATGTTTGCGGCGCATCACACACACATACTCACCGTCGTACAAGCGCTGATGTTCGAATGCCAGAGCCTCGCCCGATTGTGCTTTCGCAGTCAGGTCTGCCAGAACGGCCGGAAAATAACCCAATGCCAAATCGGCAATGCCATCGTTCAGCATGTTTCTAGGGTCACGCGTGGTCAGCGGCAAGACCCGAATTGACACATTGGGCGCAAGTTTTTCTAAAGCTTGGCCGAGGTCCCCCATCAGCTCGGCAGCGGTAGCGTCGGCCATGGCCAAAACAAAAGAGTTACGGGCCTCGGCTGGTACAAAGTGTTGAGGTGCCAAGGCCGTTTGTAACTGATCAAGCGCTGCCCTGACATGAGGCCACAGGAGCAAGGCAAAAGGCGTGGGCGTGATGCCGTGGCCATCGCGCCGAACCAAATCGTCTCCCAGTGCTTCACGAAGTCGACGCAGCGAGTTGCTGACTGCAGGCTGCGTGATGGACAAATTGCGAGCCGCTTTGGTCAAGCTTTTTTCTGCCATGACTTCGTCAAAGACCCGAAGTAAATTCAGGTCTAAGCTTCGAAAATTGGTTTGGATAGCTTCAATCATTTCTATTATGAATGATAGGTATCATAAATATAATTTTGAACAACACTAGAGTAAACCCTATGATTGCCACATGGTCAAGCAATAAATGGGAATTATCCCAACGCTAAGACCCCATGCATCACCCATCGACAAGAGGAAACTCAAATGAATCACAATTCTGTCCACTTAGATTACCCCCTGACACACCCTGGTGTCGATCGTGCCGAGCAGGTCGTTGCCAACTTCAAACGCTTAGGCGGTAATTTCAGCCCTACACGCACATTGGCTGCCATGCTCTTGGCTGCCATCGTGGCTGCGTTTGTGGTTGTGGCCGACCAAATGATGGACACATGGGCCGATGGCCATTTGCTTGCGGCGTGGGTTGCGCTTTGGGCCGTGGCATTTGCTGCCGTGGGCTTGTTTGCGGGTGTTTCTAAATCACTGGCCACTCAAATGAAGGAGGCCTTGGACGGATGGTCTGCAAGCATGGCGCAACGCCGTTCAGATGAGCGTTTGTGGGCCGTTGCACAAACGGATGCTCGATTGATGTCTGAACTGCAAAACGCCATGAACCGCTCGGATCAAGCGGTAGTTTCGCGAGAAAGCAGCACACGGCGCCGTGTAGAGCGAATGCTGAAAAACCGTCAGTACTACATTTAATCCAGCGCTACAGCGGTCAAGGTGCCAACCAAAAGTGCACTAGACAGTGCACTAGAGAGTCCACTTAGAAAGCCTCCTTCGGGAGGCTTTTGTTTTTGAAGTGGCGACTCACTCGGCTTCTAGTTGGCCAGATGTGGCTTTCTGCGAGGCCAAATAAATACCCGGCAAAATGAATGCGGCACCCACAGCGTGATGCCAACCCAAGGTTTCGCCCAAGAACAGCCAAGCAACCAAACCGCCGTACAAAGGCCCCAGATAAAGGCTTGCAGCCACTCGGCTAGCGCCCAAGGTTTTTTGACAAAAACCATAAGACCAGTAAGCACCCACTCCTGGAAAAACAGCGGCAGCTATGACAAGCAGGCTGGCATTCAAGCTCCAGCCTGGATGAGGTGTTGCAGTCCACTCGGTGATTGCAAAGGGCAGCAAAACCAGGCAGCCGCCCAAGCAAGTGGCGGCCAATCTTGCGGTTGAACTTAAGGGACTTGCCCACTTCTTAAGCAACAGGGCGTAGGCTGCCCACGCTACCATGGCAATCACCACAAGACCATCACCTAAAACCCAAACGACTTGTGACAGTGCCGCCCACTGACCTTTGACGACCACATGCAATACGCCCAGCAGCGCGATGCCAACGCCGAGCGACTGCCGCCAAGAAAAAGACTCCTTGAGCCCAAGCACGGCACCCAGGGTGATCAAGACGGGTGAGGCGGCATAAATCAACGCAATGTTGATGGCCGTTGTTGTTTCTGCGGCCCAATAAACCCATGCGCCGCAAATGAGCATGCCCAAACTGCCCAGCACCAAATACTGCGGCCAAACCTTGAGGGTGCTGTGCCGTTCTTGCCAAAGCTCTTGCCGTGCAATGATGGCCAAAATGAGACCCGCTAAAAACCATCGCCCCAATGCCAAGACATGAGGGCTGATGATCCCAGGTGCTGTTCTAGCCACAATGTAGTTCACCGACCACAAGGCCGGTGTCATCCATATCAAAGCCTGCGCCAGCCTGTAGCGCGAGTCTGCGGTTGTCAGACAGCAGCTAAGCGCTGTTCCAACGCCGCTTTGGTGTCGAGCAATGCTTTGGGCAGGTTGTAGGCCAATTGCTCGAAATGCGTGGTGTGCAATTGGAACTCTTGTTGCCATGCAGCCTTGTCGATGCTGGTAACGGTTTTGAATTGATCTGTCGTGAAGTTCAAACCAGTCCAGTTCAACTCGCCATAGGTGGGCGTGATACCAAACATGGTTTCTTGGCCTTGGGCCTGACCTTCCAAACGGTCAATCATCCACTTCAAGACGCGCATGTTTTCACCATAGCCCGGCCAGACAAATTTGCCGGCTTCGTCTTTGCGAAACCAGTTGACGCAATAAATAGGGGGCAACTTGTGGCCACCCGCTTGAATTTTGGCGCCCATGTCCAACCAGTGTTGGAAGTAATCGCTCATGTTGTAACCGCAGAAGGGCAGCATGGCAAAAGGATCGCGGCGAACCACGCCTTGCGCGCCAAAAGCAGCCGCCGTGGTTTCAGAGCCCATGGTGGCAGCCATGTAAACGCCTTCGGTCCAGTTGCGTGCCTCAGTGACCAAGGGCACAGTGGTGGAGCGGCGACCGCCAAAGATGAAAGCGTCAATGGAGACGCCAGCGGCATCGTCCCAAGCGCTGTCTAGCGCAGGATTGTTGATGGCCGAAACTGTGAAGCGTGCATTGGCGTGAGCCGCCTTGGCGCCCGTCTCTTTGGCTATCTGAGGCGTCCAGTCTTTGCCTTGCCAGTCAATCAAATGATCTGGCAATGTGCCTGTGTCTTTGTCCATGCCTTCCCACCAAACGTCGCCGTCGTCGGTCAATGCCACATTGGTGAAAATCACATCTTTGTCCAAACTGGCCATGCAGTTGGGGTTGGTATGGTGGTTGGTTCCAGGGGCCACACCAAAGTAGCCAGCCTCTGGATTGATGGCCATGAGCTTGCCATTGGCTTGGGGTTTGATCCATGCGATATCGTCACCAATGGTGGTGACTTTCCAGCCATTGAAGCCTTCGGGTGGCACCAACATGGAGAAGTTGGTTTTGCCGCAAGCGCTGGGAAATGCCGCAGCCACATGGTATTTTTTGCCTTCAGGATTGGTCACGCCCAAGATAAGCATGTGCTCGGCTAACCAACCTTGTTCGCGGCCCATGCTGGACGCGATGCGCAAGGCCAAGCACTTTTTGCCCAATAAAGCATTGCCGCCGTAGCCTGAACCGTAAGACCAAATCTCGCGTGTTTCAGGATAGTGAACGATGTACTTCAAGCTGGGGTTGCAAGGCCAGGAAGTGGTGTCTTTGGCGCCATCCACCAAAGGTGCGCCTACGGTGTGCAAGCAAGGTACGAAATCACCATCTGCACCTATCACATCAAAAACGGCTTTGCCCATGCGGGTCATGAGTTTTTGGTTAACGGCAACGTAGGCGCTGTCGGTCAACTCAATGCCAATGTGGGCAATGTGTGAGCCCAAAGGGCCCATAGAGAATGGCACCACGTACATGGTGCGACCTTGCATGCAACCATCGAACAAAGGGTTCAAGGTTTTGCGCATTTCGGCAGGCGCCATCCAGTTGTTGGTGGGGCCAGCGTTTTCTTTCGTTTCAGAGCAAATGTAGGTGCGGTCTTCAACGCGGGCGACATCGGAGGGGTCTGAACATGCCAAGAAGCTGCCGGGGCGTTTGAGAGGGTTGAGTTTTTTGAAAGTGCCCTTGTCTACCAAGAGTTGGCAAAGACGGTCGTACTCTTCTTCAGAGCCGTCGCACCAGTAGACATGGTCTGGCTTGCAAATGGCTGCCATTTCTGCCACCCAAGCAATTAGCTTGGGACTTTTCACATAGGCGGGAGTGTTCAGGTTCAGGCCCTGCATCACGGGTGAGTTCATGGGGATAGCTCCAAAGTTTAAAAATCGTTTTTTGAAAAGTCTGTGTTTTCAATGAGACACCCACAATGAACTTTTCAAAAAACGACAACCAGGTCTGTAACCTGTCCGTAACCGACCTGAATTCTAAAGACGATGGCGGGAAAAGAGGGTCAAATATTTGGAAAACCCCTCAAAATGTATGCAAAACTTGCATAAACCCATCTTAAAAAGTGGCAGGGCGGTTTGATGGGCAAAAAAAACCCGCCTAAATCAAGGCGGGTATGGGAGATTTGAGGATTGAGTTTGAATATCGAATTCGGGTGGCTTTTTTGGGGGGGCTTTAAATGGGTGGCTTTAAATGGGCCGGCTACTTTTAAATAGGGCCTTTAAGCCATAAAGATAGCAATGAAAGCTAGCAAAAAGATCAAAACTGCACCAGCGACCGGAATCACGATGGGGATGTGTTTAACGATACCTTCAACGGGATCTTGAGTTTCGTGTGAATCGTTGTGTGCAGACATGAAAAAACCTCATTTTGTTCAGCCGGCTATTTTAGCTGAACTCGGCATACCTGCAAAACTTCATGACCGTAGGCTTCGAGCTTCTTGACACCAATGCCACTGATTCCATGTAAATCTTCCAGATTTTGGGGGTTGGCAGAAGCAATATGGGCCAGTGTGGCGTCGTGAAAAATGACGTAGGCGGGTAGGTTGTGCTCTTTGGCCACCTCTGCACGCCAAGCCTTTAAGTTGATGTAACGCACCAAATCGTCTTGGCCTAAATTGGCAGCAGCAGGCCCTGGCGCCTGGGGTTTGCGACTTCGCTTTTCTGGTTTGTGACTCACAGACTCTCGAAGCAAGACCTTGACATCACCTCGAAGAACGGCGCGAGAGCCCTCCGTCAGTTGCAAGGTATTGAAGACCTGACCCTGAACATTGAGCGCACCCATGGCAATGAGTTGGCGCAAAACACCGCGAAGTTGTGTTTCGCTGAAACTGGCGCCAATGCCAAAAGTACTGAGCTGCGAGTGGCCGTATTGGGAAACCTTTTCGGTGGATTTGCCGCGCAAAATGTCCATGATGTGACCTGACCCAAACGAAAAGCCGCTGTGTTGTTCGGCGCGGAAAACCGTTGACAACAATTTGCGGGCAGCGTCCGTACCATCCCAAACAGCAGGTGGGTGAAGGCAATTGTCGCAATTGCCACAGGGCGCACTGTGCTCATCAAAATAGGTCAGCAATCGGACACGGCGGCAGTCTGTGGCCTCGGCCAAGGCCAGTAAAGCATCGAGCTTACCGCGCAGCAGTTGTTTGAAACTCTCTTCTGCAGGACTTTCATCAATCATGCGCCGCTGGTTCACCACGTCTTGCAAACCGTAAGCCATCCAGGCATCGGCTCGAAGCCCATCGCGCCCGGCGCGGCCCGTTTCTTGGTAATAGGCTTCAATGTTTTTGGGCATGTCAAGGTGGGCCACAAACCGCACATCCGGCTTGTCAATGCCCATGCCAAACGCAATGGTTGCGACCATGACGACGCCTTCATCGCGCAAAAACCGATCCTGATGTTTTTGTCGAATGGAAGCATCTAAGCCAGCGTGATAAGGCAGGGCATCCATACCCGCTTGCTTCAAAAGCTCGGCAACCTCTTCAACGCGTTTGCGAGATTGGCAATAAACCACACCGGCCTCACCTTCATGCTCGCGTTCAATGAAGCGAAGCAATTGGGTGCTGGCGTCTTTCTTTTCAACAATGGTGTAACGAATGTTGGGGCGATCAAAGCTGCTGATAAAGAGGCGCGCGTCTTCAAGTTGCAAACGCTCAATGATGTCTGCACGCGTCAGTGCATCGGCGGTGGCCGTGAGGGCGACGCGGGGCACCTTGGCATAGCGTTCGTGAAGAATGGTGAGACCGCGATATTCAGGCCGAAAGTCATGGCCCCATTGACTCACACAGTGAGCCTCATCAATGGCAAAAAGACTGAGAGAGTTTTGGCTGTAAAGGGCGTCGAGCAGGGCTAAAAATCGGGGCGTTGTGATTCTTTCTGGTGCCGCATAAAGCAAGGTGATTTCGCCTCGGCGCAAACGCTGCTCGACAAGCTGCGCCTGGTCCATGCTTAAGGTGGAATTGAGAAAAGCAGCGCTAACCCCGGCCTCATGCAAAGCGCCCACCTGATCGTGCATCAATGCAATGAGAGGCGACACCACAATGGTGATGCCTAGCCCCGCACCTTGCCTGGCGATGGCTGGAATTTGATAGCACAAGCTTTTGCCCCCGCCAGTGGGCATCAGAACCAGCGCGTCGTGGCCGCTGCTGACGTGTTCGATGATGTTGCGCTGAGGCCCTCTAAACGCCTCATAGCCAAAGACCTCACTGAGGATGCTCAGAATAGAGGGTGAGGTAAGTTCAGCTGTCGTCACAGCTTGTATTGTCTCCGAAGCACTGATGCACTTTTTAAGCTTTAACGGCCTATTTCAAGGTATTTGATTGCAATGTGCTTCAAGGGGCACTGATGTTTTTTACAATACGGGCATGAAACCTTTGAACTACACCCGCGCCCAAGCCCTGCCAGCTATTTTGGAAAGCCGCATTGCCATTCTCGATGGTGCAATGGGCACCATGATTCAGCGCTTCAAATTGAGCGAGGCCGATTACCGCGGCGAACGCTTCAAAGACTTTCACAAAGACGTCAAGGGCAACAACGAATTGCTCAGCCTCACGCGCCCCGATGTAATTCGCGACATTCACGAAGGCTACTTGGCAGCAGGTGCTGACATGATTGAAACCAATACCTTTGGCGCCACCACCATTGCGCAAGAAGATTACAAAATGGCCGACTTGGCCATTGAAATGAACCGTGCTTCAGCCGCCTTGGCGCGTGCCGCCTGCGACAAGTTTTCGACACCCGACAAACCACGTTATGCCGTGGGCGCATTGGGCCCAACCCCCAAGACCGCCAGCATCAGTCCCGATGTGAACGACCCTGGCGCGCGCAACGTAGATTTTGAAACTTTGCGCAAAGCCTATTACGAGCAAACACAGGCCTTGGTTGAGGGTGGCGTGGACGTGTTGTTGGTGGAAACCATTTTTGACACACTCAATGCCAAAGCAGCCTTGTTTGCCATCGAAGAATATTTTGATCAAAGCGGTGAGCGCTTGCCTCTCATCATCAGCGGCACAGTGACCGATGCATCGGGCCGTATTTTGAGCGGCCAAACTGTGACAGCCTTTTGGCACAGCGTGCGTCATGCACGTCCTTTGGCCATTGGCTTGAATTGCGCCCTGGGCGCTACCTTGATGCGCCCCTACATTCAAGAGTTGGCCAAAGTGGCGACAGACACTTTCATCAGTTGCTACCCCAACGCCGGCTTGCCCAACCCCATGAGCGACACCGGCTTTGATGAGACACCCGAAGTGACAAGCCGCTTGCTGCATGAGTTTGCAGCGGAAGGCTTGGTCAATATTGTGGGTGGATGTTGCGGCACCACGCCTGATCATATTGGGGCTATTCAAAAGGCCGTCGGGCCTCTTGCGCCAAGGGGATTGCATTCAAGTGCCTTTTACAAAGAAGCCGCTTAAAAGCTGTTTCTTCTTTTTGTTACTTTAACCAGTAAAATACAGGGTCTCCAAGGAGCGTTGCAGCCCGCCAGCCATTTTGGCCGCGGGTCAGGCTTGGGGTTTCATGCGGGGCTTGACCCCCTTCCTATTGCAAACCACGCTCACCTGCGATCAAAGGGGTGAGTTTTGTTGTCTGCTTCAGTTTCTAATTCAGTTTCTAATTCAGTTTCGCCTTTAAAACTGTCTGGACTTGAGCCAGTACAAATTGGCACGGACTCTTTGTTTGTGAACATTGGTGAGCGCACCAACGTCACAGGCTCGAAGGCCTTTGCGCGCATGATTTTGAACGGCGAGTACGAACAAGCTTTGGCTGTTGCCCGGCAACAAGTTGAAAACGGCGCGCAAATCATTGACATCAACATGGACGAAGCCATGTTGGACAGCCAAGCCGCGATGGTTCGTTTTTTGAACCTCATTGCTTCCGAACCCGACATTTCCCGTGTGCCCATCATGATCGACTCCTCCAAATGGAGCGTGATAGAAGCGGGCCTGCGCTGCATCCAAGGCAAAGGCATTGTCAACTCCATCAGCATGAAAGAAGGCGTGGAAGGCTTTAAGCAACAAGCACAACTCATCAAGCGCTATGGCGCCGCCGCAGTGATCATGGCGTTTGATGAAAAAGGCCAAGCCGATACCTACCAACGCAAAATTGAAATTTGCGAACGCGCCTATCGCGTATTGGTGGACGAGGTGGACTTCCCACCCGAAGACATCATTTTTGACCCCAATATTTTTGCCATTGCCACCGGCATTGAAGAGCACAACAACTACGCTGTCGACTTCATTGAAGCAACGCGCTGGATCAAACAAAACTTGCCAGGTGCCAAAGTGTCGGGCGGTGTGTCCAATGTCTCTTTCAGCTTTCGCGGCAATGACCCTGTTCGCGAAGCCATTCACACCGTGTTTTTGTACCACGCCATTCAAGCAGGCATGGACATGGGCATCGTCAATGCTGGCATGGTGGGCGTTTACGATGAACTCGAAGCCGACTTGCGCGAACGCGTTGAAGATGTGGTTTTGAATCGCCGCCCCGATGCGGGTGAGCGTTTGGTAGAAGTGGCTGAGAACGCCAAAGGCGCAGCCAAAGACGATTCGCAAAAACTGGCTTGGCGCGGCACACCTGAAGCGCCAGTGACGGTGTCAGCGCGTTTGTCTCATGCCTTGGTACATGGCATCACCGACTTTATTACCGAAGACACCGAAGAGGCGTATCAAGAAATTTTGGCCAAGAACGGCCGGCCTTTGCACGTGATCGAAGGCCCGCTCATGGACGGTATGAATGTGGTGGGCGATTTGTTTGGCCAAGGCAAGATGTTCTTGCCGCAAGTGGTCAAGTCGGCCCGCGTGATGAAGCAAGCGGTGGCGCACTTGGTACCCTACATTGAAGAAGAAAAGCGCCTGCAAGAAGCTGCGGGCCAAGATGTGAAATCCAAAGGCAAAATTGTGATTGCCACCGTCAAAGGCGACGTGCACGACATTGGCAAAAACATTGTGACCGTGGTGCTTCAGTGCAATAACTTTGATGTGGTTAACATGGGTGTGATGGTGCCCTGTCACGAAATTTTGGCCAAGGCCAAAGAAGAAAATGCTGACATCATTGGCTTGTCCGGCCTCATTACGCCTAGCTTGGAAGAGATGCAGTATGTGGCCAGCGAAATGCAAAAAGACGCG
>CAJCDH010000246.1 GCA_903961095.1 uncultured Burkholderiales bacterium | reverse complement strand
TGGACCATTTGGAGCGTGGTTCTTTGAAACTCAAAGGCCTTCAAACCTTGGTGCTCGACGAAGCCGATCGCATGCTGGACATGGGTTTCTTTGACGATATCGCTACCGTGGCCCGGCAGTGTCCAGCCAAACGACAAACACTTTTGTTCTCGGCAACCTATCCAGAAGGCATTGCCAAGTTGGCCACGCAGTTCATGAAAGAGCCACAAACGGTGAAGGTTGAAACTCAGCACAGCGCAAACAAAATCAAACAAATTTTTGTGCAGGTTAAAGAGTCTGAACGTTTGCATGCCGTGTCGATGGTGCTGAATCATTTCAGGCCCACTTCTACACTGGCGTTTTGCAACACCAAAGTGCAGTGCCGCGATTTGGTGGCCGTGTTGCAAGCGCAAGGTTTCAGCGCGCTGGCGTTGTATGGTGAGCTAGAGCAACGTGAGCGCGATCAAGTGCTAATTCAATTTGCCAACAGAAGTTGCTCAGTGTTGGTGGCCACCGATGTGGCTGCGCGTGGTTTGGATGTGGCGCAACTTGAAGCTGTGATCAATGTGGATGTGACACCTGATTCTGAGGTGCACATTCACCGCATTGGCCGCACAGGCCGCGCTGATGCAGAAGGCTTGGCAGTCAGTTTGGCCAGCATGGACGAGATGGGTTATGTGGGCAAGATTGAAGTGCTGCAAGGCCGCGAGTCGAGTTGGCAAGCGTTGAGTACGTTGACGCCTGCAGGCAAAGACATGCTGGTGCCAGCGATGGCCACTTTGCAAATTGTGGGGGGTCGCAAAGAAAAAATTCGCGCGGGCGATGTGCTGGGTGCGCTCACGGGCGATGCGGGTTACACCCGTGAGCAAGTGGGCAAGATCAATGTGAACGAATACTCCACTTATGTGGCCGTGGCACGTGACATTGCGCTTGAAGCCGTGGCTAAATTGTCGCGCGGCAAAGTAAAAGGCAAATCTGTAAAAGTGCGTTTGCTGGAGGATGCTTCTGGCATTGAGAGTGATTAACTTCAGACATTGTTGAGTACTTCACTGACGCTCAATGTATGACCTTGAATTAAGGGCTCGCTGCATCATGGCGCGATGCACTTTACATGCGACCCCTACAAAAGCCGTACAAATTTTTCCAAACATGGCATAGTGCTTGAATTCGCTCAACAACTTGAGTGGGCGAAGAAGGTGGTTTGGGCAGATGATCGCCACACCTACAACGAGGTCCGCATGAGCGGCTTGGTACCTTTGGAAGGCAAAATTTACGCCGTGGCGTATGTTTTGCGTGCTGAATCTACCCGAATGATTAGTTTGCGAAAAGCAAACAACCGTGAGATGAAGCGATATGAAAAAGAACACCCAAAACCCAGCACCTAGAAAATACGAATTGTTGTCTGATGAAGAAGATAGAGCCATCACATTGGCTGCTCTTAGCGATCCAGATAATCAGCCTTGGACTGATGAAGAATTTGCAAAAATCAAAAAATTCTACAGATATGGCGATGAAATGCCGAAAGCTTCAGATCTTCCATCGAAGTAAATCAGTACGGGTTCTTAAACCCCAGCCTGTGCATGATCTTAATCTCATGCGCCTCCATGGCCTCGGCATCGGCCTCGCTGGTTTCGTGATCCCAGCCTTGTGCATGCAGCGTGCCATGCACCAGCAAATGAGCGTAATGTGCCTGCAATTTCTTGCCTTGTTCGCGTGCTTCTTTGGCCACCACGGGCGCGCACAACACCAAGTCGGCCATCACCTCGGGTGACTGCATGTAATCAAATGTCAGCACATTGGTGGCGTAGTCTTTTTTACGAAATTCACGGTTCAGGCGCTGGCCTTCTTCGGCGTCCACAATGCGCACGGTTATTTCGCCATCAGCTGCCAAACTGTGACGAATCCAGCGCGCTACTTTATGGCGAGGCAAAGCGGTGCGATGTCGTGCAGCGTAGGGGATATTGCCAAACTGCAAAGACAAGCTAAGGGTTGGGAGTGCCATTGTTTTGAAGCTAGTCATTTCAAGCGTCAATGGACCGGCTGCGCACCGTGGTGCGCTGTGCATCGTAGGCGTCCACAATGCGTGCCACCAAGGGATGTCGCACCACATCGGCACTGGTAAACCGCGTCATGGCAATGCCCTTGACGCGCTTTAAAACACGCTCGGCATCAATCAAGCCACTGAGCTGTCCTTTGGGTAAATCGATTTGACTCACATCGCCCGTGACCACAGCCTTGGCGCCAAAGCCGATGCGGGTGAGGAACATTTTCATTTGTTCTGGCGTGGTGTTTTGGGCTTCGTCCAAAATGACAAAGGCGTTGTTCAAGGTGCGACCGCGCATGAAGGCCAAAGGGGCCACTTCGATGGCGTTTCGCTCGAACGCTTTTTGGACTTTGTCGTGACCCATGAGGTCGTAAAGGGCGTCGTACAAGGGGCGCAAATAAGGATCGACCTTTTGCGACAAATCGCCAGGCAAAAACCCCAAACGCTCGCCAGCTTCTACAGCCGGGCGCGTTAAAACAATGCGTTGCACGCTGGCGCGTTCCAAAGCATCCACCGCACAAGCCACAGCCAAGTAGGTTTTGCCAGTACCCGCCGGTCCAATGCCAAAAGTAATGTCGTGGGTGGCCATGTTGTCGATGTACAAAGCCTGCATAGGCGTGCGGGCTTTCAGGTCAGCCCGGCGCGTTAAAAGGGTGGCCGCATCGGGGTTGTTGGCCACCTCAGGGTCACCCGTCATCATGAGTTGGAGGGAAGCTTCCTTGATGGGCCGATCGGCCATTTCGTAAAGGGCCTGAAGCAACTCGAGTGCTTGGTTGGCTCTGGCTTTGGGGCCATCAATTTTGAACTGTTCGTGCCGGTGTGCAATTTTCACCTGCAAACCGGCCTCTATGGTGCGCAAATGGGCGTCCATGGGCCCGCAAAGATGCGTCATGCGGGTATTGTTGTGCGGCGTGAAGTTGTGTCTGACAATCAAGCTGATAATCCTCAGTGGAAAATAGACACCGCAAGCCAAGGCTGGATGTCTTACCCCCTAATGATAGGCACTTATCTGATGAAGAAGAACGGCACGCCATGATTGGTCAGTTAACAGGCACTTTGATCGACAAAAACCCACCTGAAGTGTTGGTGGATTGCCATGGTGTGGGCTATGAGGTGAGTGTGCCCATGAGCACCTTTTACAACCTGCCTGTCTTGGGCGAGAAGGTGAAGTTGCTCACGCATTTTGTGGTGCGTGAAGATGCGCAGTTGTTGTACGGCTTTGCCACCCAAGAAGAGCGTGCAGCTTTCAGGCAGCTGATCAAAATTTCTGGCGTGGGCCCGCGAACTGCTTTGAGCGTGCTGTCGGGCATGGGTGTGGCCGATTTGGTACAGGCCATTACCCAGCAAGAGGCCGGCCGTTTGGTGAAGGTGCCAGGCATTGGCAAAAAAACCGCCGAGCGTTTGCTTTTAGAGTTAAAAGGCAAGCTGGGCGCAGACATTGGACAGCCAGCAGGTCACTTTCACGACCATGCCAACGACATTTTGCAAGCCTTGGTGGCGCTGGGCTACTCCGACAAAGAAGCTGCGCTGGCCCTCAAATCCTTGCCGCCCGACATTGGCGTGAGCGATGGCATCAAAATGGCACTCAAGGCTTTGGCCAAATAAAATAATTCACACATGAGCATTCAAACCGACGACTTTGGCACACCACCACCCGCCCGCATGGTGGACGCAAAACCTGAGACACCTCAGGAAGAAGCCATCGAGCGCGCATTGCGTCCCAAATTGTTAGACGACTATGTAGGCCAAGCCAAGGTGCGAGAGCAGTTAGAAATCTTCATTGGCGCCGCCAAGATGCGCGGTGAGCCTTTAGACCATGTGCTGCTGTTTGGCCCGCCCGGCTTGGGCAAGACCACTTTGAGCCACATCATTGCCGCAGAGCTGGGCGTGAACCTGCGCCAAACCAGTGGCCCCGTTTTAGAAAAACCCAAAGACTTGGCGGCACTGCTGACCAATCTAGAAAAAAACGATGTGCTGTTCATCGACGAGATTCACCGCTTGTCGCCGGTGGTTGAAGAGATTTTGTACCCCGCGTTAGAGGACTACCAAATCGACATCATGATTGGTGAAGGGCCTGCTGCGCGCAGCATCAAGCTCGATTTACAGCCCTTTACTTTGGTCGGCGCCACCACACGCGCTGGCATGCTCACCAATCCCTTGCGGGACAGGTTTGGCATTGTCTCGCGCCTAGAGTTTTACACCGCTGAAGAACTGGGCCGCATTGTGAAGCGCAGTGCCAGCTTGCTCAAAGCCCCAATGGACACAGCGGGCGGCGAAGAAATTGCCAAGCGTTCACGCGGCACACCGCGCATTGCCAACCGCTTGCTTCGAAGAGTGCGCGACTACGCTGATGTCAAAGGTGTGGGTCACATTACGCACGACATTGCCAAACGGGCGTTGGCCATGCTGGATGTCGACCCTGAAGGTTTCGATTTGATGGACCGCAAATTGTTGGAGGCTGTTATTCATCGCTTTGATGGTGGGCCTGTGGGCTTAGACAACATTGCGGCCAGCATTGGCGAAGAACGCGACACCATTGAAGATGTGATTGAGCCTTACTTGATTCAACAAGGCTTTCTTCAGCGCACACCACGCGGCAGAATTGCGACCTTGGCGGCCTATCGGCATTTGGGCGTGACGCCGCCCAAAAGTTTCACGCCAGACTGAGTGCCCTACCCACAGTTGGATGTCGCAAAGGCATTTGCAAAATTGTTTGACAGCTGCAAAGACTTATTGGTTTAGTATTCGTCGCGCGATACGTCATCCAAATGAGATGTGTCGGCCCAACCCACCAATGACACGCTTTGAGGCGTCCAAAGCAAGCGGTTGATGGCCGTGTTGGTCAAGGCCCAAGTTCGGGGTGCCAACAAATCTTGACCAGTGGCAATGCGATACAAGATGTCCATCACGCCACCATGTGCAAAAACAGCAATGTGTTCACCCGGATGCTTCGCCGCCAAGCTGTTTAAGGTATGGCGAATGCGTTTGTCCAAAGTGAGCAAGGACTCGCCCCCTTCAGGAGGTTCCCAATGCGGGTCTCGCTTGCGCCAACGCATGGCGTCTTCTGGCAGATCAATTTCAATTTCTTGGAAGGTTTTGCCTTCAAAGGCACCAAAGCCTCGCTCTCGCAAACCGACATGCGTCACAGGTGTGAGGCCTAGGCGCTTGCCCACTGTGGCTGCTGTTTGATGGGCGCGTTGCAAGTCGCTGGTGTAAATGGCGTGCAAGGGGTCTTGCTCGGCCAATGCTTGAGCCAAACGCTCGGCTTGCAATTGGCCATGCGCATTCAAGGGGATGTCAGTGTGGCCTTGAATGCGCGTGTCTACATTCCAAGCGGTTTCGCCATGGCGAATGGCAATGATTCGAGTTGCATTCATCACTGTGTTGCGTCAATTTGTTTGGCGTTAATCTGTCGATTATTGGGGGATGCTGATATCAACACGACGATTGGCCGCAGTGGGCTGAGGAAAGCCCTGTAATGCAGCCGCAATCATGGCGCGCCAAATGCTTGGATGGTCAGCCCAAGGGCCTTCGTGCGAAGCTTTGGTTTGGTAAACCACATTGCTGGTTTTGAGATCGCGAATGATGATGCTGACTTCTTGCGCGTAGCCTGATGGTGGTGGAAAACCTGCACGCGTGCTAGGGTATATGCCCATGCCCCAGCCCGCACTTCGAGGGCGATAAGGGGTGCCTATTCGCACACTAAAGTGATTGACCCAAGGGCTGCGAATGCGTTGTCCCCAAGGGTCGGCAATGAACTCTGCAGCCCGCACGCCAATCCAGATGGTGTATTGGGCTTCAACGTCGTTGCGTGTCCAGCCCAAGGGTGCAAGTGCGGCTTCTAACTCAAGCTCAGCCCAGCCGGCTTGCAGATTGTTGACGTCTGCTGGCAGTCGATCAAGTCGAAAGTGGGCTTTGGCAGGAACGGCTGCTGGCGCAGTTGAGCCAGTCGACCACTGCACATTGGTTTGTACTTGGCTCTCAACAATGCGCATGCTGTTGCAGCCGCTTAAAAGCAAGCCAGAAAGAGCAATGGCAATTAAGAAAGCCCAGCGAAAATAAGGCGTGAAAGGGACAGACATTTGACTTTTCATAGGGTGAGCTTCTCAATCCATGTTTAAAGCTGAACCACTTGCACCCCTTGCAAGCTGGCCGTCACATTGGGCGCTTCAAAACTCTCGTCGTCAAATGCTTTGTCACCCTCGTCGCTGGGTAAACCTGTGATTTTGAGATTTTTAAAATCGTGCAACTTAGCATCCATCAAATGCGAAGGCACCACATTTTGCAAAGCTGAAAACATGTTTTCAATGCGCCCTGGAAATTTCTTTTGCCACTCGCGAATCATGTTGCCAATTTGAACGCGTTGCAAGTTTTGTTGGCTACCGCACAAAGTGCAAGGAATGATGGGGAACTGACGGTGCTCGGCCCAACGGGAGAGATCGGCTTCTGCCACGTGGGCTAAAGGCCGAATGACCATGAACTCGCCGTTGTCGCTCAAGAGTTTGGGTGGCATGCCTTTGAGTTTGCCGCCAAAGAACATGTTGAGGAAAAATGTTTGCAACATGTCATCGCGGTGGTGGCCCAGTGCCAACTTGTTGCATTTGAGTTGCCCCGCCACTTTGTACAAAATGCCACGGCGCAAACGGCTGCACAAACTGCACATGGTTTTGCCTTCGGGAATTTTGTCCTTCACGATGGAGTAGGTGTCTTGCGTTTCGATGTGAAACGGTATGCCCATGTTTTTCAAATAGGCAGGCAAGATCTCGGCTGGAAAGCCGGGCTGCTTTTGATCTAAGTTGACGGCGATGAGTTCGAAGTCAACTGGTGCGCGCGCTTTCATTTTGAGCAAGATGTCGAGCATGCCGTAGCTGTCTTTGCCGCCCGACATGCAGACCATGATGCGGTCGCCTTCTTCAATCATGTTGAACTCGCTGATGGCCTGACCCACCTGACGACACAAGCGTTTTTCTAACTTGTGTGTCTCGCGCTCAATTTTGAGGGCCTTGGCTTTTTGCGCGGCCTGATCTTCGGCTTCATCGGCTACGCTTTCTAGCCAAGCATTGTGTGTGGGTGCATTCATGGTTTCACCATTGTCCTGTTTCCATGCGAATGGCAACTTCGCAATCTTCAAAAATTTCTAATTTAGCAATTTTCACGCGCACACCCTTCACGCCGTGCAATTGCATGAGGCGGTGAGAGAGTTTGCCAATGAGGCTTTCAAGCAAATTGACGTGAACTGCTGTGCATTCATCGATGATGATTTTGCGCACCTTGCGGTAGTCAAGTACGTTGCTGATATCGTCGTCACGGGGCAGCAAAGGCTGCGGGCCGAGGTTGAGTTCGGCGTCTACTTGAATAGGTTGTGGCGCGGTTTTTTCGTGTTCCAAAATGCCCAAGTTGGCATCAAAGCGCAAGCCATTCAGCGTGAGCGTTTGCATGCCAGAAGAGGCTGCAGTGTGGTGAGGCGTGGCAGTCATAGGGCTTACATCAAAGAAAAATCGCGCTCAAACTTCATCAGGTGTTGCCCACCATCGACCAGCAAAGTGGTGCCCGTGATGGCGCGGTTGTGCATGGCAAACACCACGGTGCTCACCACATCTTCAACCGATGATGAGCGACCCAAAGGGCTGAGTTTATGGAGCTGCTTAAATTTGTCCTCGTCCAACATGTGGCTGGTGAGCGTGAGGCCTGGCGCCACGCCGACAACCCGAACAAAAGGTGCGAGCGCTTGGGCCAGCAATGTGTTGGCGGCTTCCAAAGCTGCTTTGGAAAGTGTGTAACTTAAAAAATCGGGATTGGGATTCCACAACTTTTGATCGAGCATGTTGATGACCACGGCGTCAGAGTGAGGAGCTGCTAAACCTGCTGCTAAACCTGCTGCTAAACCTGCCGCTAAACCTGCCGCTGACGCACTTGATGCAGGTTTTGTTGGCGAGTTGCGCTGTTGGCAGTGCTGGTGCAAAGCCTGCGCCAACACAATGGCCGCGCCTGTGTTGCTGGCCCAGTGTTGGGCCATGTTGGTATAGCTGAAGCTTTGAACATCGTCGTGTTCAAACAAAGCAGCACTGTTAACCACGGCATCGACTTGGCCCATCTGCTTAAGCACCATGGGCAACAGGTGGCGAGTTGCAGCTTCGTCTGCCAAATCTGCTTGAAAAATAAAGTGTTGCGGGTCTAAAGACTGGGTTGAAGCATTCAAGGCCAAACATTCTTGTGCAGTTTGAAGGGCCTCTAACTCAGAACTTCTGTAATGAACCGCAACCCGCCAGCCAGCCCTTGCCAAGCCCAAGGCAATTTCTCGGCCCAAGCGCTTGCCTGCGCCTGTGACCAGTGCCGTGCGGGGAGCTGAAGAAAAAGAAGCCGACATTCGGGGACAATCAGGGGTAATGACAGAACTGCATAGTTTAACGACCGCCATGCTAGAGCGGGTGCACAAGGCCATTTTGGCAGCCCAAGGGTGGCTGCCGTTTGATCAATTCATGGCCTTGGCCCTGTATGCGCCGGGTTTGGGTTATTACGCCAACCAGCAGCCCAAGTTTGGCACCATGCCCCAGTCGGGCAGCGATTTTGTAACAGCACCCGAACTCTCCCCCTTGTTTGGCGTCACATTGGCCCGGCAAGTGGCTGAAGCTTTGAAGGCCACAGGTACCCATGAGGTCTGGGAGTTTGGCGCTGGCAGTGGCGCCTTAGCCCATCAGTTGCTCAGTGAACTCAAGTGTTTGGGCTGCAATCTTCAACGCTACAACATCATGGACCTTTCAAGCCCTTTGAAAGCCCGGCAGCAAACCCTGTTGGCTGAGTTTGGCGATCAGGTGCAATGGCGCCATCAATGGCCCGACAGCTTGCAAGGCGTGGTCGTGGGCAATGAAGTGCTTGACGCCATGCCCGTGAAATTGCTTCACAGAATTAGAGGCGAGTGGCATGAGCGGGGCGTGGTGTTTGCTTCGCAAACCCAATCCCCCGATGGCTTGGCTTGGGAAGACAGGCCAAGCCATTTGCGCCCCCCCGTTGAACCGCAAGGCGATCACGATTACTTGACTGAAATTCAGCCCCAAGGCGAGGCCTTTGTGGCCAGTTTGGCCGAGCGATTGTTGGCCAGCGAAAAGGGTGGCGCGGCGTTTTTCTTGGATTACGGTTTTCCTGAGGCAGAGTACTTTCACCCAGAACGCCATATGGGCACAGTCATGTGCCACCAAGGGCACAAGGCAGATACCAATCCTTTGGCCTGTGTGGGTTTGAAAGACATCACTGCCCACGTGAACTTCACAGGCATTGCGTTGGCGGGGCAAGACGCAGGTTTGCAGGTTTTGGGCTACACCAGCCAAGCCCGCTTTTTGCTGAACTTAGGCCTTGCCGAAAGAATGGCGCAATCTGGCTTGGCCGAACGGGCCCAGGCCATCAAACTGATTAACGAGCACGAAATGGGAGAATTGTTCAAGGTGCTGGGCTTTGCCACGCATGACCATTGGCAGGCACAGGGTTTTGCAGCGGGCGACCGCAGCCACCGTTTATGAACCAAGGACTTGTTCATGCTTAGATGGGTGATCGTGACGTTTTTGGCACTGCTGTTAATCAGTTGGGTGCGCCCCTGGCTAGAAAAGATGGGCTTGGGCAAATTACCTGGCGACTTTCACTTTAAATTGTTTGGTCGGGATTGGTTCATTCCTCTCACCAGCACTCTGATACTGAGCTTTATTTTGAGCCTTGTTGCCAAGTTCTTATAGAAAGTAAGACAAGTTTTAAAACATTTGTGTTACAGTTCGGGCTTGCGGCCAACCACATCAACCCATTGAATGGGTGGTCACAGCAAGCGCAGTTCCTGCTAGCTGTCTGAATTTTTTGTTATTTTCTCGTAAATTTCTCGTGAATTTCTCAAATTCAGCCCTCACAGAAGAGCGG
>CAJCDH010000245.1 GCA_903961095.1 uncultured Burkholderiales bacterium | reverse complement strand
GAGCTGCACGAGCCGTATTGGTCGTGCGGGCAGCGGTGTAAGCCGCCTTCGCAGCAGCTTCATCTTTTGGCAAAGCAGCCACAGCAGCTGTAGCCGCCTTGATTTCTGCTTCTGGTGCGTTAGCGGCTTTCAGATCTTCCAGCTTTTTAGTGGCAGCTTCTTTGTCAGCGGCCATGGCAGCAGGAACATCTTTCAGTTTTTCAGCGGCTGCATCAGCGCGTGATTTAAAGATTCCGCGAACTTCAAGTTCTTTGGGATCTTTCAACAGTTGCTCTTCTTTGGCAGTTACTTTTTCAAGCAAGTAGCCATAAGCAACCTGGGGCACAGGATTGCTGGTGTGTTTCACTGACAGCCACACCACAGGAATCATGTAGGCAACGATCAAGATCAGGTATTGGGCCACCTGAGTCCAGGTCACCGCACGCATACCACCCAAGAACGAACAGACCAAAATACCGGCCAAGCCCACATACACACCCACTTCAAAAGACAAACCTGTCATTCGAGCGGTGATCAAGCCAACGCCGAAGATCTGAGCAACCACATAAACGAAGGACACCAAAATGGCAGCAAAGATACCGATCAAGCGAGCCATGTTGCCGCCGTAGCGAGCACCCAGAAAGTCAGGAATGGTGAACTGGCCAAACTTACGCAGGTACGGGGCCAAGAACAAGGCCACCAAACAGTAGCCGCCAGTCCAGCCCAAAATAAAGGCCAAACCACCGTAACCTGTAAGGTAAAGCGTGCCGGCCATACCAATGAAAGACGCTGCTGACATCCAATCAGAGCCAGTGGCCATACCGTTGTACAAGGCTGGCACACGGCGGCCAGCCACATAATATTCGGCTGCATCGTTGGTTCGACTCATTACGCCAATGCCGGCATACAAGAGCACCGTGGCCGCCAGGAAGGCATAGCCAATGTAGTCCCTGTGCATCCCCATTTGCTCGAGGACGGCAAGCACAATGACAAAGGCTGCGAAGCCTACGCCGTAGAAAACGAAAACTTTGTTCAGCGATTGCTGAAACTGGCCTTGGGATTGGCCTTCCCCTCCAAATACACTCATGAAGATTCTCCTTCTGAAACGCCATATTCCTTGTCAAGTTTGTTCATATAGCGAGCGTAGTACCAAATGATCAAGCAATAGACGATCAGAGCACCTTGGCCAGCCACCCAAAATGAAAACGGCCAACCAAAAAAACTGAACGTCAAATCACGCGCAAAATACAAAAGCACGAAGGTCACAGAAAACCACAGGGCCAGCAGAAGCCCCGTGATTCTCAAATTCTTGCTCCAGTATTCCTGGTGCCTTGCAGTGAGTTGCATCTTCATCTCCTTATTGTTAAAAAATACCAACTGTCAAACTTAAATTCTTAGCCACTATGGGCGCCTTCTGTTCTCAAACAGGTCCGTCTAATTGCAGCCCTGTTTCTCGCTCAAGTTGTGCAGCCACTTTGGGCTCAAAGCCCTTCAGGTGTCGCATCACAATCAAAGCTTCGTCGGGTTGACCCAACTCCATGTGGACCCGCGCCATTTGGTACCAAGCGAAGGGGCTCATCGATTGCAACTCAGTGTTGCGCTTGAAGGCCATCAAGGACTCCTCTAGCCTTTGCTGACGCACCAACACCAAGCCCAAGCCATACCAGGCACGGTCTAATTTTTCATCCAACTGAAGGGCCGCTTTGAATGCAAGTTCCGCTTCTTGGCTACGACCAAGCTCTTCACACACAAATCCGACATTGAAGTGGGCATTGGCGTTGCTGGGTGTTTGAGCCAACGCACGTTCAAAATAGCTCAAAGCTTGAACCAGACGGCGATTGTTTAACTCTTCGTAAGCGAGGCTGTTGAGTGCCAAGGCATCGAAAGGATTGATCTCAAGGATTTCTTGAAAGACATCATGGGCTTTGACACGCAGGCCAAAAACCAAAAGTGTTTTGGCCTTGAACTTCAGCCAAAGGCATCTGCTGCGAAAGGCAGTGCTTGAGTTAGCAGTTGAAATATGGGTGTTCACTGACATGCCGCTATTCCCATTTCGAGGCACATTTCGATTTTCATTTGAACCACAAAAACCCAAGCAATGATGAGCCAGCTGCTGGTGGCCAAAGGAATGTGCCGGTCCAAGATCAGCCTAGGGCTGATTTTGCGAGTGATCCAGAGTGCGGGTTTGGAAGCCACGTCCAGCAATTGCCAGAAAACATTGTTGTCTCGGTTGGACCCAGCCAACAGTCCTAGCAAAAATCGCCCGACGATGAACATGAGCGAAAGCTCAATCAAACTTTTGGCGATGACTACTGCAAGCAACATAGGACTTTCTTGACTTAGGTCAATTAATCCGTAAATTTTATTAATTAGCTGAATGTCCGCCTAATCAACCGAAATCCCTTTTAAAAAATACGTAAATACATTTTTTTGGCACTTCTTCAGCCTCCTCATTCGGAGAAAAAAGTTTCCTGACACATAGCTTACAAAATCCAAATAAGTCAGATCAAAATGCAAGGTCTAAATTCAAGGGAAAACACCGATAAAACTTTGTCAAATTTTTTAAGTTGGATGGATGCTGAAAGCCTCACGAACGCAGCTATTGTTTGGCCTTCAGTGCGCCTTTTGCCAACTGACCCACCAACTCAGGCAACAGAGTCTGCGGATCGACCACCTCGCAAGCCGAGGCCAACGTACTTTGAATGGCCCAGGCCGCTGCGTCGTGCGAACCAGTCTCTTGCGCCATGTCGGCGTAATAGCCAAGATCTTTGAGGGCGTTGCCCATTGAAAAGCGCAGGCCAGAGGTATCTCCACGCAGTAAATAAGGCTTGAGGCGTTCGAGTGCCGCGCCCCAGCCCCCGCCTTTTTCTAGAACTTCTACAAACACCGCGTCGTCGATGCCCGAACGGCGTGCGCATGCTGCAGCCTCTGCCAACAGAGTGACAGATCCAAGCGAGACAAAGTTGTGCAGCAGCTTCATGCTGTGGCCCGCGCTGACAGCGCCGGCGTGCACGATGTTTTCGGCAAAGGTGGACAAAATGGGGCGGCACTCTTCTAGCAGCGCAGTATCACCGCCGATCAATAAATTAAGCCGGCCTTGCATCGCTTCGTTGGGGGTGCGTGTCATGGCCGCATCAAGAAATTGCACGTTACGCTGAGCCAGTGTGGCGGCCACTTGCTGAGTGGACGCCGGAATGCTGGTTGAACAGTCGATGACCGTCATGCCTTCGCGCAGACCAGCCAGCAATCCGGTTGTGCCCGCCAAAATAGCCTCGACCTGGGCCGATCCATTCACGCATAGGATGACGATGTCGCTGGCCTGCGCCACGGCTTGTGCCGTCGAAGCGGTCTTTGCGCCAGCAGCAATCAGATCACTCAGAGACTGATTGCCCGGGTGTTCCATGGCGGTAAGTCCATAGCCTTTTTTGACGATGTTGGTGGCAATGCCAAGGCCCATCAAGCCTAAACCAATCATGCCGATTCGGGGTTGTTGCATGTGCGTTCCTCAAAGTTGTCATGAATCATACTGGCATGCCACCATGCGTTTATCCAGCTGATGCACATTGGACTGATGAACCTGTCTTCTCAAAAAATTAACCTAGAAAAAAAAGCCACTGACCTCAAGAATCAGTGGCTTTTAAAAAGCTAAGTTAGCGATTGTCTAACTTACTCTGTTTTAACACCAGAATCGCTGATTATTTTGGCCCACTTTGCAGTTTCTGTTAGCACCCACGCCTGTGCATCTTCAGGAGATTTACTGGGTGTAATTTGTGTTGCAGCACGAGTTAAAGACTCTTTAATTTCATTCTTCGAAAGTGCCTCATTGAGTGCCGCATGAATTTTTTGAACCACTAACTTGGGCGTATTTGAAGGCACGAAGAGTGCTTGCCAAGAACTTGTCAGTGAACCAAAACCTGCTTCTGAAGCTGTCGGAACGTCTGGCAAATCAGGTAATCTGCTAGAGGTTGAAACGGCCAAGGCTTTTAATTTACCGCTTTTGACAAGCGGTGCAGCGCCGCCGAGGTTAATCAGACCGATATCAACTTGACCCCCCATTAAAGCCGCCATGCCAGGCCCAGCACCACCACTGAATGGAATTCCAGTCATACGGATGCCAACAAATTTCTCAAGCTGCACCATATCAAAATGAGGGCCACTTGCAACACCTGGTAGCCAGTAATTGACTTTCCCTACATTGGCTTTTGCGTGTGAAATGAATTCATTCGCATTTTTCGGAGGGAAACTATTGCTTGCAACTAAAACCGAGGGCGTGATGCCGACAACGCCTACTGCCGTGAGATCCTTTGAGGGTATGACTTTCAACACAGCTGAATAGCTCGTCTGATTCATTGCATTGGTAGAAATATTTCCTAACAATAAGGTATAGCCATCAGCTGGGCTTCGAGCAACAAACTCCAAGCCAATATTTCCGGCCGCTCCAGGTTTGTTCTCAACGACAACGGCTTGTTTCAGAATGCTTGAAAGCGCTAGTGCCAGTGGTCGAGCAATTGCGTCGCTAGCTCCGCCGGGTGCAAACGGCACGACTATTTTGATAGGCTTGCTGGGGAACTCATCTTGCGCAAATGAAGAATTAACTCCCAAAAATAATACGATGGGTAGTAAAAATCTAAGCATTGTGTCTCCTTAAAAAATTTAAATATAGAGTTCGAATTCAGCAGTGACACAATAAATTTAAGGCACCACTCAATCAGCGATATCACAGTAATGAAGGTATTAGGTATTGTTTTAGATTCGATGACCAACGCCATCAACAATACTTTTGGCACTGATCATTTCAGAGTCTTCAAGAATCACCACACTGTGTGGCACGTTGGGTGGGATCACCACAGCCTGACCGGTACTCACCTCAAATGTTTCACCACCTAAAGTCACTCTGCTACGTCCAGACAAACAAATTGCGATTTGCTCATGTGGATGCGAATGCTCTTTAGCGCCCTCTCCTGCTTTGTATTTCAACAGCCCAATCTCTATGTGTGAACCTGTAATTAATTTTCCAAAAGCTGTTGAGTGCTTGGGAGTGACCAATTCATCATGAACATCTGCTAAGTTAATAAGCGCCATAAAAAACTCCGTTTTGGTTTAGGTTGGACTTGGAATGATGGGAAGAATTAAACAAGACGGGGTTTGGCCCCCAGTATGCAAAGTCACTTTGCTGTTGAATTTTTCTGGCGAGCGATTTCGAATTTCGTTGTGAGTCATACCACCCGTGCCGCGCGTAGCGTAATAAAACTGCTGTCCAAAGTCATCAACATGACCTGCATATTCATAATCTTTTCCACGAACAGACAATCCGATAGTCCAACCGACAGGTAGAACTAAACTTGTTGGCAAAATCTCAATATCTAGTTCAACAATTTGACCGGGCTTCAAGGGCTCAGAGTCGATGTGCAAGTGAACCGGCTGCCATGATTTAGATTTACCGACATCTAATTTTCTATGTGACGCCCTTAACCACCCCATAGCTGGCGGCGTATTCGGATCTAAAGCACCTTGAAATGTAATCTCTTTGCCATTTGGATCAAATATTAAAACCGTTAAAAATAAATCTGCATCCTCCGATGTACTTTCAATAAATAATTTTGCAACGATTGGGCCGGTAATCTCGATTTGATTCAAAAGTGGCTTGCTGCGAAAAACAACACCTTCACCAGAACTTTCGTAGCTTATTGCAGAATGCTCTTGTAAATTTTCAGTGGCAATTGATTTCGACTCTGCATTGAGGAAGTGAGGAACCCATTGGGTTCTAGCAATTGGCCATTCTTTTTCAGTGCGATCTTCAAAACTACCGTCAACATGCCGAATTTT
>CAJCDH010000244.1 GCA_903961095.1 uncultured Burkholderiales bacterium | reverse complement strand
GGTTTTGCCGTCGTAACCTTGACGCCTTAAATCGGCTGCCAATTGTTCGCAAAGCCTTGTGAACACCTTGCCTAACTCTTCTTTATCGCGCACAGCATGCAAGTCAGTTTCGAAGGTGGTTTCACGGCTGATGCTGACGGGTTCGCTTTCGGTGCTGATGGGGCGGTCGTCGCGGCCCCAAGCCGCCTCGTGCAACCACGTGCCATAAACTTTGCCAAAGTGTGATTGCAGCCAAGGCAATTCACAGGCGGCCAATTCGCCAATGGTTTGAATGCCATACCGCTTGAGTTTCTCATCTGCCTTGGGGCCAACGCCATTGATTTTGCGGCAACTCAGAGGCCAAATGGCAGTTTTGAAGTCTTCTTCTTGGACGATGGAAATGCCATTCGGTTTGTTGAACTCACTGGCCATTTTGGCAATCAGTTTGTTGGGTGCAACACCTACAGAGCAGGTGAGGCCCGTCGCTTCAAAAATACATTTTTGAATGAGCCGTGCCAATACCCTTCCACCTTCTCGCTGGCCACCAGGCACCTTGGTGAAATCGATGTAAACCTCGTCTACACCGCGGTCTTCCATCAGCGGCGCAATGTCTGTGATGACGCCTTTGAACACTTTGGAGAAGTGGCGGTATTGATCAAAGTCGACCGGCAACAAAATGGCTTGCGGGCAAAGCTTGGCAGCTTTCATGAGGCCCATGGCAGAGCCAATGCCAAATTGACGCGCCGCATAAGTGGCGGTGGTGATCACTCCGCGGCCGGTATAGCCTTCAATGCGAGGAAAAAAATCCAAAGGAATTTCAGACAGATTGTTGGCAGTCCACTCATAGTCTGGATGGGCAACACGCAAGCGGCTTAACAGGTCATCTTCTTTGCGCCTGCCGCCGCCAATGACCACGGGAAGCCCCTTGAGTTGGGGGTAACGCAACAACTCAACGGACGCATAAAAAGCGTCCATGTCGAGGTGCGCAATGCGCCGTTTGAGCGGCGATGGTGCTTCGATGTCAGTCACAAAATCAAAGCAAAGAGAGCTAATTTATTGAGGGAAAGTGCCTGGTAACAAAATGCTCTTGTCGACTGTGTCCATTTTCGTACGGCCGCAAAATGCCATGGTCAAGTCGAGTTCGTTGTGAATAATTTGCAGAGCTTTTTCGACACCTGGCTGACCCATCGCGCCTAGGCCATACAAAAAGGCACGACCAATGTAGGTGCCACGAGCACCTAAGGCGCGTGCCTTCAAGACATCTTGACCACTGCGAATGCCCCCGTCCATGTGAACTTCAATTTGCTTGCCAACGGCGTCCACAATGGCTGGCAATGCTTCAATGCTACTTTGTGCGCCATCGAGTTGACGTCCACCATGGTTGCTCACAATCATGGCATCGGCGCCGCTGTCAACGGCAAGGCGTGCATCTTCAACATCTTGAATACCCTTCAATATGATTTTGCCGCCCCAGCGTTTTTTGATCCATTCCACATCACCCCAATTAAGGCGGGGATCGAACTGTTGCGCAGTCCAAGCTGACAAGGAGCTCATGTTCTCAACACCTTTGACGTGCCCCACGATGTTGCCAAACTCTCGGCGCGATGTGCCCAGCATGCCCAAAGCCCAGCGCGGTTTGGTAGCGATGTTCAGAATGTTGGGAATGGTTAATTTGGGGGGTGCCGACAAACCGTTTTTCAAATCTTTGTGGCGTTGCCCCAAAATTTGCAAATCCAGCGTAATGACCAAAGCTGAACAATTGGCTGCACGGGCACGCTCAATCAAGCGTTCAATGAAATCTCTGTCACGCATCACATAAAGCTGGAACCAAAAGGGGTGGCCATCGGTGCCCTTGGAAACATCTTCAATGGAGCAAATGCTCATGGTTGAAAGTGTGAAGGGGATACCAAATTTTTTGGCGGCACGGGCTGCCAAAATTTCGCCATCGGCATGCTGCATGCCAGTGAGTCCTGTTGGCGCAATGGCCACAGGCATGGCCACTTCTTGGCCAATCATGGTGGTGGCAGTGCTGCGACCTTCCATGTTCACTGCAACACGTTGGCGCAATTTAATTTTCTGGAAATCGCTTTCGTTGGCGCGGTAGGTGCTTTCTGTCCAGGAGCCGCTGTCTGCATAGTCGTAAAACATGCGAGGAACGCGTTTTTGAGCCAGGACACGTAACTCTTCAATGGTCGTAATGACGGACATTTTGATTTCCAATTCTTTTTGTGCTGCTTGATAAGCGTGACATTGAAGGCGCTTAGCTACAGCTGACGCTACCGCAACCCGACATGGTGACATTTTTGATGAGTGAAGGGTCGGCCAAGGTTTCTGTCTCACTGTCAAAATTCACAGACTTTAAATGCTGTGCCAATCCTGCATCCATAGAGGATGCATGCTGTGGAAACCATTCTGCCAAGGCTTCCGCCAGGCGAGAAATCATTGCAGTATCGCCCTGCACATAGTGCGTTTCAACAGCGCGCATGGTTTCCAAAATGGTTGCGTGCTGCCCTGCATGGCAGTTGTCCTCGCTAAAGCCTGTAGCCAGCATCCAACGATCCTCTTGGGCAAAATGCTCAACAGTGTGATTTAAAAATTCGCGGTACAAATTCAATTGTTCAGTTTGCGGTGTCAGCAACAAAGCATTCAACATGGTCACAAACTCTTCGTGTGTGTGGTCCATTCGACCATCGCCAGTATGCAAGTTAGCAGACCAGTTGAGACCCGCTGCATAGGGAGACACCGCTGTTTGTTCAATTTGATTGGTTTCCATGTCAACCTCTATTTAAAAACTCAAACGCGCATGATGACGCGAAATTTGATACCGGATTTGATTTGGCGCAGTACCACCTAAAGTATTGCGAGCATTCAAGGACCCCAGCAAGCTAAGGCATTCGAAAACATCGGCTTGAATGCTGGCGTTGAATTGCTGCAAGGTGGTCAAGGGCAGTTCGCTCAAGTCTAGGTTTTGCGATTGCGCTGTTTTCACAGCATGTGCAACCACCTCATGTGCATCGCGGAAGGG
>CAJCDH010000243.1 GCA_903961095.1 uncultured Burkholderiales bacterium | reverse complement strand
TGACGCCGGGCATACTTTGACCATTCAGAAACACACATTCAGCATGCTTCGCCGCAAAACGCGAGCCCCGTGCTGAAGATCCCGCTTGGTACAACAAGGGCGTGCGCTGGGGTGAGGGCTCGGCCAAATGCATGGCCTGAACTTGGTATTGAGGCCCCTTGTGACGAACCAAATGAACCTTGGATGCGTCTGCATAGACACCAGTCTGCCGATTGGCAAGTACGGCACCCGCCTCCCAACTCCCCTCCCAAAGCTGGTACACCAAGGCCATGTACTCATCTGCCAAGTCATAGCGGTCGTCGTGTGCTGTTTGACCAGAAAGCCCCGCGGCTCGGGCTGCGCTGTCGAGGTAGCCCGTGACAATATTCCAGCCAATACGGCCTTTGGTTAAATGGTCTAAGGTAGACATTCGCCTAGAAAACAAATAAGGCGACTCATAAGTCAGGTTGGCCGTCACTCCAAAACCGAGATGCTCGGTGACACTGGCCATGGCTGGAATCAGCATCATGGGATCATTGACGGGCACTTGCACAGCCCCACTCACTGCGGCATCAGGACTTGCCCCCAATACGTCGTAGACCCCCACCACATCGGCAAAGAAAATGCCATCAAACAAACCGGCTTCTAGCCGCTTGGCGTAGTCGGTCCAATACTTGAGATCTAAATATCGAGTCGATTGATCACGCGGGTGCGTCCAGAGTCCCTGCTGAATGTGGCCCACACAATTCATGTCGAAGGCATTGAGCTTGATGAGTTTGGACATAGGTGTCAACTTTGAACTAAATAGGGATCTGTTAAATTCACACAAGATGAGAAGAGTTCAAAATGAACCCAAACGCAGTCTAAGCATAAAACAACACAAGCTGTGTCAACTAAAGCGCACAACACTTTCACTCACACGACCACCAACACCATGACTCACACCCCCCGACATGTGTTGCCCGTGATTGTTTTGGCACAGTTTGCTGGCACATCCTTGTGGTTTGCCATTAACGCTGTCATGCCCGATTTGCAAATTCAAATGGGTTGGCCTGCATCGGATGTTGGACGCTTAACCTCTGCGTTGCAACTGGGGTTTATAGCGGGCACCTTGGTGTTTGCTATATTGGCCATTGCAGACCGCTTTTCGTCTAGGCGGGTTTTTTTGGTGTGTTCCTTGGCTGGGGCACTGTGCACCGTAGGCGCACTTGCGCAAGTTGAAGAATTTTCGGCACTTTTAATGTGGCGTGCCAGCACCGGTTTTTTCCTTGCAGGCATTTACCCAGTGGGCATGAAAATAGCTGCGCAATGGTTTCCGAAAGGGCTGGGGGTGGCACTGGGATGGTTGGTGGGGGCTTTGGTATTGGGCTCAGCCAGTGCCCATGGTATTCGTGCCTTGTCTAGCCAATGGCCATGGTCAACGGTGATGCTCAGTGTGGCAGGCTTGGCTGCAGTGGGTGGCCTCATGCTGTATGCCCTCATTCCTGAACCGCCCCAAAAACCCAAATCAGCCAATCAACTCGAATGGCGCGCATTGGCAAGCTTATGGACAAATTGGCGCGTGAGGGCTTCTGCACTTGGCTATTTTGGACATATGTGGGAACTCTATACCCTGTGGGTATTGGCACCCCTCATCTTGGCCACCCGATTTGAAGGCACACAGCTTTCTATGGCGGCTTGCGCAGTCATCGGCGTGGGTGCTGTGGGCTGCATTCTGGGTGGTTTGGGTGCAAAGCGTTGGGGCAGCGCCAAAGTGGCCACCCTTCAATTGAGCGTTAGTGGACTGTGCTGCTTGCTTGCACCTTGGCTTATTTCTGCACCACTTGAAATCATGATGACATGGCTCATTGTGTGGGGCATTACAGCAGCGGGCGACTCCCCGCAATTTTCGACACTCACGGCCAGCAATGCACCACCGCATGCTGTAGGCAGCATCCTCACACTGTCCAACTGTATTGGCTTTGGCACCTCTATTGTGAGCATTGAACTGTTTACCAGCCTAGCCACTTCACATGACTTGGCCATGCTTTTGCCTTGGTTGGGATTGGGGCCGCTGCTGGGCATTTGGGCCATGCGGCCACTTTGGAAAAAGCCAGCGGCACCCCTTTAGAGTGACACAGCAATACTTAAATGGCGCGACAAGCCTCTTCCAAAAATTGCAGGTCTTCCCCCTGCAAATGAGGACTGAGTTTTTGAAACACGACCGCGTGATAAGCATTCAGAGAGGCTGTTTCTTCAACGCCCAATAAGTCTTTTTGAACCACACGCGTGTCAATGGGGCACAAGGTCATGGCCTCAAACTGATAGAACTTGCCGTGCTCAGTGGCGCAGTGCTCTTTGCAAAGCAAAATATTTTCGATGCGAATGCCATAACGGCCAGATAAATAAACACCTGGTTCATTGGTGACCACCATGCCCGGCACGATGGCTTGGTCAATGAGGCCGACACTGATGCTGTGCGGTCCTTCATGCACATTGTTGAAATAGCCCACGCCATGGCCTGTGCCACATGCGTAATTGACACCCTCGTTCCACAAAGCCTGACGGGCCAAAATATCCAACTGCAAACCACGCGTACCTTGCATGAAAATAGCTGCCGACAATCTAAGCATGCCCTTCAAAACCAAGGTGAAGTGCCGCTTTTGCTCGTCCGTGCATGGCCCACACACCAAAGTGCGCGTGATGTCTGTGGTGCCATCGTCGTATTGCCCACCTGAATCAAGCAAAAAGAAACCTTGCGGTTTCACAGGTGTCTCAACGCCCTCTTTCAAACCATAGTGCATCATGGCCGCATTGGAGCCATAGGCTGGAATGGTGGTGAAACTCAGACCGCGAAATAAATTGACCTTGGCCCGCTGCCCATCAATTTGGTCCGAAACTATTCGCTCTGTCAAATTGCCAGATCCTACGTTCTTGTAAAACCAATTTAAGAATTGGATCATGGCCACGCCATCACGAACAAAACAGCTTTTCCAGTTGTCAATTTCAACTGAATTTTTGACCGCCTTCATGGCAATCGAAGGGGCGCGTTTTTCAATCAATCGGCAATTGAAACTTCGAAGTTGCTTGAACGTAAGCAGATTACTTTGTGCAGGATCAACCCAAACAGCTTGGCCCGCCAAGGCTTTTAAATCGTCAAAGAAAATTTCATAAGGCCTGACTTCAACACCCTGTTGCTTCAAGCCTTCAAGAATGTGAGCAGAAAACCGTTGGGTGTGTGCATACAAACTGGCTGCCTCCTCAGTGACCACCAGGTAAGCATGAAAATAAGGCGAAGTGGGAACATCCGTACCACGCAAATTGAGCAAATAACCAATGTCGTCCAGCGCATTCAAGACATGCGCTTGGGCCTTCACCGTGCGCATTTCTGCGCGCACCCCATTGAGTTTTTCAAGCGCACTTTTTCCAGCATAAGCCAGGGAGTGTGCGAACACAGGTGCCATTGGAAAACCAGGCCGATCTAACCAAACGGCATCGGTGAGGTCTTGCTCTGTATGCACACTGATGCGTTTGGATTTCAATTGATCTTCTATATCAGCCACGGCCTTGACCATCATGGTGGCGCCATAAAACCCAAGGCTTGCCCCTTCAGGCAACTGCTCCACCAACCATTGGTTCCAGGGCAACACATCGGGTTGACCTAAGTAAACAATTTGAATTTCAGTGCCAGCCAACTCTTGCTCGGCTTGCAACCAATACCGCCCATCTGCCCACACATAGGCAGCATCTTTGAAAACCACCATGGTTGACACCGAAGCAGTAAAGCCCGACATAAACTGCCGCACCTTCCAGCGCAAAGGCATGTATTCAGAATTGTGCGGGTCTGAAGACGGCAATACCCAAGCATCCAACTGATGCTTTTCCATTTCACTTCGCAAAGCCCTCAACCGAGCAGCAACATCTTTTTGAGTCATAAGATAATTTAATTGGGGTCAGATCAACATTGTTTTGAGCTGATCGCACTTTACACAAAATTCAGACAAGCGGGTATTTCGTCGTCTATTCAAGGCAATCTGTGTGCACTCCTCTAGAATAAGCCTATGACCACACTCAATGCACCCAAAATTATCAGAACCTTCGTCTACTTTCTGTTGGGCGTAATTGCCCTCTTCGCGCTTTATATTTACATCGCTTTGAACTGGAGTTATTCAACCGGTGAGCGTGCTGGCTTTTTGCAAAAGGTTTCCAACAAAGGCTGGATTTGCAAAACTTGGGAAGGTGAACTCTCATTGGTCGCCATGCCAGGCGCAGCACCAGAAAAATTTCTTTTCACGGTTCGAGATGAAGCCATTGCTCAAAAGATCAGTGCGGCCGCTGGCAAAAGAGTCACCCTCAATTACGAGCAACACAAAGGCTTGCCTAGCACCTGCTTTGGAGATACCGACTACTTTGTGGTTGGGGTTACAGAAATTCAATAAAGATAAATCTTGTTTAAATCTCTGGGACAAAACCCAACACCTCGCCATAAAACTTTAATTCAATTTCAAGCGAAGACACAATGGTGGAGGCCTGCCTAAATCCATGCCCCTCACCTTCGTAGGCCACATAAGCATGCTTGAGCCCCTTTTGCACGCAGGCATTTCGCAAGGCTTCAGACTGCGAAGGGGGAACCACTTTGTCGTCCAATCCCTGAAAAATAACCAAGGGTGAACTTAATCGGCTAAGGTGCGTCATGGGAGAACGCTCAATGTACAAAGCCTTTTCAGCAGGGTATGCGCCAATCATGCTGTCCAAATACCTTGACTCAAAATCATGCGTGTCGGTGGCCAGTGTGGTGCAGTCTGCCACCCCATAGTAGGAAGCCCCAGCTGCAAACAAATGGCTGTGAACGAGCGCATTCAAAACCGTGAAGCCTCCTGCACTGCCCCCTCGAATGACCACTTTGTTGTGTGCGCAAACACCTTGTGCAATGAGCGATTCAACCACGGCTACGACGTCTTCAAAATCCACCACACCCCACTGCCCGCGAAGTAAGTTTCTGTAGCGTCGACCATAGCCCGTAGAGCCCCCGTAGTTCACATCAACCACTGAAATACCACGTGAAGTGAAATAAGCATATTTCATCGACAAAGTGGCCGCTGAGTTGGCAGTCGGCCCGCCATGCACCACCACCATCAGTGGCGGCTTTTCTGCAGGTTCAAACTGGGGATGTTGAGCGACATGCAAAATGGCAAAAACTTCTCGGCCATCTTTTCGAAGTACTTTAACTTCATGCGGCTCGGGAAAATATGCGGCATCGATTGGGGCATCAATGGACGTCAGAACTTTGGACACTTGCCAATTGAGCAAATCAATTTCAATGAGTTGCGATAACTCTTTGGCACTAGCGCCTACGGCATACGCCTTGTGACCCGACACACTGAGTGAGGGTTTGAAATCAGTCAAATTGCAAATTAAGTCTTGCATCTGGCTATTCTTTGGATTGACTCGCACAATTTTTCGAGCATCCACAGGGCCATGCACTGACAAGATGTGACCATCACTCAGCACAGCCAAGGCCCGCATTCCCAGTTGCCAAAGAGGAAACCCCCACTCACTTTTTTCTTCCAGCAAATGCTTCAAGTGCCCATTTAAATCTGCTTGCCAAAGATTCCACCAACCACTGGCATCACTGATGAAATAAAGCTCGTTGTGAGGCCCCCACTCAGGTGACAAACAAGAGGTTTGCGTGTTGCCAGCCAAGACCCGCACATTGTGCAAGCCGCCCTCATGCACATCGGCCACACGCAGCTCGGTACCGTCCCATGGCATTTGAGGATGCTCCCAAGCAATCCAGGCCAGATGCCGCCCATCGGCCGATAGCCTTGGATGAGCATAGAAATGAGATGACGAATCAAGGCTTCGCAAACCACTTTGCCCTACAGCCACCAAATCTCGCTCAACGCCCCTTGCAGTGTGCACCTCTCGAACACACCAAATTTCTTCGTCCACTGCAATCATGTCGATGTAGCGATGGCTTTGACCCAGGGGTGGCTCAGGGGTTAAGGCTATGGGCTCACCCATTGGCTCACCGCTCAGCTCACCGCTTAGCTCACCGTTAGGCTGGGTCAAGTAAATACGTTGGTCTGCCTTATTGACAAAAGCCAGCATGGCCTTGCCATTGCGCATGAGCCCAAGCCAACTGATTCCTCCGTACTCATGCACTTGACTTTTGGCATTCCAGGGCGCTTTCAAAAGATCACCATGCTCACGACTGACCACCAGCGTGCGCCCTCCCTCACTGGGCCTCACCTCATCCCACCAAAGATCATGGCCGACGGACTGCGACCACATGATGCTGCTGCCAGCTCGTGCCAGCAAAGTAGCGGACAAAGGTGACGGCCAAGAGCCTGCTTGTTTTTTTTGTTTCATCTTTAAAATCATACTAGTGCAAGTTTCAAGGTTTTGTCACACAATTGTCAAATGAATGGCATACAACGGTAATTGACACAGAAGTCTCGATCAACCCTTAACCACATACATCACCATGGCAAAAGACTTTTCCTTGATGGAAGACAGCAACCGCTCTTCCAACCCCAGTATTCACGACGTGTCTGAGCCCTCGCGCCGCCAAGTGCTGCGCGGTGGCTTGGGCGCATTGGCCAGCAGCTTTTTGGCGCCCCTCAGCGCCATTGGTGGCGCGGCTGCCCTCACTGGCTGTGCATCCATGGGCATGGGCCCAGCAGCCAAAATTGGCTTCAAAAGTGTGGCCATTTCTTTGGCAGACAGCATCACTGTTCCAGAAGGCTACATTGCTCACGTCATTGCACCTTGGGGCGACCCCGTAGGCATTGTGGGCCAAAACCATGCGTTCAAAGACGATGCCAGCAACACTGCCTCCGAGCAAGAAGCTCAGCTTGGCATGCACCACGATGGCATTCACTACTATGCACTCGAAGGTTCTAAGCGCGGCCTGTTGGCCATGAACCACGAATATGTCGACCATGGCTTGCTGTTCAAAGATGGCATGGCCAACTGGAGCGCCGAAAAAGTTCGCAAGTCTCAAGCAGCCCATGGCGTGTCTGTGGTTGAAGTGCAAGAGAAAGGCGGCAAATGGGAAGTGGTCAACCCTTCCAAATATGCTCGCCGCATTACCACCAACACACGCACCGAGTTGAGCGGCCCTGCGGCCGGTCACGCCCTCATGAAAACCGCAGCCGACCCTGCAGGCAAAGCGGTGTTGGGCACCCTGAACAATTGCGCCAGTGGCATCACGCCTTGGGGCACTTACCTCACCTCTGAAGAAAACTTCATTTTCTACTTCAGCGGTGGCGACAAAATGACTGAGCACGAACGCCGCTGGGGTTTGAGAAAAGGTGGCATCGGCTATCGTTGGCACGAGCATGACGCGCGTTTTGATGCCGTACAAAACCCCAACGAACCCAACCGTTTTGGATGGATTGTTGAAATCGACCCCCAAAACCCCAATGCCACCCCCATGAAGCGCACAGCCATGGGACGCGGCGCACACGAAGGCGCCACTGTTGCTGTCACCAAAGACAAACGCGCCGTGGTGTACATGGGTGAAGACGCCCGTTTTGAATACATCTACAAGTTTGTGAGCCGCGACGCCATCAAACCAGGTGGCGCTACTGCCAATGCCACGCTGCTCGACCACGGCACACTTTATGTGGCCAAGTTCAATGCAGATGGCAAAGGAATTTGGATTGCTTTGACGCATGGCCAAGGTCCCTTGACGGCAGCCAATGGCTTTGCCGATCAGGCCGAAGTGCTGATCAAGTCACGTCAAGCCAGCGACATTTTGGGTGCGACCAAAATGGACCGCCCTGAGTGGATCGATGTTGACAAGCAAGGCTGGGTTTACGCCACGCTCACCAACAACAGCAACCGTGGTGGCAACAACCAACCCGCTTTAGACGCAGCCAATCCGCGTGCCAACAACACCCAAGGCAACATCATCCGCTGGAAGGAAGATGTCGATTTTCATGCCACCACGTTTGCATGGAACCACTTCATCATGGCAGGCGATCCTTCTATCGATCGCGCTGATGCCAAAGGCAACACCAAGGGCGACATGTTCTCTTGCCCCGATGGACTCTGGGTTGACGGCCGCGGCCTGATGTGGATTCAGACCGACATGTCCACCTCTGCCATGGGCAAAGGCGACCTGAAAAACTTTGGCAATAACATGATGTTGGCGGCCGACGTGCAAACTGGCGAAGTTCGTCGATTCTTGGTGGGCCCATCAGGTTGTGAAGTCACCGGTGTGACGGAAACCCCAGATGGCAAAACCATGTTCTTGAACATTCAGCACCCTGGTGAGACGCCTAGCGAGCAAAACAATCCTGCCAACCCACGCGCCATTTCCAACTGGCCAGAAAAGAAACCCAACGGTCGCCCCCGCAGCGCCACCGTCGTCGTCCGCAAACTAGACGGCGGCATCATCGGCACCTGATAAATCAATTGGGGTCAGATCAACATTGTTTGGCTAGTCCAAGCATGCTTGATCTGATCACATTTGATCGATGGCCGTATTCACCTTGGGCAATTCACCTTCGTTGTCGGCGATGGCAAAACGGTCATCTGTTCGGGTATAAAAACTCGCACCAAAACGTGCAACCGGACGATAGTCTTTGAGGTTGACGCGCCAAGCCTTGGTATCAATCAGACCGTCGCG
>CAJCDH010000242.1 GCA_903961095.1 uncultured Burkholderiales bacterium | reverse complement strand
GCGCGGCATTTTTTGAACTCTACGTTTGTCAACGTCAAAAGCCTGCGCGATATTGAAGGGGAACCCCTTGTGGAAATGCACGCCAGCGATGCCGCCCAGCGCGGTATCGTCCAAGGCGATGTGGTGCGTGTATTCAACGCGCGTGGCAGCTACCGCTGCAAGGTAGCCATTTCCCCCAGAGCGCGCCCTGGTGTAGTGAACGGCTTGGGCGTCTGGTGGCGCAAATTCGGACTGGATGGCAAAAATGTCAATGAGCTAACCAGCCAAAAGCTGACCGACATGGGCCGTGCTCCCACTTTTTACGATTGTCTGGTTCAGGTTGCCCCTGAAACGGCAATACCCTGAGGCAGGGCATTGCGCTTTCTGTCGAAAGGGTGATTTGGTGGCCTTCTCCTGAAGCTCAAAAATATTATTAATTTGGTTTTTTATACTAATAAAGCAATTAATACACATGATATAAATCATGTAATTTATTTATTACATTTGTCAAATTGACATGCGTTTCATTATTCACAGAGGAGGGAGGGAGAAAATCCCGTAATTTAATGACCACTTGACACAAATCTATTTTCCAATTTAAATTTTGTTTAGCATGCTAGCCATAGAAAATTAATTGAAATGTGGTTATTATGTTGCCTATGGAAAAATCTACCCACGAATCTCTGAATTACCTGAAATTTCTGAACCTGGTTCAAGCTATCAGAAAGCTGCCCAGCTTTCCAGAAATGGATGCAGTTGAAGAACGTCTGCTGAATATGCTGGCAGTTGCTTGGCATGTCGGCAAGAAGATTACCGTGCTTGAAGCCATGGCCATGCTGACCGATATATCGGCCACCACCGCCCACCGTAGGCTAAAAACCTTGCGTAAAAAAGGCATGATTGCGCTTAATGCCGATGAAGCAGATAACCGTATCAAATACGTGACCTCCACACCCACCGCCATGAAGTACTTCGCTAAACTCAGCGAGTGCATTGACAAAGCGCACAGCGCTTGATTTAGCCGCCTCGCTTTACGCATCCAGCGCCTTGGTCACTACGGCCAAGGCCGCATCCTCCCGGTCACCGCACTTGGCGACGCCCCCCTTCCCCCCCTAATGTGCTTCTGCCATGACTGGCTGAACTTCCTGTCGCTTGACTGGCGCGTTGACTTTGAGGCTGCGTTGCACTATTTGCGAAAAATCAATTCCCAGAAAAATTAGTGATTAGATTGAAATCAACTGGTTTTTAGTAAAACCTAACTTCGTAAGCTCACCCTTTAGGTAGACAAATCGGAACTAGAGATTCCTGGTTTAAATATCCTCGGCATGAACTCCATGGGAGTTTTGTCACCAAGGGAATCATGGGGTCTGAACTCGTTGTAATCGATCACCCAATCATCAGCTGCCTCTTGAGCCTCTGAGATTGAGTTGAACAAATTCGCATCGAGAACTTCCTCCCGAAAGCTTCTGTTGAACCGCTCAACAAACGCATTCTGGTTGGGCTTGCCTGGCTGTATAAACAGCAATTCAATGCCCTTTGCTTTTGACCATTCAATAAACGCCTCTGACGTCATCTCCGGCCCATTGTCTAACCGAATGGCTTTGGGGATGCCATAAACCTCAATGAGCTGATTCATGGCTCGCAGCAATCTGGCCGATGGGATCGATGTGCCGCACTCGACGCGTAAGGCCTCCCTGTTGCCCTCATCAATCACATTGAGCGTTCTAAATGGCCGTCCGTCATACAAAGTGTCTCGCATGAAGTCCAAGGCCCACACCTGGTTAACCTCTGTGGCCGTGCCAAGAGGTTGCCTCTCGCGTGTGATGAGGCGCCTTTTGGTGCGCCGCTGATGGTTGAGTTTCATGTCGCAATACACCCTGTGCACTTTTTTGTGGTTCCAAGTTTTGCCATCCTTGCGCATGCGTGTGAAGCATTTCCAAAAGCCCCATCTTGATCGTTTGGCAATGATTTCATTCAAAGCGTCTATCACTGGCGCATCCTTGGCAGCCCAGTCCGTTGGGGGTTTGTACAACGCCGACCGCGAGAAACCCACGATCCTGCAAGCTTTGGCGCGCGAGAGCTGGTGGTCTGTCACCAGCGACTCAATTGCCGCACGCTTGGCTGTCGGCGTCAGAACTTTCGGGATAAAACATCCTTGATGGCGGTGTTCTCCAACGCCAGCTCTGCGTACATGCGTTTGAGCTTGCTGTTCTCCGCCTCAAGGTCCTTGATGCGTTTGAGCTCACTGGCTGAAACGCCAGAGTACTTGCTCTTCCATTGGTAGTAGGTGGCGTTGCTGATGCCATGTTTGCGGCATATCTCAGCCACTGGCAGGCCAGCTTCACCTTCGCCCAATATCCCAACAATTTGACTTTCCGTGAATTTCGACTTCCTCATCTCTCATCCTTAAAGAAATGGAAGTCTCTATTTTCAACTTGTTCACCATTTGGGTGAGCTTACGGGTGCCATGGCTATTGATACCTATGACCATTGGTATGGCTTGGTTTGCGATGTCGGTGATTTCAAGCCCAGAACAAACGCCAGCGGTTGAAATAACGGCCCAGGACAACAAAGCGCAAAACCCAAAGACTCAACAGGCGGAGCCACGGATCCAACAAGCAGCAGTTACT
>CAJCDH010000241.1 GCA_903961095.1 uncultured Burkholderiales bacterium | reverse complement strand
TTAAGAGAGGCGCGTCTCGCGCCTGTGGTTGATTTCAAGGGCCGCAAGGCCAAAACAGACTTAGGAGAAAAATAACATGAACCGCGAATTGTTGATGTTGGTTGAAGCCATCTCACGTGAAAAGAACGTAGAACGTGACATTGTATTTGGTGCCGTTGAATCTGCTTTGGCCCAAGCCACTAAAAAACTTTACGAAGGCGACGTCGATATTCGCGTTGCCATCGACCGTGACAGCGGCAACTACGAAACATTCCGTCGTTGGCACGTTGTGCCAGATGAAGCGGGCTTGCAATTGCCTGACCAAGAAATTTTGTTGTTCGAAGCCATTGAGCAAATTGCCGACATTGAAGTCGACGAATACATCGAAGAGTCTGTTGAGTCATTGCCCATCGGACGCATTGGTGCCATGGCAGCCAAGCAGGTGATCTTGCAAAAGATTCGAGATGCTGAGCGCGAAATGTTGCTCAACGAGTTCATGGCCCGTGGCGAGAAAATTTTGGTGGGTACCGTCAAGCGCATGGACAAGGGCGACATCATTGTTGAGTCTGGCCGTGTTGAAGGTCGCCTGCGTCGCAGCGAAATGATTCCCAAAGAGAATCTTCGCAACGGTGATCGGGTTCGCGCCATGATCATGGAAGTTGATCTCACCTTGCGCGGTGCTCCCATTATTTTGTCGCGTTCAGCACCCGAGTTCATGATTGAACTTTTCCGTCAAGAAGTGCCCGAAATTGAACAAGGCCTGCTCGAGATTAAATCTTGCGCTCGCGATCCAGGTTCACGCGCCAAGATTGCTGTGTTGTCTCACGACAAACGCGTTGACCCTATTGGCACCTGCGTGGGTGTTCGAGGCACTCGCGTCAACGGTGTGACCACCGAATTGGCGGGTGAGCGTGTTGACATCGTGCTCTGGAGTGAAGATCCTGCTCAATTTGTGATTGGTGCCTTGGCGCCAGCCAACGTTCAATCGATTGTGGTTGACGAAGAGAAGCACGCCATGGACGTGGTTGTTGACGAAGAAAACTTGGCCATTGCCATTGGCCGTGGTGGTCAAAATGTGCGTTTGGCTTCCGACCTCACAGGTTGGAAGATCAACATCATGGATGCCGCCGAGTCGGCCCAAAAACAAGCTGAAGAAACCACAGGCATTCGTGCCCTGTTCATGGAAAAGCTCGATGTCGACCAAGAAATTGCCGACATCTTGATCGAAGAAGGTTTCACCAGCTTGGAAGAAGTTGCCTACGTGCCCATCCAAGAAATGCTAGAAATTGAAAGCTTCGACGAAGACACAGTCAATGAATTGCGCACGCGTGCCAAAGACGCATTGCTCACAATTGAAATTGTTCGCGAAGAAAGCGTTGAAGATGTATCGCAAGACTTGCGCGATCTTGAAGGCTTAACGCCTGAGTTGATCGCAAAGCTGGTCGAAGCGGGTGTTCATACACGCGACGATTTGGCCGATTTGGCCACAGATGAACTCACCGACATCACCGGACAAACCGATGGTGAAGCCACCGCCCTGATCATGAAAGCCCGTGAACATTGGTTCACCGGTCAGGCCTAATCTCAAAGGAGGCTAGAACCCCATATGTCCAGTAATACTGTCGCCGAGTTTGCAAGCGAACTCAAAAAATCACCCGACACCTTGATTGAGCAATTGCGCTCTGCAGGTGTCGAAAAATCAGCAGCGTCAGATCCGCTGACTGAATCTGACAAGCAAAAGCTTTTAAGCTTTTTGCAAACCAGCCATGGCACAGCCACTGCAGAGCGGAAAAAAATCACATTGGTGAAAAAATCCACCAGTGAAATTAAACAAGCCGATGCCACTGGCAAAGCTCGAACCATTCAAGTTGAAGTTCGTAAAAAGCGCACATTCATCAAACGAGATGATGAAGTAGAAGTCTCTTCTGAGCCAGTATCAGCAGAGCCGGTAGCCCCACTGATTGACCGTGCAGAATTGGCACGCCGCGAGGAAGAAGCCCGCAGCCAAGCTGAGCTATTGCGCCGTCAAGAAGAGGCGCTTGCTGAAAAACGACGTGAGCGTGAAGCCAAAGAGTTAATCAAGCGTGAAGAAGCCAAAGCTTCTGAAGCAGCCGACTTGGTGCAAAGTGAACCATTGCCCTCCAAATCTGCTGAAGAAATTGCAATCGATGTAGCCGCTGTTCGCTCTGCCAAGGCGGCGGCGGCGCAACAAGAGGCAGACAGCATCAATGCAGCCTCTAAGCCTGTAGACCCTTCAATTGCTCAATCTGCTGAGAATGAACGCGTCAATGCTGAAGTTGCATTGAAGGCCGAAAAAGTAGCCCAAAAAAGAGCTGCAGAAGTTCAAGCAGAACAAGAAGCCCAAGCCATCGTTGAAGACGAAGCTGCTCGCGAGTTAGATTTAAATCAGCGCCGAAACAAAGCTTTGGCTGAAGCTGAAGCCATTCGCGCCATGATGAGTGGCCCTGCTAAGAAGGCGCCTCCCAAAGAAGTGCCTAAGCCTGATCCCAAAGCGGCCAAAGGAACCTTGCACAAGCCAGCTCAAGCACCTGGCGCAGCCCCTAAGCGTGCTCCCGCAGCAGCAGAGCCCAAAGAGGCAGCACCTGCTGGTAACAAGGAAGTTAAGTCGGCCAAGTTGTCTTCCAGTTGGGCGGGTGATCCAGCCACCAAGAAGAAAGCCATTCCCACACGCGGCGATACCAGCGGTGGTGTTGGCCGCAACAACTGGCGCGGAGGTCCTAAAAACCGACGTGGCAACGAGCGTGACCGCGAAGAACATGTGCAAGCGGCACCGGTTGAAGCTCGCGTCATTGAAGTACACGTGCCAGAAACCATCACTGTGGCCGAGTTGGCTCACAAGATGGCCGTCAAGGCTTCTGAGGTGATCAAGCAGCTCATGAAATTGGGTCAAATGGTCACCATCAATCAGCCATTGGACCAAGATACGGCCATGATTTTGGTGGAAGAGCTGGGTCACAAAGCTGTCATTGCAGCACTAGACGATCCAGAAGCATTTACCGATGAAGAAGTGTCACAAAGCGATGCGCCTTTGTTGCCCCGCGCGCCAGTGGTCACTGTCATGGGACACGTCGATCACGGTAAAACTTCATTGCTCGACTACATTCGCCGTGCCAAAGTGGCCTCTGGCGAGGCTGGTGGAATCACTCAACACATTGGTGCGTATCACGTTGAAACTGCACGTGGCATGGTGTCCTTCTTGGACACACCTGGTCACGAGGCTTTCACGGCAATGCGTGCTCGGGGCGCACAAGCCACCGACATCGTCATCTTGGTGGTTGCCGCCGATGACGGCGTGATGCCGCAAACCAAAGAAGCCATCAAGCATGCCAAGGCAGCGGGTGTGCCTATCGTTGTGGCTATCAACAAAATCGACAAGCCCGATGCCAACCTTGATCGCGTCAAAGGCGAGTTGGTGGCAGAAGAAGTGGTGCCTGAAGAGTTTGGTGGCGATTCACCTTTCGTGGGTGTCTCCGCTAAAACTGGTGCTGGTATTGACGCCTTGTTAGAGCAAGTTTTGTTGCAAGCTGAAGTGCTGGAACTCAGAGCGCCTGTGGCTGCTGCCGCCAAAGGCTTGGTCATTGAAGCGCGTTTGGACAAAGGCCGTGGTCCTGTGGCCACGATTCTTGTTCAGTCAGGCACTTTGTCAACTGGCGATGTCGTGTTGGCAGGACAAACATTTGGTCGCGTTCGCGCCATGCTTGATGAAAACGGCAAGGCCATCAAAACAGCGGGTCCATCCATTCCTGTAGAGATTCAAGGTCTGACTGAAGTGCCACAAGCAGGTGACGAGTTCATGGTGCTTAGCGACGAACGTCGGGCCCGTGAAATTGCCACTTACCGTGCAGGCAAATTCCGCAACACCAAACTGGCCAAGCAGCAAGCTGCTAAGTTGGAAAATATGTTTACAGACATGAGTGCTGGCGAAGTCAAAACTTTGCCCATCATTGTTAAAGCAGACGTGCAAGGCTCGCAAGAAGCTTTGGCCGCTTCATTGCTCAAACTGTCTAACGACGAGATCAAAGTTCAATTGGTCTATGCCGCGGTGGGTGGTATTAGCGAGTCCGATATCAATTTGGCCATCGCTTCAAAAGCCGTTGTCATTGGCTTTAATGTGCGTGCCGATGCCGGTGCTCGCAAACAAGCCGAAAGCAATGGTGTCAGTATCAATTACTACAACATCATTTATGACGCTGTCGATGAACTGAAAGCAGCCATGTCGGGCATGTTGGCCCCAGAGCAAAAAGAAGAAGTCATTGGTATGGCCGAAATCAGAACCGTGTTTGTGGCGTCCAAAATTGGTACGGTTGCAGGTTGTATGGTGACCAATGGCCAGGTTTTGCGCTCTTCCAAGTTCCGTTTGCTGCGCAACAACGTGGTGATCTACACGGGCGATATCGACTCACTCAAGCGCCTCAAAGACGACGTTCGCGAAGTCAAAGAAGGATTCGAGTGCGGTATCAAGCTCAAAAACTACAACGACATTGCAGTGGGCGACCAACTGGAATTCTTTGAAGTTAAAGAAATCGCTCGAACGATTTAATTGATTTAAAAAATCAAGCACTCAATCAAAATGGCTCGCAAACCTACCAGCTCAGCCCACCGCGGATTCCGTGTGGCCGACCAGATCCAACGTGATCTGTCGGAGCTGATTGCGCGTGAGCTAAAAGACCCGCGTGTGGGCATGGTCACGCTGAACGCCGTCGAAGTGACGCCGGACTATGCACACGCCAAAGTCTTTTTTAGTTTGATTTCGGGTAAGCCAGAAGAGGCCGTAGCAGGCTTGAATGCTGCGGCAGGTTTTTTGCGCAATGGCTTGTTCAAGCGTTTGCAAATACACACTGTGCCCACGCTTCATTTCATATTTGATCGCACCACCGAGCGTGCCTCCGATATGAATGACTTGATTTCCAAGGCAGTTGCTTCACGTTCTAAAGACGAGGTCTAACATGAACGCGCCACGCACCAGGGTGCAACGGCGCCCTGTGCATGGGGTGCTGTTGTTAGACAAACCATATGGCTTGTCAAGCAACGATGCTTTGCAAAAAGCAAAGTGGCTTTTGCGCGCCGAAAAGGCCGGGCACACAGGCACCCTCGATCCTTTGGCCACGGGTGTGTTGCCATTGTGTTTTGGAGCTGCAACCAAGTTCAGCCAACTTCATTTAGACGCAGATAAAACATATGAGGCGATTGCTGTTCTGGGTATCCAAACCAGCACAGGCGATTTAGAAGGTGAAGTGATTGCCGAAAAGGCTGTCACTTTTACGCAAGCTCAATTGCAAGAAATTCAAACCAAATTCACTGGACCGATTGAGCAAATACCGCCCATGTACAGCGCATTGAAAAAAGATGGCAAGGCTTTGTATGACTATGCGCGGGCTGGTATTGAGGTTGAACGTGAAAGTAGACACATTGTGATTCACGCTTTAGCACTGGAAGAAATTGCGCCTGCAAACCAGCACCGCCGTTTGAAGATCACAGTCACATGCAGCAAGGGCACCTACATTCGCACCTTAGGCGAAGACATCGCCATTGCCTTGGGCACGTGTGCACATTTGAGCGCTTTGCGCCGAATTCAAACAGGACCTTTCAGTGAAACCGAATGCATCAGCATTCAAGAATTAGAGACTTTGTCTGAATCAGACCGAGAAATTAAATTGTTGCCCGTCGATGCCTTGCTCGATGGTCATACCCCTGTCACCTTGCCCCCAGATGATGCGGGCAGATTCTTAAGCGGCGTGCGCCGTCGTGGCGATTGGCCCGACAACTTGCATGTCGCTGTGTACGGCGAATCACCGCGCGCGCTCTTGGGCACTGCGCACGTGAAAGCCGGTGAACTGATACCGGGGCGCTTATTGAGCCCCATCGAGATTCAATCAATTTTGGAGAAGGCCTTAGCATGAGTAAACAAATTCGTAACATTGCGATCATCGCCCACGTTGACCACGGAAAAACCACCATGGTTGACCAGCTGCTGCGTCAGTCTGGCACTTTTGCCGAACACGAAAAAGTGGTCGACACTGTCATGGACAACAACGCCATTGAGCGTGAACGCGGCATTACCATCTTGGCCAAAAACTGTGCTGTCAGCTGGGAAGGGACGCACATCAACATCGTTGATACCCCAGGCCACGCCGACTTTGGTGGTGAAGTTGAACGTGCATTGTCCATGGTGGACGGTGTGGTGTTGCTCATTGATGCGCAAGAGGGCCCCATGCCCCAAACGCGTTTCGTGACCAAAAAAGCTTTGGCTTTGGGTCTCAAGCCCATCGTGGTGGTCAATAAAGTAGACAAGCCAGGCGCAAACCCTGACAAAGTGGTTAACCAGGCCTTCGACTTGTTCGATAAATTGGGTGCTACGGATGAGCAACTAGATTTCCCAGTCGTTTATGCCTCTGGCATTAACGGTTGGACATCATTGACTGAGGGCGCACCTGGTGAACAGTGGGGCCCTGACATGTCTGCACTTTTCAACACGGTGCTAAACCATGTGCCTGCTCAAGCAGGTGACCCAGAAGCACCTTTGCAATTGCAAATCTCAGCCCTTGATTTTTCAACCTTTGTGGGCCGCATTGGCGTGGGCCGTATCAGCCAAGGCACCATCAAGCCCATGATGGATGTCATGGTGATGGAAGGGCCTGATGGAACGGCCATCAAAGGCCGTGTTAACCAAGTTTTGACGTTCCGAGGTTTGGACCGCGTTCAAGTGACCGAAGCCGGCCCGGGTGACATTGTGCTGATCAATGGCATCGCCGATTTGAACATTGGCGTGACAGTGACTGACCCAATTAATCCTGCACCCTTGCCCATGCTCAAAATTGATGAGCCCACCTTGACCATGAACTTCTGCGTGAACACCAGCCCCTTGGCAGGTCGCGAAGGCAAGTACGTCACCAGCCGTCAAATTTGGGACCGTTTGCAAAAAGAACTGCAGCATAACGTTGCTTTGCGCGTCAAAGAAACCGATGAAGAAGGTATTTTTGATGTTGCTGGCCGTGGTGAATTGCACCTGACCATTTTGTTGGAAAACATGCGCCGTGAAGGATATGAATTGGCTGTCTCTAAGCCTCGTGTGGTTTATCGCGATGTCGATGGCGAACGTCATGAACCTATCGAATTGGTCACAGCGGACATTGAAGAGACGCATCAAGGCGGCGTGATGCAAGCTTTGGGTGAGCGCAAGGGTGAACTGGTTAACATGGAACCTGATGGCCGTGGCCGTGTCCGTTTGGAATACCGCATTCCTGCACGAGGTTTAATTGGTTTCACCAACGAGTTCTTGAACTTGACGCGTGGCTCTGGTTTGATTTCCAACATTTTTGACAGCTACGAAGCCCACAAAGGTGAAATCGGCGGACGTAAAAATGGCGTGCTGATTTCCATGGACGATGGTGAAATCTTTACCTATGCTTTGGGCAAGTTGGACGATCGTGGTCGCATGTTTGTGAAGGCCAACGACCCTGTATACGAAGGCATGATTGTCGGTATCCACAGCCGTGACAACGATTTGGTGGTGAATGCCACGCGCACCAAACAGCTCACCAACTTCCGTGTTTCCGGCAAAGAAGACGCCATCAAAATCACACCGCCTATTGACCTGACCTTGGAATATGGCGTTGAGTTCATTGACGATGATGAGTTGGTTGAAATCACGCCAAAGAGCGTGCGTTTGCGCAAGCGTTTCCTGAAAGAACATGAGCGTAAACGCGCAGGTCGCGCTTAAGTCAATTCCACTTAGAGGCCCACAAGGTGCTCAAACTCAAACACGGTCACGCAGTAGCCTTGATGGTGTTGGTCACCGCAATGTGGTCCATTGCGGGAGTGGTTTCGCGTCATCTTGAACAAGCCAAGGGCTTTGAAGTGACATTCTGGCGAAGCGCTTTTACAGTGCTCGGCCTGATTGTCATTCTCACTGTTTGGCAAGGATGGCGTGTTTGGACCAGACTTCCTTGGCGAAGCGTCTATTTTTGGCTATCGGGTTTGTGCTGGAGCATCATGTTCACGGCCTTTATGATGGCCTTGACGCTCACAGCTGTTGCCAACGTGCTCATCACATTGGCCTGTGGCCCGCTTCTAACGGCTTTGGGAGCTTGGCTCTTTACGTCCCAGCGTTTGCCAATTCGAACTTGGCTTGCTATTGGTGTGGCAGGTGCTGGTATTGCCATGATGTTTGTGAGTCAGTTGCAATTGGGCGACCCCAATTTTCTATTGGGAGTGGGCATTGCACTTTGCGTTCCCATAGCGGGTGCCACGCAATGGAATCTGACACATCAGAGCCAAAAATCTGGTGTTCCAATTGATTTGGTGCCATCGGTACTGCTAGGTGCTGTCATCTCTTCGATACTCACTTTGCCAATGGCCTGGCCTTTACAAGCAAGTACCCATGACATCAGTTTATTGGCCATGTTGGGAATCGTGCAGTTGGCAATTCCTTGTACCTTGTCGGTCATTTGCGCTAGAGTCTTGAAGGCACCAGAGGTATCTTTGCTGGCTTTATTGGAAGTTATTTTTGGTATTGCTTTAGCCTGGTGGGGCGCCAATGAAGAGCCCCAACTCAGTGTTTTAATGGGAGGCAGCATGGTCATTGCTGCTTTGTTCGCCAATGAATGGTTCGGATGGAGACAACGCAATGTCTGATGTCAACATGAGCAGTGCACCAATCGGCTCTGAAGTTTTGGTTCTTCACGAAATTGTCGGTCGAGTTGGCTGTATCTCACTGAATCGGCCCAAGGCCTTGAATGCGCTAACGCTAGACATGGTGCGTCTGCTCACCAATGCGTTGCTTGAATTCCAAAACAACCCCCAAGTCTTAGCCGTGTTGGTGCGTGGGCATGGCAAGGAAGGCCCCTTTGGACATTTCTGTGCGGGTGGTGATATTCGGTTTTTCCACCAAGCTGCGTTGGCAGGCGACAGCAGCTTGGCCGACTTTTTCACAGAAGAATATGCATTGAATCATTTGATTCACACCTACACCAAACCCTACATCGCTTTCATGGATGGTGTGGTCATGGGGGGTGGCATGGGCATCAGTCAAGGTGCGAGTGTTCGCATCGTGACGGAGAAGACGCAAATGGCCATGCCAGAGACGCACATTGGTCTTTTTCCCGACGTGGGAGGGGGTTATTTTCTAAGCAGATGTCCAGGTTCCCTGGGCGAATACTTGGGCCTTACTGGCCAAAAAATCAATGGCCATCAAGCCATCTTGGCAGGTCTCGCCGACGGCTTGATTGAAACGCAAAGGCTTGCGCTCATATGGAAAACTTTGCTGAGCACACCGTTTGAAAGTGGTGAAGCCGTTGAGCGCTGGCTTCAAAGCCAATTTACAAAATTTGAGCCTTCTCAATTTCCCGATAAAGCGGCTATTGACAGATGCTTCTCACTGAGCAGCCCCTTGGAAATTAGCCTTGCACTTCAACAAGAGAATACAACGTGGGCAACACAAGCTTTGACCAGTTTGAACAAGGCATCTCCCTTAATGGTGTATGTCGTTTTGGCACAAATTCGAAAAGCCAGAAGCATGGGGTTGGCAGATGACCTTCGCATGGAGCGCGATTTGGTTCACCATTGCTTTCATTTAAGAGCCAAGAGCGAAACAGTGGAAGGCATTCGGGCGTTGGCCATTGACAAGGATCATCAGCCGCAATGGTCTCATGCTCATATTTCAAATGTGAAAGCAGATGAATGGCCTTTGTTCTTTCAAAGCCCTTGGGCCCCCGAAGCACATCCACTGCACCATCTTGTTTGAAACTTAATTAGCGGTTGCGACTTTTCATGGCGCGTTCTACTTCGCGTTTGCCTTCACGGTCCTTGATGGTGTCTCGCTTGTCGTGTTCGGCTTTTCCTTTGGCCAGTGCCACTTCACATTTAATGAATCCTGCTTTCCAATGCAAATTGATGGGGACCAAAGTAAATCCTTTTTGCTCAACTTTGCTGGTCAGTCGATCAATTTCATCGCGCTTTAAAAGTAATTTTCGAGTTCGAGCGGCTTCTGGGTTGACATGTGTGGACGCGGTTTTCAGGGGGTTGATTAAGCAACCGATGATGAACATCTCTTTGTTTCGAATGACCACGTAGCCATCGGTCAATTGAACCTTGCCTTCGCGAACTGCTTTGACTTCCCAGCCCTCTAAAACCATGCCGCACTCATGCCGCTCTTCAAAAAAGTAGTCAAAAGCAGCTTTTTTGTTTTCGGCAATGAGCCCTGATTTACCGGGCCCTTTATTTTTGGAGGGAGTCGTAGCCATTTGAGCGGGATCAGAAAAATGTTTGCGGGTGTTGAATTTGCAAGAGGGGTCTCTGAGAAATTACAATCTGCAGAACAAGTCTTATTGTATGAAGAAACTCCTCAAATCTGTCCTCATCTGGTATACCCCAGAGGAAATGTTTCGCCTTGTCACCGATGTAGATCAATATGTGCATTTTTTGCCATGGTGCAACCATTCCAAAGTGCTCCATTCGAACGACAAAGAAATGGATGCAGAAGTTGGCATTGGTGTGGCTGGCGTGAGTCAAGTTTTTGTCACTCACAACACACACATTCTGAATCACGAAGTACGCATGAAACTGATTCAAGGGCCGTTTTCAAAACTAGATGGCACTTGGACCTTTGACCCTGTGGGAGACAACTCCCAGCGCGCATGCAAAGTTACCTTGTCGCTTGAATATGGTTTTTCAAGTGCCACTTTGGCTGCTGTTGTGGGGCCAGTGTTTGACAAAATTGCAGCCAGTATGGTTGATGCATTTGTGAAGCGCGCCGAACAGGTTTATGGAACTGAGAGCGTTTGATGCAAATTGTGTGTGTTTTCAGCCCTGGCCCTAGACAAACAATTGAGGTCTATTTGAGCTTGGAGGAGGGCGCCAGTGTTGGCAACGCCTTTCAAGTTTTGAAGGCGCACCCAGATCTTCAAGATCATTTGAATGCGCTCCAAGAGGCACTGCAGCACAAGCGTTGTCATGGTATTTGGGGGCGTACAGTCAATTCAACTGAGTCACTCAAGCCTGGCGATCGTTTAGAAGTCTACCGCCCCCTCTTGGTAGACCCCAAATTGGCAAGAAAGCAGCGTTTTAAAGGTCAGGGTAAGGGCCGAACAGGGCTTTTTGCACGGCGGCGAGTTGGGTCTGTCGCAGGCTACTGACAAGGGTACAATCATTTTTTTGGAGCCCTTACTTATGCGCCTGCTCGGTAAAGCACTTACCTTTGACGATGTGTTGTTGGTGCCAGCCTACTCCCAAGTCCTGCCTAAGGACACGTCTCTAGCGACTCAATTTACTCGCAAACTTCGATTGAATCTGCCCTTGGTCTCAGCGGCCATGGACACCGTGACAGAAGCACGCTTGGCCATTGCCATTGCTCAAGAGGGTGGTATTGGCATCGTTCACAAAAACCTCACAGCCCAAGAGCAAGCTGCCCAAGTGGCCAAAGTTAAACGTTACGAGTCAGGCGTGCTGCGTGATCCCGTGGTCATCACACCAGACACCAAAGTGCGCCAAGTCATGGCCTTGTCCGATGAGTTGGGTGTTTCTGGTTTTCCAGTTTGTGAGGGCGGCAAAGTGGTGGGCATTGTCACTGGCCGCGACATGCGTTTTGAAACTCGCTATGACCAACCCGTCAGCGAGATCATGACAACACGCGAACGTTTGATCACTGTCCCTGAAGGCACCACACCCGAAGAAGCCAAAGCGCTATTGAACAAATACAAATTGGAGCGGCTTTTGGTGGTCAATGAAGACTTTGAACTCAAAGGCTTGATCACTGTCAAGGACATCACCAAGCAGTTGAATTTCCCTTTTGCCGCGCGTGATTCGTCAGGTCGGCTGTTGGTAGGTGCTGCGGTTGGCGTAGGCGAGGGAACAGAAGCGCGCGTAGAAGCATTGGTCAAGGCTGGTGTAGATGCCATTGTGGTGGACACGGCTCACGGACACAGCCAAGGTGTGATTGAACGTGTG
>CAJCDH010000240.1 GCA_903961095.1 uncultured Burkholderiales bacterium | reverse complement strand
TCACTTTAACGCAAGAGAACGCGAACTTATCGAGTGCAAAGGTATTGGACTCATCATGACTTATTTTGTAGGCAAACCTGCTCCCACTGTAGTGTGAAGGGAGCCCAGCCTTTAGCGAAACCCCTTTCAATAACCGACGGCAGCGCCATCGCTGCGAGGGTCGCTGCCGCCAAAGCGGGTTTGCTGCGGGCCCTCCAAGGTGATGCCGTGGGCGTGACCGGCCAACTCGTTCCAAGGGCCCCAACGGTTAAGCATGTGACCCTTGGCAGCCAAAGCGTCAAGGTTGGTGCTGCCTAAGCGACTCTCCACGTGCAAGGTGTCGCGGGCTTCGCCCAATGCAAAACGTCCTGAGAGCCAACGCGGCGCTTCTACCGCCTGTTGAATATCCAAGCCGTGGTCAATCATGGCGCTGTAGGCCTGCAACTGGATTTGCGGTTGCCCATCGGCGCCCATGCAGCCCATGACGCTCCACAGCTTGTTTTGGCGAAAACCGATGGACGAAATCAAGGTGTGCATGGGGATCTTGCCCGGCGCAAGCACATTAGGGTGACCGTCTTGCAAAGAGAAATAGGCGCCTCTGTTTTGCAACACAACGCCGCTGTCGAGACTTACCACGCCAGAGCCAAATGCGCCATAAAGGCTGTGAATCAGCGACACCGCTTGGCCTTGTTCATCCACCACCGCGATGTACACCGTGTCGCCACGCAAACTGCCGTAGGAGGGCACTTGGTCCCAAGCCAAAGCCTTTTCAGGGTTGATCAACATGCGCCGTTGGTCAAGGTAAGCGTCGCTCAGCAAATGCGCCATTGGCATATCGGTGAAGCTCGGGTCTCCCAACCAGCGGTCACGATCGTGGTAGCTGATTTGCTTGGCTTGCACCATCAGGTGGATACGTTCGGGGTCATAAAAATCTTTTTTGTGCAGCTCAAAAGGTTCAATCAACTTGAGCATTTGCAAGACGGTAAAGCCTTGCGTGGGTGCGGGGGTTTGGTAGAGCGTCAGGTCACGGTAACTGCCTACAAGCGGCTCGCCCCATTCGGCTTGTTGCCGCATTAAGTCGTCCGCAGTGAAAAAACCGCCGTGCTCCTTGGACAGCGCGGCCAAGGCTTTGCCTGTTTCGCCTTGGTAAAAACCGGCCTGGCCTTGTTCGGCAACTGCCTGCAGGGTTCTGGCTAAAGCGGGGTTTCGCCTTGTTTCTCCTGTAGTGGGCAATTTGCCATCGGGTGCGAAAAGCGCAGCCCAGCCTGGCTGGACACTGCAATCGGATTGACAGCTCTGCATCCAACCCGCCAAGCGCTGGGTGACGGGGTAGCCATTGTGGGCAAAGTCGATGGCAGATGCCAAGATACGTGGCAACCCCAGTTTGCCGTAGGCCTTGTGAGCTTCACACCAACTTGATACCGCCCCTGGTGTGGTCAAGGTGGCAGGCCAGACACCACGAAACGGCACCTCACTCAAACCTTTGTTTTTGAAAAATGCGGGGTCTGCGCTTGCAGCTGCGCGTCCGCCGCCATTAAGGTAGCGCACTTTGCCAGTTTTGGCATCATGGATGAGCCAAAAAGCATCGCCACCCATGCCCGTCATGTGGGGGTAAATCACGCCCAAAACAGCAGCAGTGGCAATGGCCGCGTCAACCGCCGAGCCGCCGGCTCTAAGCACATCTGTTCCAGCAGCTGAGGCCAAACTGTGGGGTGAGGTAACCATGCCACGTGGGCTGAGGGTGGCCGGACGGCCAGTCTGCATATCCATCACAAGCTCCTGAAACGACGGGTAGAAGATTCAAATATGTTTATATGTTTAACAATACTAGCACGCGTTAGGAGAACTGCAAGCCTGCGCACTGGGGCCTAAAGTTCCCTTGTAATCGATTCGCGGGGTACTACAACGAATTCAATCATGGATGGCAGGCTGTTAAAAGCTGCTGTTAAATTGGCTTAAATTATTCAAAGAAAACTTGCTGCCTTAGGTCTCTGCGCAGCACTTGCGTGAATGCTGAAAATAGCTTGTCTGCCTCTTCTCCACAAATATTATTTTTGTAAGATGCAGCGTAAGTGCGCTTGATCTTCAACACTTGGCCTTTGAGTTCATAGGCCGATTGGTATTTCAAATTGCCTTTTACAAAGCTCACACCCTGCGGCACACGCGTTATTTTCATGTCTTTAGGAAACGCCAAGTCAATCCATTCTTCGTGCTTGGTGGAATTGCAAGACGTTGGAAACCTTCGCTCTTTGGGCAACACCACATCGGCAAAGTTTTTAATTCGCCCAGGGGCCAAGCCCACCGGAATGGCCATGGCGCTCGGGCCTGGCACATTGACCACGGGGTCTAGTTCGAACGTGGAATCTACGCGCCAAGCTTTGTCGTAGTTGGTAGGTTCTGTCTTGCCAATCTCGCCCCAACCCGTTTCTTGAAAGCGCGACAGCAATCGGTTGACGATATCGGCTTGGTTTTTGTTTTGGTAATTGAACTGCGAATTGCGAGATGCCACTTCAAAGATGCCCAACATCTTGGCTTGGCTTTTGCCTTCGATGCTGCCGTCGCGCGTTAGGCGCATTTGAATGCGGGCTTCTGTGCGGTCTTTGCTAGGGTCTGTTTTGGGTGTGCGGCTAAGGGTACCCGTTTGGGTTAAGACCACAGGTTTGTCCATGTTGCCGCTGGGCAATGTACCCAAGGGTGCAAAGCGGCTGGTGGAATCTAGAAACACATTGAGGCTGGGCACATAAGTGATCACATGATCGAAGATGCCGGGCGTGGGCAACTTGGGTAGCAGGTATGCGGTGCTAGAGTTAATAAGAGCTGGGGTACTGTCAATGCCAGCGGCTGCCAACAAGGATTCCAAAATAACCACATGGTCTTTGCAGTCGCCGTAGAGGTTGTCCAAAATGCTTTGTGCGTCGTGGGGTACGAAGCCCCCTGCCCCAACATAGATGCCCAAGTAACGGATATTTTGTGCCACCCAGTGGTGCAGTACCTTCACTTTTTCTAATGTGGTTTTGGCATTGGCTTTTGCAATCAACTCATTTGCAAGTGTTTGTATGGCGGGAGTGACTGCAGCCTTTTCTTTGGCCCTCACTTGGTAGGCTTGGCCTACATCTGCATACGTTTTAAAGGTACTTGCAGAAAAGTTGGGCGCAAAGTCTGGCAGGTCGGCCCTTGACTCTTCGTTGGGGTAAGCCTTGTCTTGGCTGTAGGTAAATTTGTAAGCAACTGTATTGGGCTGTGACAACGTTTCCAACTTACCGCCCTGCATGCCCTTGGTGTTCACACCCACCTCGATGCCCACATCGTGCACCAGTTCTACGGTCACGTTTTGATAGCGCACATGCGGACTGTAGTGCTCCCATGTGAAAAAGTGCCCCGGAAACTCAGGCGTGTGTTGCACAGACTTGGCCCGGTAATAGACCTGGCTGCCCACTTCGAGCTTGGGGTAAATGATGACTTTGGATTTGCTGTCGCTGTAAATGGCGCCATCGTCGGCGGTCTCATCTTGGGTGCGAATTTTGTCGAGTGGCACATTGATGCGTGTGCCATCGGGTTGAATGGTGTAGGCCTCTAAGATTTCAACAGTTTCAAGCGTTGAGTTGTACGTAATCTTGCGTTCACCCAACATGCGAATGCCCTGCGTCGTGTCTACCCGTTCTTGCTCTTCTAGGTATTGGGTGTAAGAAGCGTCTTTGTTAACTTCAAAGCGAGAGTAGCTTTTGACCACGGTGTACGAAGGTTTGTATTGCGCAAACGCCACCACGCTGCTGCACAGCATTAAACCCAACGCTATATTTTTAAAGTTCATTCAGAATCGTCCTTGGCCTTTTCATTGTCGGGCTTGGTGTTTTGATCATCGCTTGTTTTCGAATCTTCTGAATCGACTGCTGGCAATTCTTTGGCGCTATTTTTCAAGTTGATCAGCCAATCGGGTTGATCTGGGTAGTTTTCGTTCACCCATTCAATGGCCTGTTCCTGCCCCAGCCCCGCGGCCTTGAACATCCAATGCTTCACCTTTTCGGGATCGGCCTCGACACCATCGCCCTCCATGTGAAAAGTGGCCAACTCATGCATGGCTTCGGCATTGCCCAGCTCTGCGGCCTTTTGAAACCAAGAAGCGCCCAGTGGGTAATTCACTTCCACGCCATCGCCCGACATCAAGGTAGCGCCTAGAACAAGCATCGCATCGGAATAGTTGGCGTTGGCGGCTTTTAGAAGCCACTTCACGCCTGCTGGTTTGTTTTTTGGCACACCATGGCCGCGCATCAATGCTCGGCCAACTCGGAAATGCGCCCCTGGAAACTCGGCCGTGCTGGCCTTCATGAAACATTCAAACGCTTTGGCAAAGTCTTGTTGTACGCCATCGCCGGCTTCGTAAGTAATGCC
>CAJCDH010000239.1 GCA_903961095.1 uncultured Burkholderiales bacterium | reverse complement strand
CGCAAACTGATCGACATTTTGCGCACCATGCCTTCCGATCAAACCGTCAGCTTGGAGTCCAGCCAAAGCAAATTGATTTTGAAGGGCGGCAAATCCAAATTCACATTGCAAACATTGCCCGCCGAAGATTTTCCTTTGGTGCAAGAAGCCGCCAGCTTTGGCCCCGTTTTTAGCGTGCCGCAAAAAACTTTGAAGCAGTTGCTCAGCCAGGTGTCATTTGCCATGGCCGTGCACGACATCCGTTACTACCTCAACGGCATTTTGTTTGTGGCCGAAGGCAAGCAGTTGTCTTTGGTGTCCACCGACGGTCACCGCTTGGCATTTGCTTCCGCCACTTTGGACACCGATGTGCCCAACAAACAAGAAGTTATTTTGCCGCGCAAAACCGTGCTCGAAATGCAGCGCTTGTTAAGCGACGCAGAAGGCGCCATCGACATGCAGTTTGCCAACAACCAAGCCAAGTTCAGTTTTGGTGGCATGGAGTTTGTGACCAAACTCGTTGAAGGCAAGTTCCCCGATTACAACCGCGTCATTCCCAAAGGCCACCGCAACAACCTCACGCTGGGCCGTCAAGCCTTGCTGTCTTGCTTGCAGCGTACCGCCATTCTCACCAGCGACAAATTCAAAGGTGTGCGCCTCAATTTGGACCCTGGTACCTTGCGCGTGGCTTCCACCAACGCCGAGCAAGAAGAGGCCGTGGACGAACTTGACATTGATTACGGCGGTGACAGCATTGAAATTGGCTTCAACGTGACCTACATCATCGATGTGCTCACCAACATGGGCCAAGACATGGTGCGCATTGATTTGGCCGACGCCAACAGCTCTGCGCTCATCACCATCCCAGAAAACGACCAGTTCAAATATGTGGTGATGCCCATGCGCATTTAAGGCCTGAACTGCTTGAAGGTGACTTAAAAAACACCCCAAGAAGAGCCTTTCGAAACCCGCGTTGATTCGCGGGTTTCGGCCATCGAGAGATTGAGAAAAGAAAAAATGACAGAAGAAAACAAGCCCACCGCAGAAGAATTCACTACGCTGCAACCCACCATCGATACCAATCAAGCGGGTGCCTCTGAGGGATATGGCGAGGGGTCAATTCAAATTTTGGAAGGCTTGGAAGCCGTTCGCAAACGCCCTGGCATGTACATCGGCGATACGTCCGACGGTACCGGCCTGCACCACTTGGTGTTTGAGGTAGTCGACAATTCCATCGATGAATCTTTGGCCGGTCACTGTGATGACATCGTGGTGACCATTCACTCCGACAACTCCATCAGCGTTACTGACAACGGCCGCGGTATTCCCACCGGTGTCAAGATGGACGACAAGCACGAGCCCAAGCGCTCAGCGTCTGAAATTGCCCTCACTGAATTGCACGCGGGCGGCAAGTTCAACCAAAACAGTTACAAAGTGTCGGGTGGTTTGCACGGCGTGGGCGTGAGTTGCGTCAACGCGCTCAGCAAGTGGTTGCGCCTCACAGTGCGCCGCGAAGGCAAAGTGCATCAAATTGAATTTGCCAAAGGTTTTGTGCAAAACCGTTTGCTCGAAATGGTCGATGGCGTCGAAGTGTCACCCATGAAAATCACGGGCGCCACCGAAAAGCGCGGCACAGAAGTTCACTTCTTGCCCGACACCGACATCTTCACGCAAAACCACGACTTCCATTACGAAATTTTGGCCAAGCGTTTGCGCGAACTCAGTTTCTTGAACAACGGTGTGCGCATTCGTTTGAAAGACGAGCGCAGCGGCAAAGAAGACGACTTCTCTGGCGCAGGTGGCGTCAAGGGCTTTGTTGACTTCATCAACGCCAACAAAAAAGTTTTGCACCCCAATGCCTTCATTGCATTGGGAGAACGCCCAGCCGATTCATACGGTGGCATTCCAGGCACCAGCATTGGTGTCGAAGTGGCCATGCAATGGAACGATGGCTACAACGAAAACGTTTTGTGCTTCACCAACAACATTCCACAGCGCGATGGCGGCACCCACCTCACAGGTTTGCGCGCCGCCATGACGCGTGTCATTGGCAAGTACATTGAGAAAAACGAAATTGCCAAAAAGCAAAAAGTGGAAGTCAGTGGTGACGACATGCGCGAAGGTTTGTGCTGCGTCTTGAGCGTGAAAGTGCCTGAGCCCAAATTCTCAAGCCAGACCAAAGATAAGCTGGTTTCGAGTGAAGTGCGTGCCCCCGTGGAAGACATTGTGGCCAAAGCATTGGGCGATTTTTTAGAAGAGCGCCCCAACGACGCCAAAATTTTGTGCGGCAAAATTGTAGAAGCCGCACGTGCCCGTGAAGCCGCTCGCAAAGCCCGCGAAATGACACGCCGTAAAGGTGTGCTCGATGGCATGGGCTTGCCAGGCAAGTTGGCCGATTGCCAAGAAAAAGATCCTGCACTTTGCGAAATTTACATTGTGGAGGGCGACTCCGCCGGAGGCTCTGCCAAGCAGGGCCGCGACCGTAAATTTCAAGCCATTTTGCCTTTGCGCGGCAAGATCTTGAACGTCGAAAAAGCACGCTACGAAAAGTTGCTCACCAGCACCGAAATTGTCACACTCATCACAGCGCTTGGCACAGGCATTGGCAAAGTCACAGCCGATTCGGGCAAGAGCGGCACAGACGACTTCAATGTCGACAAGTTGCGCTATCACCGCATCATCATCATGACCGACGCTGACGTTGACGGCGCACACATTCGAACTTTGTTGCTCACCTTCTTCTACCGCCAAATGCCCGACTTGGTCGAGCGTGGCCATATTTACATTGCACAACCGCCACTTTACAAAGTGAAAGCCGGCAAAGAAGAGCTGTATCTCAAAGATGCGCCCGCACTCGACACTTTCTTGCTGCGCATTGCTTTGAAAGACGCCAGCATTGCGACAGGCGGCACCGCACCGCAAGTGCTGAGTGGCGATACGCTTGAATCCTTGGCGCGCAAGCACCAAGTGGCCGAAGCGGTCATTCAGCGTTTGTCCAATTTCATGGATGCCGAAGCATTGCGCGCCATTGCCGATGGCGTGTCGCTCAACTTGGACAACTTAGACCTCGCTGCAGAGTGTGCTCCCGCATTGCAAGCCAAATTGCGCGAACTTAACACCACAGGCATTCCCGCTGAAGTGAATGCTGAGTTTGACGTCCGCACCGACAAGCCCTTGTTGCGAATTAGCCGTCGCCATCATGGCAACATCAAAAGCAGCGTCATTACGCAAGACTTCGTGCACGGTGCCGACTACGGCGCATTGGCCGAAGCCGCCAACACCTTTCGCGGTTTGCTGGGTGATGGCGCCAAGGTCATGCGCGGTGAAGGCGAAAGACAAAAAGAAGAGAAGACCAACGACTTCCGCCAAGCCATGCATTGGCTCATTGGCGAAGCCGAGCGCACGACCAGCCGTCAGCGCTATAAGGGCTTGGGCGAGATGAATCCTGCGCAGCTTTGGGAAACCACCATGGATCCCACTGTGCGCCGTTTGCTGCGTGTCCAAATTGACGATGCCATCGAAGCCGATCGCGTGTTCACCATGCTCATGGGCGACGAGGTGGAGCCACGTCGCAACTTCATCGAGAGCAACGCGCTGCGCGCGGGCAACATCGATATTTAAGGCTCGATTCTGCGCTGACCCGAAGTCATGGCGCAGCCTACGGAAGCGGCCATGATCAAACCGATAGCGCACAGCTGTTGTGTGCTCAGTTGTTCTGATAAAACCAACCAGCCTGCCAAAGCGCCGACGGCAGGTTCAAGGCTGAGCAAGATGCTGAAAGTTTGTTTGGGCAAGTGTTTGAGTGAATACATTTCCAAGCTGTATGGAATCGCACTCGACAGCAATGCAATGCCCAAACCAGCCAACATCCACTCTGGGTTTAACAATGAAGTGCCAGCCACACTGATGCCCACAGGGGTGACCACCAAAGCCGCGACCAACATGCCCATGGGTGTGGCAAAAGCGCCGATGCGATCGGCCACACGTTGACCGATCACGATATAGATAGCCCAGCAAGCACCAGCGCCTAACGCATAAGCAATTCCCAGCGGATCAATCGCGTCAGTCTGCAGGTTTGCACCCAAAGTGTTTCCAAGTGGCAAGATCAAGCCCATGCCGGCAACAGCTAAAACAATCCAGACAAAATCGAGAGGTTTTTTGGAGGACCACAAAGCGACCGCCAACGGCCCCGTGAATTCAACGGCAATGGCAAGGCCAAAGGGCACCGTTTTGAGGGCGTTGTAAAACAGCAAGTTCATGATGCCCAAGGTTGCGCCAAATAACACCAAGAGCGGCGCATCGGCCCAGGTCCAAGCTCGACGCCAAGGACGCCAAAAAGCCATCAGCAAAAGGGTTGAAAACACCAATCGATAAGTCGTCGTTCCTTCTGCGCCTACAAAAGGAAACAAGCCCTTGGCCAAGGACGTGCCAGCACACAAGGTGATCAAACTGCCCATCAGGGCGGCAACGGGAAGAAATGGAAATTTCAAGTTTTTATTTTCTGAACAATGGGCGCATCATAGCGGTGTGTCTGTTTTTCGAAAGAAGTCTTCCATGGTGCGCACAATGCCTTGCTGGATTTGGAAGAGTTAGAGGAGGAAAGCTTGGACGCTTTCAAACGCAAATACCAAGCCTTGGCCGAACAAGCAAGACGTCAATTGATCTTGGGAGAATTAGACACCGGCACGCCAGAGCCTTAAGTCTCTAAGACGATGGGCTGACCATGCGGCGTTCGGGCTGCAGCCGCTTTCCATGCGTGTTCCAAATCATGAATTTGATCGGCCGTGCCCAGTTGTTTGTTCAGCACCAGGGTCTCCAAGGCATTCAGCCAGTGGGTGTAATAAGTGGCGCCAGTGTCTGAATCACCTAAAGCTTGCGCTTTGCGAATCTGCTCGGTGAGTGTTGAGGCCCACTCCGTCCAGGTGAACAAGCCTTTTTCGTGCAATTGGAGTGTCATGGCAAAAGCATGGGCTTGCCACGGCTCGGTAAAGACGGTGCCATTGGCATCTTGCGTAGGCAATGGCAGTTCACCACCGCAATGCTGGGCAATTTCTTCAAGTGTCAGGTGCGTGTTTTGCATGACATGTTTCGGTATGTTCAGGCGACGGCTTCTAAGTAAGATTCCCATGCGTCTACGGTCACTTCCAAGCGGGGGTCGGTGCCTGCACCCCACAAGGTGGGGCCGTCAAAGACCACGGTGTAGAGCCACTCAACGGCCACCTTGAAAGGCGGTAATGCGCGAAGTGTGTGCTGGTCAGGCATCACATGACCGCCATGCAAGCTGACAATGGTGCCCACATGACCCCGCACATAGCGTGGCAAACGGGTGTGGCCTTGCGGATGCATGTTAAGAGCCCGCACTTTTTGGCCCACTTTGAACAGGGCGGGCTGATCAATGGGGCGCTCGGTGGGACTGCCAGCCTTCAAGGCGGCGTCCACGTTGCCGATGTTCAGTACCTTGCTCACTTTGACAGGGGCGGTCAGTTGCTGTCCGGCTTGAAGCTCTGCTTGAGTCACCATATTGCGCTCGAGCATGAGCTTTTCCAGCGCACGAATCCATATCTCGTAATAGCTGCTCGACAAGTAAATGGCAGGCGGCAGGGACTCACGGGCTGAGCGGCTGAGGTCAATGTTCCATTGCCCGCTGGCGCCCATGGCCACAGTGATGGCCATGGCCCGGCTTTCCCAATTGGCGTGAAACAAAGGCTCAGCCTTTTCTAACAGGACGGGGCCAAAACCTTGTTGGCCACCCATGTCGTGCACGCCGTTCATACCAGCGCCGTCCCAATCATGGCGTCTCGCGTGACCAAGTTGGCCAACTCGATTTGCGACAGATTTTCAGTACCTGCAGGGCGCACAGGCAGAACCAAGTAGCGAACTTCGGCGGTGGAGTCCCAAACGCGAATGCGGGTGCTTGTCGGCAAGGACACACCAAAGTCAGCCAAAACTTTGCGAGGTTCAATGACGGCGCGTGAACGGTAGGCTGCGCTTTTGTACCAAACGGGCGGTAAACCTAAGATGGGCCAAGGGTAGCAACTGCACAGGGTGCAAACCACCATATTGTGTTGTTCAGAGGTGTTTTCTAGAGCGATCATGTGCTCCCCTTGGCGACCCATAAAGCCCAAAGAGGCGATGGCAGCGGTGGCATCTTTCAAAAGCCAAGCCTTGAACTCAGGCTCAGCCCAAGACTTGGCCACCACTTGGGCGCCGTTGTGAGGGCCAATCTCGGTTTCGTAGGTCTCAATGATGCGGTCAATGGCGGCCGGGTCGATGTACCCCTTTTGGGTCAGCAGGGTTTCTAGGGCGCGAACCCT
>CAJCDH010000238.1 GCA_903961095.1 uncultured Burkholderiales bacterium | reverse complement strand
GCACACACCGCGGCGCTGCGGAGAGTTTTGCATCGCAGGGCTTTTTGACTTGGTCTTTTCGACCTCGCGCCCCTGACGCACCAATTGATTGATGGTTGGCATTTAAAAAAACGTCCCTAAACGTTTGGAATGAACAAAAAAATCTTCTCCGCCCCAAATGCGGAAAAGCCTTCTAGTATAGCCTTGGTTTAAGGCCTAGGCAAAAATTTCTCTATAAGTCGTGCTAGGCCTAAAGTTGGCAAGCACCAACTTTTCTTATTTGATCCACAAACGCACGGCATCCCATGCTCTGCCGAACACTCCGGCTTGCTCAACCGTATCCAAAGCCTGAAGTGGCATGTCGACCCAAAGCTGGTCGCCACGGAAAACTTTGAGACTTCCAATAGCCTGCCCCTTGGTCACGGGGGCGACCAAGGGGTCTGGTCTCACCAGTTGCGTTTTGATTTGTGCCGCCGAACCGGCCGGAATGGCCACCACAAGGGCTTCTGATCGACCCAATTTGATGCTGGAGGCTTTGCCCTTCCAAATGGCCGGCGTGGCAACGGCCTGGCCTGCATCAAACAACTTTAGGGCATCAAATGCGGTGTAGCCCCAGTTGAGTAATTTTTGGGCCTCATTGGCCCTGGCAATTTCACTGTTGGTACCCAGCACAATGGCCATCAGGCGGCGCGGGCCAAGGTTAGGGAACTCACGCTTTGCCGTCGCCACCAAGCAATACCCAGCGGCATTTGTATGGCCGGTTTTCAAACCATCGACCGTAGGATCTTTGAACAACAGCAAATTGCGATTGCTGTCGTTGGCCGCTGGCGTGCCAGGATAACGGTACTTTTTGATGGCATAAGTTGGGACATACTCAGGGAAGTCCCGCAGCAATCGGATGGCCAAGGTGCCTAAATCGCGAGCCGTGGTGGTATGGCCCGCCTCGGTCAAGCCCTCAGGGTTTTTGTAGCTGGTGCTGTTCATGCCCAGAACCTTGGCTTGCTCGTTCATCATCTGGACAAAGCGTTCTACCGTGCCGCCGACGCCTTCAGCCAAAGCTACCGTGGCGTCATTGCCCGACTGAACAATCATGCCCTTGATCAAATCTTCAACGGGCACTTTCATTTTGGGGTCGATGAACATCCGCGATCCTGGCATTTTCCAAGCGCGCTCACTCACAGCCATGCTTTGCTTGAGGTCAATTTTTTTGGCTTTCAAGGCTTCAAAAACCAAATAAGCAGTCATGAGTTTGGTCAATGAGGCCGGCTCGACTGGCATGTCCAAGTCGCGCGAGGCCAATATTTGATTGGCGGTGACATCGATTAGCAAATAAGCACGGGCCGCTACTTCTGGGGCTTCGGGCGCAGCCGCCTGAGCATGCGCCGTGCCAGACACTCCCCCTAAATGAAGGGTCGCAAGGCTCAATAGCAATCCAGCATGGAGGGCAATTCGGCGTGATTTGGAAAACAAAGTCGTCATGGTGATTTTAAAAAAACGTCAAGCACGCAGATGGCGGCTGACGAGCATCCGCAGGAGGGGCAATTGTCCGTGAAAGAAATGTTCGACTCCGGGAATGACCGTGACGGGCAAAGACTGTGGTCGAGCCCAATCCATGACGCTGGCCAACGGCACTGTATCGTCCACTTCGCCATGTACGACCAGTGTTTTTTCATGTAGATCGGTGGGCAAAGTGGCTACCTCAAAACGTGATGCAGCAGTCCCAACCAAGACCAGTTTTTCTAGTTGAAGGGAAGATGGCAGGCGCGCGACAGCGTGGCTTGTGACAAAGGCACCAAAAGAAAACCCTGCAAGCGCCAAAGACTGAGAGGCTTCAGAAGTGGCTTGAATCACACTCATCAAATCATCAACTTCGCCGCGGCCTTCATCGTAGACGCCAGCGCTTGCCCCCACACCGCGAAAATTGAATCGAATGGCGCGCCACCCATTTTGCACAAACGCCTTGGCCAAGGTTTGCACCACTTTGTTGTGCATCGTGCCACCATACAAAGGGTGAGGGTGTGAAATCACTGCCGTGCCTTGATAAGTCCCTAAGGCAGGCAGGTCGCACACACACTCCAAAACGCCAGATGGCCCTTGAAGTGACAGGCTCTGCGTGGCGGCATTCATCAACGCCCAAGGTCTGGTGGGGTTAACAGGCGGGTCACAACTTGGCCATTTTTCAAATGACTGTCGACAATTTCATCGATGTCCGAGTTGTCGACAAAGCTGTACCAAGTTCCCTCTGGATAGACCACCGCAACAGGCCCGCCAGCACAACGATCAAGACACCCTGCTTTGTTGACTCGAACTTGGCCAGGCCCTGAAAGGCCAAGGCTCTTAACGCGTGACTTGCAGTGGTCAAAGGCTGCTTGCGCGCCTTGCAGTGCACAGCAGGCTTCGCCATTCTTTCTTTCGTTCAAACAGAAAAAAATATGGCGTTCGTAGTAGGGCTTGTTGGGAGCGTCGGCTTGGCCTAACTCTGTTGGGGGTAGTGCAGTTTGACTCATCTCGTCATTTTAGTGGGGCGCGCCGAGGACAAACGGCGCATCAAATAAACCAGCAAAACAAAGGGCCATAACCAACCTAGCCATTGAATCAGTCCATGAAAGCGAATAAATTGTCCTTGTTCCCAGTTTTGCAAGGTCAAGGCAAAGTAGGCGTTGGCCGATGCGTTGTTGAGAAGTGTCAGTTGCAAGACCAAGCCAACCAGCGCCAACACTTGAAGCGTTTTCTCCTTCACCCACATCAAAGGCCAAGCCAACAAGGCAGCAAGCACCAAAGCCGATTGCACCGGCGCGCTGAGCCACCCCCATGCATGGGCTGGGCCATAAGTTAAAGCAGCTGACAAGGCTGTGAACAACAGTCCAAGTGCTGACAACAAGAACCACGACACGGCTTTCTGGTGCCAATGCCGAACCAAGCTGAATGCCAAAAGGCAAGGTAACAACTGCCCCAGACTGACACACAAAACCTCATAAAGAGGAAGCAATGGCTGCAGCTCGACCTCCCTCACTGGCAACCAATCAAGCCACGGGGTTTCTTGCAGCCGCAGTGCCAGCGCATCTTCGGCGCGCTCTAAAACTTGGCCTAAACCCATGGGCACGGGCGCTGGAAATAGCAAGGCAATTGGCCATAAGGCGATCAGCACCAATGAGCCTTTGGCATCGGGCAAAAACCAGTTGGCACGGAAGCGACTCCATCGATCTAAAAAACCAAAGCGCTCCAAGATCCAAGCAGAACCAGCCCCCATGAAAGTGCCAAAACTGTTCAAGCACCAATCCAGATTGGAAGGCACCCGAGCTGGCAAAAAAAGCTGCAATGACTCCATCGCCAGCGCCAATAAGGAGCCAATGGCCAATGTCACACTCACTGCTGGCAATGCAGGGGCGCTGCGCTGCAGGGCCAATGCCACCACAAAACCCAAGGGGGCGTAGCCTAAAACGTTAGAAAGAACATCGAAGCCCGTCCAATACCGCGGCCACGGTGCCACTAAAAAAGCCGTCCAATCAACGCCCTGCGAGCGCCACCCCTCAAAGGGATAAAGGCTGGCATAGATGATCAATGCGGCATAAATACCAGCCAAAGGCCATGCCGCAGTTTTTTGCATCTTGCTAGCTGGCTTGACTTAAAAAGGTTTTACAACCACCAAGATGACCACCGCGACCAGCATCAAAACAGGCGCTTCATTGAACCAGCGGTACCAAACATGGCTGTGGGTGTTTTGATGGGCTTCAAATTTTTTCAAAATTCGACCGCAAGAGTGGTGATAGCCCACAATCAAGAGCACCAAACTTAACTTAGCGTGCATCCAAGCATTGCCGGGGCCCCACCCAATGCCAACGCCCCACCAAAGCCAAACCCCCAGGACAATGGCTGGCACCGCCAAAATAGTGGTGAACCGCAACAGCTTTCTGGCCATCAGCAGCAGCCTTGCGCGCTCGGCCAAAGAGTCGTCTGGCACCATCGCCAAATTGACGAAGATTCGAGGCAAATAAAACAAGCCAGCGAACCAGCTGGCCACGAAGACGATGTGAAAGGCTTTGATCCAGAGCATGCCCTGAGTGTAGCCCTGTCGGTTGATTTGACACAAGTTGGCCAAGTGCTTGGATCTGAGATTTTCTTCGTCACGTGTGGCATGACTTGTCCCCAATATGGCAAAGATCAGGCACAATTTTCAAATGACACTTATTCACACACCCTTTCCCTTGAGTCGCCCACGTCGTTTGCGCCGCACCGAGTTTTCTCGGCGTTTGGTTCGTGAGCATCAACTCACCAGTGACGATCTTATTTATCCAGTCTTTGTGCTCGACGGGGCGAACCAACGGCACGCGGTTTCCTCCATGCCGGGTGTCGAGCGTTTGAGTTTGGATTTGTTATTGCCCGTGGCTGAGGATTGCGTCAAACTAGGCATTCCCGTCATGGCCCTCTTTCCGGTCATCGACAGTTCATTGAAGGACCCTCAAGGCAACGAAGCGCTTAACCCAGAAGGCCTGGTGCCAACGGTGGTGAGAGCTCTGAAAAAGAACTTCCCTGAGCTGGGCATCATGACAGATGTCGCATTGGACCCTTTCACAAGTCACGGCCAAGATGGCTGGCTCGACGAAACTGGTTACATCCTCAATGACCTGACTTTGGCCCAATTGGTCAAACAGGCCATGGTTCAAGCCGATGCCGGCGTCGACATGGTGGCGCCGAGCGACATGATGGATGGTCGGATCGGGGCCATTCGACAGGCGCTTGAAAACAAGGGCCATGTGCACACGCAAATCATGGCTTACAGCGCCAAATACGCCAGTTCTTTTTATGGGCCCTTCCGTGATGCCGTAGGCTCTGCCGCCAACCTAGGCAAGGGCAACAAAAAAACTTACCAAATGGACCCTGGCAATACCAATGAGGCTTTGCGCGAAGTGGCGCTTGACATTGCGGAGGGCGCTGACATGGTCATGGTCAAACCAGGCATGCCCTACTTAGACATCGTGCGCCGAGTGAAAGATGAGTTTGGCGTGCCCACTTTCGCCTACCAAGTCTCTGGCGAATATGCCATGCTCAAAGCAGCCGCCCAAAACGGCTGGCTCGACCATGATGGCGTGATGATGGAAAGCTTGTTGGCGTTCAAACGCGCTGGTGCAGATGGCATCTTGACCTACTTTGCGCGCGATGCGGCCCGCTTGTTGACAAAGGCATAAGGCTGCCCACTCACACGAGGCAACTTCACATGCGAGTTTTTACAATCACCGGGCATCTGGTTCAAGATTCACTCTCACTTCCCACAAGCTTGCCTGAAAATGGTTTTGTCTGGATGGCCTGTTCGCGCAGTTTTTTTCAGACAGAGCAAAACCAAGTCCACCATGCTCTTTTTCAATTGAACGGACACCGCTTGCTGGATTTGCATGTGTCAGATTTGCTAAACAAGCAACTTCCATCTCGTTTTGATTTAACTTCCTATTGCGACATTTTGGTCTTTAGACGCTTAGCCACTGCAGAGCGTGATGCACAACACACCGAACTTTCTGGGCGGAAAAAAACCAAATCCAAGCTCAGCGGCCCTCCCGCACTC
>CAJCDH010000237.1 GCA_903961095.1 uncultured Burkholderiales bacterium | reverse complement strand
TTGGCCACCACGCACCACCCGGATTTCTTCAGCCCATACAGGCACTGAGGGCATGGGTTCGTTGGCATCTTCACGGGCCGCTTTGGCTTGGAACAAGGCCGCCTCAAAGGCTTCCCAAACACTGCTCAACTGATGGCGAGAGGCATCAAGTTGAGGTGGAAATTTCAAATCAACACTGTGCCACGATGGATCTTCTGTGAGGGCGTGGGCTTGTTGTTGCCAGTGTGCTACATCAGACTGCAACACCTCATTGGCGGCATCTGCTTCTTTCAAGGTTTTGGTAGACAGAACTTCAATACGTTGTGCCAACAACACAGCGGTTTCGCGCTGCACCATCACTTGGTGTTGCAAATCTTCAACCGCTTTGACTTTTTCATTCAATTGCAACTTCAGGCTGGCCAGCGGTTCACGCGACAAGGGTGCGCCCGCTTTGGCTGCATCTCGCTGCCAAGCCATGGCATCGGCAATGTTCAAACGCGAAGCAGTCAGCATGGCATTGGCACGCTCGGCCCAAACAGCGGCCAAGACATCTTGGCCATGTGAGCGCTTTAACTCATCCAATTTTTCTCGGATGACTTTGGCAGCGCCTTTGTCTCGTGTTGATATTTCTTTGAAGACGTGCTGCAGATCTTCTTGTGAAGGATTGGTAAGTAGCCACTCGCGTAACTTGGCAGCGCGCTCACCAGATGTTTGAGCGACAAAGGCACCTCCCGTCAAATTGTCTAAAGCTTGAACGTCTGAGGTTTTAGGAGATGAAGGAGTCACAGTCACAACACAAAAAGATAAAGAAGCTATTTTCACCGAGGATGGGCGACCCCGATCCGCAGAAAGCATCTATTTTCGATTTTTTTTATAATCTCCAGTTCTGCCCCTTCTACATACGCCGTGCCCCAACCAGCCCTTCACGAAACCGCGACCCGATGGACTGCTCGTCTTTGGCTCGGAATTCTGACCTTTTCAGGCGACATTGCGCGGGGCTTTGTGAACATCTCTCACCACAGTTTTGCACTTCTGGGCTTGATGGCTCTGATTCTGAGCATGCTGGCCCTAGCGCGGCCTGAAGTGAGAACCTTGACCGTACAGAGCGTTCAGGGATGGCTGTTTACACGGCTTCACATCACTGAAGCTGAAGACGAACAACAGCAAGTCTTGTTAAGAAGTTTTGCGGCCCCCTCTATTGACCTCAACCCCACCCAAATGGCCCTTGTTCAAGCAGTTAGAAGCAAGTACAGAATTGCGCCCGAGCCAATGAATGCCTTGATGCTGGAGGTTTTTGACTTGGCAGATCGGTCTTCACTCGACCCCACCCTCATTTTGGCTGTCATAGGGGTAGAGTCCAATTTCAATCCATTTGCCAACAGCTCTGCGGGTGCCAAAGGCCTGATGCAAGTTCTACAAGAAGTGCATTCAGAACAATTCACCCCTTATGGCGGGGTGATGGCTATTTTTGACCCCAAAACGAATCTGCGCATTGGCGTCAAGATCCTCAAAGAATGCATCAATCTCACAGGCAGCATTCAAGAGGGGTTGCGCCTCTACAAAGCAGGCGAAGAGTCGGTTTCTCTAGAAACTGACTACATTGCGCGAGTTTTGGTCGAACAAGAGCGGCTGAGGCAAGCTCTCCCCAAGCTGACACCAGATCCAAAACCCAGTTCCAAAAAATAGGCTTTTAAAGCCATAGACTGCGCAAAAGGTCTACCAAATTTAGCCTTCTCGGTTAGATTCATCACCTCCTGGGCTACACTTGACAGGTACGCAACTGGCGATAGGAGCATGGTCTTGCTAACTCAGCAAACCAAGCTCTGACGTGGACATGGATGAGCATTGCGCCGTCCTCAACCACTGGGAAGCGTGCACCTTGTGCGGGTTTGATGGCTCAAGGTTTCAGCCGTTCGCCTGGGCAGCCCTTGCCACATTGAGGCCATTTGCACTTCAACATTTGCACTTCAATTTAGCAAGGAACCATCCTTTTTAGGCCTGCCATGTATTCAAGAAACATTCTGATTGAACAAACCGATCCCGAAATTTTTGCAGCCATTCAAGCTGAAAATGCACGCCAAGAGCATCACATTGAACTGATCGCCAGCGAAAATTACGCCTCTCCCGCCGTTTTGGCCGCCCAAGGCTCGCAACTCACCAATAAATATGCCGAGGGTTATCCTGGCAAGCGCTACTACGGCGGATGCGAATATGTCGACATTGTTGAGCAATTGGCCATCGACCGCATCAAACAAATTTTTGGGGCCGATGCAGCCAATGTGCAACCCCATTGCGGCGCATCCGCCAACGAAGCTGTGTTTTTGGCTTTCTTAAAGCCCGGCGACACCATCATGGGTATGAGCTTGGCTGAAGGCGGTCACCTCACACACGGCATGCCCCTCAACATGAGTGGCAAGTGGTTCAACGTGGTGAGCTATGGCCTTGATGCCAAAGAAGCCATCGACTACGACGCCATGGAAAAGAAGGCGCACGAAACCAAGCCCAAGCTGATCATTGCTGGCGCTTCAGCTTACAGCCTGCACATTGATTTTGCGCGTTTTGCCAAAGTGGCCAAAGACGTGGGCGCCATCTTCTTGGTTGATATGGCGCACTACGCAGGTCTCATTGCGGCTGGCGTTTATCCCAACCCTGTGCCTTACGCAGATGTGGTGACGTCAACAACACACAAGAGCTTGCGCGGCCCTCGCGGCGGCATCATCTTGATGAAAGCCGAACACGAAAAAGCCATCAACAGCGCCATCTTCCCAGGTCTGCAAGGCGGCCCGCTGATGCACGTCATTGCAGCCAAGGCTGTGGCTTTCAAAGAGGCCATGGCGCCAGAGTTCAAGTCCTACCAACAGCAAGTGGTCAAGAACGCCCAAATTGTGGCAGAAGTTCTCACACAGCGCGGTCTGCGCATTGTGAGCGGCGGCACACAAAGCCATGTGATGTTGGTCGACCTGCGCTCCAAAGGCATCACGGGCAAAGTTGCCGAAGCTGCGTTGGGCCAAGCGCACATGACCATCAACAAAAACTCTATCCCCAATGATCCCGAAAAGCCAATGGTCACCAGCGGCATTCGGGTGGGCACCCCCGCCATGACCACACGTGGTTTCAAGGACGAGGAAGCCCGTATCACAGCCAACCTCATTGCCGACGTTCTCGACAACCCCAATGACACGGCCAACATCGAAGCCGTGCGCGCCAAAGTCAATGCCTTGACCGCTCGCTTTCCTGTCTACAAATGAAGTGTCCCTTCTGCAGCCATACCGACACCCAAGTGGTGGAAACACGTCTGGCTGAAGATGGCGACCTGATTCGCCGCCGCAGACAATGTGCGGCGTGTGAAAAACGCTTCACAACCTACGAGCGACCCGAAGTTAACTTTCCAACCATCGTCAAAAAAGATGGTCGACGCATTGAATACGAACGCATCAAACTGCGTGCCAGCATGAACTTGGCCTTGCGCAAACGGCCCGTGAGCACAGAGCAAGTCGATTCAGCCATAGAGCGCATTGAAGAAAAGTTATTGAACTTAGCGCAACGCGAAGTAGCCTCCAACAAAATAGGCGAACTGGTCATGCGCGAACTTAAAAAACTCGACAAAGTAGCCTATGTTCGCTTTGCAAGTGTGTACCGCAGCTTTGAAGACATCGATGACTTCAAATTGCTGGTTGACGAAGTTAGCAAGTAATTCAAGGGCAGGCCTCAATCTGCCCCCT
>CAJCDH010000236.1 GCA_903961095.1 uncultured Burkholderiales bacterium | reverse complement strand
TCCCACCGAGCGCCTCCAGTCCCACCTTCGCCTTGAACTCCGGTGGATGAAATTTCCGCTTCTTTGATTCAGTCATTGGTAACCCGTTTCTTTAGACAGTGTCCCACTTAAACAGCTGTCCCAAATTCCGGGTCCACTTCAAACGTCCCTGATGAAACTTCCAATGCATCGTTTTTCCAGGGGAAAAAATAATCAGGGCGTCTCCTTGCCATCGTTGGTTAAAACTGACTGCGACAACTTGTGCTGCTTTTTTTATATATTGAATATCAGTCAATTCCAATTGAATAGATTGATACCTGGCCAGTCGCTGGGTTCGCCTCTGCTTCCATTGGGCTCGGGTGCTGGCGCCGGTACCAGAATAGTCAAAAGTGCGGGCATAAAAATTCAGATACGTCTGCGTCGATTGTTCGCGCCAGGCTTTGGCCCAGCTTTGGAGGGCAATTTGAAGAGATTCACTTTCCTGAATAGCCGTTGCTGTTGCTGTTGCCGGATCATGGAGAGGTATTGGTGTCGGTAGCGCTTGAAGTGTCAGCGGCAATAGGTTCACCCCTGCAGCGGTTTGACTGGATGCATCGGGTTCAACAAGTTCAACAAGTTCATCGGGTTGATCGGGTTGATCGGGTTTATCGGGCTTATTGGGTTCAGCGTCTGCTAAAAAATTGAATTCCATGCCCCTGAGCTCAGCCCACGTTTCTGATGCTGAGAGCTCGTCTTTTTCAAGTTGGAAATCAACTTCCTCTGTTTGAGAGACAAAGGTTTTGGCCATAGCAACAGTCATGGCGAGATGTTGCTCTTGTTGGCAAGGTAAATTTGCAATCAGCTGAATACGCGAGGCCTGAAGGCTGTATCGTTCAGAAAGAAGTTCGCGATTGCTAAAAATTGAGGCATAAGCGGGCCTGTGCTTGGAAGCCTCGTTAATCAAGTCCCGTGCTTGCCCGAGATTTCCCCGGAGTTGTGCAAGGGCAGCGAGGTTGTTGAGCACCTCAGGCTGGTGTGGAGATTGCCTGAACAGCTTGTCAAGCTGCAATTGAGCCTGCCCCAAATCACCGGATATTATTTGCCCATAAGCCGCACTAAAAGTCTGCTCTATAGGGCTTTTGCAAGCCGAAGCGTCATGCACCATGACCCACAACAAGCTGAAAACCCCGCAGGTAACCCTGATTTTTTTTTGAAACATTTCCCCCCCTATCCATCTACCTATTTTTTTACTAGTTTATATCCGGCGTGGTTACGAATAAAGATGGTTAAAAAATGATTTTGCTTTTCCAATGGTTTAAGCTAGATAAATTAACACCGCATTGAGAGATACCCCTTGAGCGAATCGCAATTTCAACTGGGCTTTGACAGCTTTGAGCAGGTCGAGTCACCCAAAGTAGCGCGTAAACCACGACCCAAGGCCAAAGTTGTTGCTGCACCAGTTTCACCCGTTGCGCCAACACTGACCCTTGAAGCCATGGCGGCTACGCTAGAAAAATCAGCTGACTACAAAGTGCTGCGTCGCCTGCAACCCGTGCTCCGATTTGCTCGGCAGTCGCAGGGGGAGTGTCTGCGCGTCATCGTGCTAGATACTGAAACCACGGGGCTCGACCATGCGAGCGACAAGATCATTGAATTGGCCATGTTGCAGGTTGATGTGGATCGCGCGACTGGTTTGCCCGTGGGCGATGTTCAGGTCTACGACGGGCTGGAAGATCCCGGGATGGTGATTTCAGCTGAAATTCAGGCCATTACTGGCATCAGCAATGAAATGGTCAGCGGGCAAAGCCTGGATCTGGCCCGAATTACCCAATTGCTACAGGGCGTCGATCTGGTGATTGCCCACAATGCGGCCTTTGACCGGCCATTTTGTGAAGCCCGCCTGCCCGCATTTGCCAAATTGTCATGGGCTTGTTCCTTTGCGGAGATTGACTGGAAGAAAGAAGGTCACGGCTCTTCCAAGCTGGAATATCTGGCACTGGAAAAAGGCTGGTTTTATGAGGCGCACCGCGCAGAAGTGGACTGCCACGCTTTGTTGGCGGTATTGGCCGAGACCTTGCCCAGCTCACAACACAGCGGCTTGGCTCGGCTTGTGGCTCAGAGTCGGGTCAGCAGCTACAGATTGCAAGCCAATCAAGCCCCGTTTGAGACCAAGGACTTGCTCAAGGCGCGGGGCTACCGCTGGAACGCGGAGCAAAGAGTCTGGCAAATTCGCCTGGACGATGAAACCCAATTGGCCAGCGAATATGAATGGCTCAAGGCATCTGTTTATGGGGGTCGGCCAGCCCGGGTTTTAGTGGAAAAAATGAGCCCGACCATCAAGTACTCCCATCGGGCAGGGGAAATGTCCATGGCGCAAATTTGAAACAGGTGCGGGGGTAGAATTCCTCGGATTCAAAGCCACTCTGGCTAGCACAATTACACCCTTTGTGAGGCGATACGGGCGCCAAGCCTGGCTGAGTCACTCGGGGTGGAGTTCCCAAGGATTTTCATGAAACGTGTTGATGATTTTCGCCTGAAGTTCGGTAAAAAAGAATTCGTACCGATCATGGTGGGAGGTATGGGCGTTGACATTTCAACAGCCGAACTGGCGCTGGAAGCGGCCCGACTGGGCGGAATTGGCCACATTTCAGATGCCATGGTGCCAGACGTCTCAGACCGCCGTTTTGACACCAGCTT
>CAJCDH010000235.1 GCA_903961095.1 uncultured Burkholderiales bacterium | reverse complement strand
GAATTTGACTTGCTTATTTTGGATTTAGGTTTGCCCAAAATGCACGGCCTTGAGGTCTTGAAAAAATTGCGCTCCCGCGGCTCTACCCTGCCCGTTCTCATTCTGACGGCAGCAGACAGTGTTGAGGAGCGCGTTAAAGGTTTGGATTACGGTGCTGACGATTACATGGCCAAGCCGTTCAGCCTGCAAGAGCTTGAAGCCCGTGTAAGGGCCCTCACACGCCGCGGCATGGGCGGCGCAAGCTCTCAGATCAAACACGGCCCCTTAATTTATGACCAATCAGGCCGTGTGGCCACCATTGACGGCAAGATGGTCGAATTGTCAGCACGTGAACTGGGCCTGCTTGAAGTCTTGTTGCAGCGTGCAGGCCGCTTGGTCAGCAAAGACCAATTGGTTGAGCGTCTGTGCGAGTGGGGCGAAGAGGTGAGTAACAACGCCATCGAGGTGTACATCCATCGCTTGCGCAAGAAAATTGAGAAAGGTCCCATTCGCATTGCAACCGTGCGCGGACTGGGTTATTGCCTTGAAAAAATTCCAGGTTAAGGGTGCCGTGAACACCGTTGGTGAATGAGTCGTAAAAACTGGCAACTGTCGTTTTTTCGCCGCGAGCAACGCTCGTTGTTTGGCGAAATTTTAGATTGGATGCTCACACCTTTGCTCTTGCTGTGGCCGGTTAGTTTGGCGCTCACTTGGTTGGTGGCCCAAGGCTTGGCCAACAAACCATTTGATCGTGCGTTGGTTTACAACGTCCAGGCGCTGGCGCAGTTGGTCAAGCTAAGCCCCGACCAACAACGCATTCAATTCAACTTACCTCAGCCGGCCAGTGAATTGCTGCGAGCAGATGACGCAGACTTGGTGTACTTTCAAGTGACAGGTCCCCAAGATGAATTGCTAGGCGGAGATCGAGACCTGCCAAAGCCCCAAGAAGACGAAAAATTGGGCAGTTTCGAGGTCAAAATTCGCGACGATGAAATGCGTGGCCTCGAAGTTCGAGTGGCTTATACCTGGGTGCAATTGACCTCTGAAAAATCGCCATCTAGAACAGGCCCCGTTTTGGTTCAAGTGGCTGAAACGCGAGAAAAGCGATCCGTGTTGGCAACTGAAATTATCAAAGGTGTGATGCTGCCCCAATTTGCAATTTTGCCCTTGGCGGTATTGCTTGTTTGGTTGGCATTGGTGCGCGGCATCAAGCCCTTGTCAGAGTTGGAGGAGCGTATTCGCGCCAGAAAATCAGACGACCTCAGTCCATTAGATGAGAAAGCGGTGCCGCTCGAAGTTGCGCCATTGGTGTCTTCGGTCAATGACTTGTTGGGCCGTCTGAAAGACTCGATTGGGACTCAAAAAAGGTTCTTAGCTGACGCGGCGCACCAGTTAAAAACGCCACTGGCAGGTCTGCGAATGCAGGCCGATCTTGCACAAAGAAAAGATGCAGGAGAAGAAGAGTTAAAGCAGTCGCTCAAACAAATTGGTCGCGCAAGCGTGCAGGCAACGCACACCGTGAACCAGCTCTTGTCACTGGCGCGCGCCGAAGGTGGAGGGGCTATTGATTTTCAATCGTGTGACATGGAGGTCTTGATCAGTGAAGTGCTCAACGACTCATTGCCTCATGCAATGGAAAAGGGACTTGACCTAGGCTATGACGGCGTTAACACAGCAGCCAAACGGCGCTTTTTGAAACTGCAGGGCAATCCAACCTTGCTCAAAGAAATGATTCGCAACTTGGTTGACAACGCGATTCATTACACGCCAAGCACACCCGAAAGATTGGGCATCATCACCGTTCGTTTGCTGGTAGACCCATACAGCCAAGCCATTGCTGTGCAAGTTGAAGACAATGGCCCTGGCATTGCTGCGGCAGAAAGAGAGCGCGTCTTTGAAGCTTTTTACCGCGCCCTTGGCAGCAACGTTGATGGCTCAGGCTTAGGCTTGCCCATTGTGCGAGAAATTGCGCAACGCCACGGTGCCAGCGTGACGGTTGATGTGGCGCATCCCGGACAGACACCGCCGGGCGCATGTTTTACCATTCGATTTGCGCCAGAGTCCACTCAAACTCGAAGCAGCGAACTCTGATTGGAATCTGGGTGTGCCAGCAAATTAACTCGCTTTGTACAAGTTCAATTGAAGACGCTCACGCTCAATGACGGCACCAACAGCCTTGTCGGCAGATACTTTTTGAACGTGTGCCCAAAGTGCTGGGTAAGTGCTGGGGTCGATGCCGGCAATTGAGCCCCATCGCGTGAGGGTCAAGGCATAAGCATCCACAGGGCCGATGTGCTTGCCAAACAGCCAAGGCGAGGCAGACGTGAGCACCAGTGCTTCTAATTCAGACAAAAGTCTTTGATAGAGTTGGGTGTTAAAAATTTTCAGACTGGCTTGAACATCGGCCTGATCGCTGAATTTATGCGGCATGAAAATATGGGTGAAGGTCGGATGAATGGTGTTGTTCATCCACGCCAAAGTTTCAATGGCCTTGGCGCGTTGAAGGGGCAATGTTGGCAGAAACATGCACTCAGGGAATTTCTGATCAAGGTACAAAATGATGGCCAAAATTTGGGTAATCACTTGGCCGTCGTCAACCAGCACAGGCACCTGACTGCGAGGGTTGATGGCCTGGTACTCGTTGCCGTATTGTTCACCCTTGTGAAGTTTGACCATGATGGGCTCAAAGCTTGCGCCAGCCAGTTGAAGAAGGCTGTGTGGCACAAAAGAGCAAGCACCTGGCGAAAAATAAAGCTTCAAACTCATGTTGTTTTCCTTGTGATTTCAATTTGCTCGGGATTGATTTGCTGCAGTTGACGATCAGGCTCACTTGGGCTTGCGGGCGCCCAGCCCCAAGCCTTGAAAACGCCCTCTTGCCAAATAAAAAAAAGGCCGTTCAAGAGCATCAAAATGAAAATCAGCCAGCGCAATTTCAGGTGTTTCATACAGGCCGAACACTCACTTCTGCGCTATTGATCTTGAGCAGCCCTTGTTGCGTCTGAATTTGCAGAGCGCCCTGTGCGTCAACGCCCATGCACTTGCCCTGATGACCGTCACTGCTCGTCACTTCCAGCCCCTTGATGGCGTCACGTGCGTTGAACCGTGTTTGTAACTCTGCAAAGCCTTGCGTTTCAAACTTTAACAGCATGGCCACCAAGGACTGCGTGACGCGCTCAAGGACGGCGGGTGCACTGACACCATCCCAAAACTCGTCGATCGCGGCGGCTGGCGTTCTAAGGTCGCTTGCCAAGGGTTTGCGGATGTTCAAGCCTACGCCGACCACGACATAGCTTTGACCACCTTGGCTAGCCGCTTCAATCAAGATGCCGCCAAGTTTGCGTTGCCGCCACCACAAATCGTTAGGCCACTTCAGCTGAACTTCAGGCCCCAGCGATTCTGCCAAGCTCAGTCCAACGGCCAAAGACAGGCCAGACCAATCACGTGGCTGGTAAGGAAGACCCATCGAAAAGGTGAGTGCATCACCGAGTTCCCCCGTCCAGGTGCGGCCTAGTCGGCCGCGGCCTGCTGTCTGACGTTCCGCCACCAACAAAATGGGATCATGCTGCCCCGCTTTGGCGCGTCGCATGAGCTCGGTGTTGCTTGAATCGATTTCCGGCAGGATTTCAATGCTGAAACCAGGCACTTGCGTGACGACCGCTTCCCAAATGGCTTCCGCTGGCCAACGGTGAACAGGTGCCCAATCGTTCAATTTTGACCTTTGTCAGGAGTTGGTTTTCAAATTTGAGCTGGCGTCAATTCATCTTTTTGACTTGTTTCAGCTCTTTTTTGAGCTTCTTGATTTTTTTCTCAATCTTTTTAATCTGGCTGGGAATTTTGGGTGTGGCAGGTCTGCGCTTGGGCGCCAACAATGTTTTCCGGCAATTGGGGCTGCCACACCAGCAAGGGTATTCGGCCTTTAGTTTGGGTGTGTAAGGCTCGTCAATGATCAAGCCGTAGTCGTAATTAAGTTCTTCACCCGCTTTGATGTTGCGCAGTGCTTTGATGAAGATGCGGTCGTTTTCTTCATCAGCCTCGCAGTTGGGGTTGCAACTGTGATTAATCCAACGGGATGAGTTGCCACCGTGCAGAGCATCAATGACCTTGTCTTCGTTCACATGGAAGTAAAAGGTGTGATTGGGGTCCGAGGGGTCGTGGGGGTGGCGGTCTTGCGCTTCGTCCCAGCTGATGATCTCACCGACGTATTCATAAAGGGTCTCGCCCTCTGCAATATCTTGCAAGGCGAAAACGCCCTTGCCGTGAACACCAGAACGGCGCACCTGCACCCGTCGACCAGACGCGGGTGAAGCCGTGGGTTTTTTGGAAGGCTTCAAAGTCGATTTTGTCGACGGTAGAGTTTTTTTGACCACGGCGTTAAAAATTTGTTATGGTGAAAACATGTGGGCGCGCGTGTGCGCGTGCCCGTGTGTGTACCCGTGCGCATGCGCGCACGCGAGACCGGATTGTATGAGATGAAAACATTGGTAATTGCAGAGAAGCCTTCGGTGGCTCAAGATATTGTGCGTGCATTGACGCCGATTGCAGGTAAATTTGAAAAACACGAGGACCACTTTGAGAGTGAAACCTATGTGGTCACCAGCGCGGTGGGCCACTTGGTGGAAATTCAGGCGCCTGAAAAATTTGACGTGAAACGCGGCAAGTGGAGCTTTGCCCATTTGCCCGTCATTCCGCCCTACTTCGACCTCAAGCCAGTGGACAAGACCAAAACCCGCCTGAACGCCGTGGTCAAACAGGCCAAGCGCAAAGACGTGGGCGCCTTGGTCAACGCCTGTGACGCGGGCCGCGAAGGTGAGCTGATCTTTCGTTTGATTGAACAATATGCGGGCACGCAAAAGGCGGGGCAGACCATTCCTTTGGGCAAGCCCGTGCAGCGCCTGTGGCTGCAGAGCATGACCCCGCAAGCCATTCGGGATGGTTTTGGCAAGTTACGCTCTAACCAACAAATGCAAGGCTTGGCAGATGCAGCACGCAGCCGCTCTGAAGCTGATTGGCTGGTGGGCATCAATGGCACCCGTGCCATGACAGCCTTTAACTCCCGCGATGGTGGTTTCTTCTTAACCACGGTGGGCCGCGTGCAAACGCCTACCTTGGCTGTGGTTGTGGTGCGCGAAGAGCAAATTCGCAAATTCATCAGCCGTGACTATTGGGAAGTGCACGCGCAGTTTGATGCAGCGGCGGGTACGTATCCTGGTAAGTGGTTCAACACGGCTTGGAAAAAAGATGCCGAGGACGCTGAGAAAAAAGCCGACCGCGTGTGGACCGCTGCCGAAGCGGATGCCATTGTGCAAGCCGTTCAAGGTGCCAAAGCTACCGTGACAGAAGAGGCCAAGCCCACCACCCAGGCCAGCCCCCTGCTGTTTGACTTAACGTCGTTGCAGCGCGAAGCCAACGGCAAGTTTGGCTTCTCCGCCAAAACCACCCTGTCGCTGGCGCAGTCCTTGTATGAGCGTCACAAAGCACTGACCTACCCGCGTACAGATTCGCGTGCTTTGCCCGAGGATTATTTGCCTGTGGCCAAGGACACCTTCAACATGCTCGCCGACAGCGGCATGAGGCATTTGGCGCCGCATGCGTTGACTGCGCTCAATAACGGCTATATCAAGCCCTCTAAGCGAATTTTTGACAACACCAAGGTCAGCGATCACTTTGCGATCATTCCCACCTTGCAGGCCCCTTCTGGTCTGTCTGATGCGGAGCAAAAGTTGTATGACTTGGTGGTACGCCGCTTCATGGCGGTGTTTTTCCCCAGCGCAGAGTACATGGTGACCACCCGCATCAGTACGGCGGCAGGCCACAGTTTTAAAACAGAGGGCAAGGTCTTGGTCAAGCCCGGTTGGCTGGCCATTTATGGCAAAGAAGCGGCCAACGAGGTGGACGATGCCAAAGAAGGCGACAAAGGCCAAAACTTGGTGGCCGTGGCACCTGGCGAAAAAGTGGGGGTGGGCGAAGTGGAAAGCAAGCCCCTCAAAACACGGCCGCCTGCACGCTATTCAGAGGCTACTTTGCTGGGTGCCATGGAAGGCGCCGGCAAGATGGTGGACGACGATGAGCTGCGCGAAGCCATGCAGGAAAAAGGCTTGGGCACGCCAGCCACACGAGCGGCCATCATCGAGGGCCTCATCAACGAGAAATACATTTTGCGCGATGGCCGCGAAATGATTCCTACCGCCAAAGCCTTTCAGCTCATGACTTTGTTGCGTGGCTTGGGCGTCGAAGAATTGTCCAAGCCCGAACTCACGGGTGAATGGGAATACAAGCTCTCGCAAATGGAGCAGGGCAAACTCAGCCGCGAAAACTTCATGCAGCAAATTGCTGACATGACCGAGCACATTGTCAAGAAGGCCAAAGAGTATGACCGCGACACCATTCCCGGCGACTACGCGACTTTGAGTACACCTTGCCCCAACTGCGGCGGCATTGTGAAAGAGAACTACCGTCGCTATGCCTGCGTGGGCAAAGACGCTTCAGTGGACGATACCGCGGCAACCGGCTGTGGTTTTTCTTTTGGCAAAACACCCGCCGGCCGAACGTTTGAGCAAACAGAGGTGGAGCAATTTTTGCGTGACAAAAAGATTGGCCCGCTGGAAGGCTTCCGCTCCAAAGCGGGTTGGCCATTCACTTCTGAAATTGCATTGAAGTACAACGAAGAAGAAAAAAATTGGAAGCTTGAGTTTGACTTTGGCAACGACAAAAACAGCGAAGAGACTGGCGAAATTGTTGACTTCGCCAGCAGCGAGTCTTTGGGCGCGTGTCCCAAATGTGGCGGTGCTGTGCATGAGCACGGCAGCAACTATGTGTGCGAAAAATCGTTACCGACAGAAGGTCAGCCAACGCCCACTTGCAATTTCAAGAGCGGCAAAATTGTCTTGCAACAAGTGGTGGAGCGCGAGCAAATTGCCAAGCTGCTCAGTACCGGCAAAACAGATTTGTTAGAAAAGTTTGTCAGCAATCGCACGCGGCGTGCCTTCAAAGCCTTCTTGTCTTGGAATGCAGAAGAAGACAAAGTGGTGTTTGAATTTGAGCCTCGCACCAGCAAGTTCCCGCCGCGCAAGACGCCTGCTAAATATGCAGCTGGCGCCAAAACGGTCGCGGGTAAAGCGGCGGGCAAGACTGCTGCTAAATCTGCCAAAGCACCGGCCAAAAAAGCAGCAGCCAAGAAAACGGCTGCCGCCAAAACACCTCGCAAAGCTGCCGTGGGCAATCTCACGCCCAGCACCGATTTGGCCGCAGTGATTGGCACCGACAAAGTGGCACGCACCGAGGTGGTGAAAAAGTTGTGGGACTACATCAAGGCGCAAGGCTTGCAAGACCCCACCAACAAACGCGCTATCAATGCCGATGCCAAACTCAAGCCTGTGTTTGGCAAAGACCAAATCACGATGTTTGAATTGGCGGGATTGATTGGCAAGCACTTGAGTTAGTAAAAAAAAGCCCAGCCAGGAATGGTTGGGCTTTTTGCTTTCACGCCAAAGCGTGATGCGTACAGGTATTACTTCGAGATCACGCGAACCATTTCCAAACACTTGTTGGAGTAGCCCCACTCGTTGTCATACCAGCTGACAATTTTCACGAAGGTGGTGTCCAAGGCCAAACCTGCGTCGGCATCAAACACGCTGGTGCAAGGTTCGCCGCGGAAATCGGTGGCCACCACTTTGTCTTCGGTGTAACCCAGCACGCCTTTCAAAGCGCCTTGTGATTGCGCCTTCATCTCTGCGCAAATTTCTGCATAGGTGGCCTCTTTGTTCAACTCAACAGTCAGGTCAACCACAGACACGTCGGATGTTGGTACGCGGAAAGACATGCCAGTGAGTTTCTTGTTCAACTCGGGAATGACCACGCCCACAGCCTTGGCTGCACCAGTGCTGGAAGGAATGATGTTTTCCAAGATGCCGCGGCCGCCGCGCCAGTCTTTGCCGCTAGGGCCATCCACCGTTTTTTGTGTGGCCGTGGCAGCGTGCACAGTAGTCATCAAACCGCGCTTGATGCCCCATTTGTCGTTCAACACTTTGGCCACAGGTGCCAAGCAGTTGGTGGTGCAAGAGGCGTTGGACACAATGGCTTGGCCCGCATAGGTTTTGTCGTTCACGCCAAACACGAACATGGGCGTGTCGTCTTTGGAAGGTGCAGACATCAAGACTTTTTTGGCGCCAGCGGCCAAGTGTTTTTCGGCAGATGCTTTGTCCAAGAACAAACCGGTGGCTTCGATCACAATGTCGGCGCCCACTTCGTTCCACTTGAGTGCAGAAGGATCGCGCTCTTGGGTTAAACGGATTTTGCGGCCATTCACAATCAGGTTGTTGCCCTCGACAGACACATCACCTTTGAAGCGGCCGTGCACGCTGTCGTACTTGAGCATGTAAGCCAAGTAATCGGGCTCGAGCAAGTCGTTGATGCCAACCACTTCGATGTCAGAAAAATTTTGAAAGGCGGCGCGAAACACCATGCGGCCGATGCGGCCAAAACCGTTGATACCTACTTTGATCGCCATGATCGATTTCCTTTAAAGTTAAATTTGAAACTGGTTGACGTGCAAAGCTTCATTCAGCTTGCGAGTCAAAATTTATTTTTTCTGCAATGCCGCTTGCACGGTCTCGGCCACGTTCTCTGCCGTGAAGCCAAAGTGTTTGAAGAGCACGGGTGCGGGCGCAGACTCGCCATAAGTGTCGATGCCGACCACCGCTGCCACACCATATTTCCACCAACCATCGGTGCTGCCCATTTCAACGGCAACGCGCGGCAAGCCTGAAGGCAAGACTTCCGATTTGTAACTGCTGGTTTGACGATCGAAGGTGGTGGTGCTGGGCATCGACACCACGCGCACACCAATTTTCTTCGCTGCCAACAATTCTTGTGCTTTCAAGGCCAATTGCACTTCAGAGCCAGTGGCAATGATGACGGCCTTGGTTTTCTTAATGCCAACGCGTGAAGGCTCAGCCAACACATAAGCGCCGCGGCTGATCTCACCCAAATCAGACTTGGGTGAGTAAGGCAAGTTTTGACGCGACAACAACAAAGCGGTGGGGCGGTCTTTGTTTTCCAAAGCCACGGCCCAAGCCACTGTCGTTTCTGCGGTATCGGCAGGACGCCACACATCGAGTCCAGGAATCAAACGCAAGCTGGCAGCGTGCTCGATCGACTGGTGCGTCGGGCCGTCTTCGCCCAAGCCAATGGAGTCGTGTGTAAACACATGGATCACGCGTTGCTTCATGAGCGCGGCCATGCGAATGGCGTTGCGTGAGTAATCGCTGAAGGTGAGAAAGGTGCCGCCGTAAGGAATGAAACCACCATGCAAAGTCACGCCATTCATGATGGCGGCCATGCCAAATTCGCGCACACCGTAGTTGATGTGACGACCCATTTGGCCCTTATCATTTTTCACCACATCGCCTGCCAAGTTCATGCGCAGTGCAGGTGTAGAAGATGTATTCGTGAGGTTGGAGCCAGTGAGGTCAGCAGAGCCACCCAACATTTCTGGCAGGGCAGCTGTGAAGGCTTCCAGGGCCATCTGGCTGGCCTTGCGGCTCGCCACAGTTTCGGCTTTGGTGTGCGCTGCAATGACAGCGTCTACAGCGGTTTGGGCAAAGTTCTTGGGCAAGTCGCCCTTCATGCGGCGCACAAATTCTTTGGCCAATGCGGGGTGTGCTGCTTTGTAAACGGCAAAGGCTTTGTTCCATTCGGCTTCACGCGCAGCACCACTTTGTTTGGCATCCCAGTTGGCATACACGTCTTTTGGAATGACGAAGGGCTCGTGGGTCCAGCCCAAAGCTTCGCGTGTGAGTTTGATTTCTTCTGCGCCCAAAGGTTCGCCGTGTGCTTTAGACGTGTTGGCGCGGTTGGGACTGCCTTTGCCGATCGAAGTCTTGCAAATGATGAGCGTGGGCTTGTCGGCGCTGTTTTTGGCATCGGCAATGGCTTTGCTGACAGCCGCTGCATCATGACCGTCCACCGCATCAATGACGTTCCAGCCGTAAGCGGCAAAACGCTGCGGCGTGTTATCAATGAACCACGGGGCCACTTGGCCGTCGATGGAAATGCCGTTGTCGTCGTACATGGCAATCAGTTTGTTGAGCTTCCATGCGCCGGCCAATGCGCAAGCTTCGTGGCTAATGCCTTCCATCAAACAACCGTCGCCCATGAACACATAGGTGTGATGGTCAACGATGTTGTGATCAGCTTGGTTAAATTCAGCCGCCAACAATTTTTCTGCCAAGGCCATGCCCACGGCATTGGTGATGCCCTGTCCCAAAGGACCGGTGGTGGTTTCAACGCCAGGTGTGATACCCACTTCGGGGTGACCGGCGGTTTTGCTGTGTAACTGGCGGAAGTTTTTTAACTCCGTCATGGGCAAGGGGTAGCCTGTGAGGTGCAGCAAGGCATACAGGATCATGGAACCATGGCCATTGGACAAAACAAAGCGATCACGGTTGGCCCAGTGCGGGTTTTTGGGGTTGTGTTGCAAGTGCTCGCCCCACAATGCCACGGCCATGTCGGCCATGCCCATGGGCGCACCTGGGTGACCCGAATTGGCTTGTTGAACAGCGTCCATGGCCAGGGCACGAATTGCGTTGGCCATTTGTTGAGCTGTAGGTTGTGTGATTGCCATGGGGGCTCCAAATAAATAGTCGTAGGAATTTCACAAGTAAGCCCGATATTTTACCGCCCAAGAGCTTGCGCAAGCCCAACAGCGTGGCAACATAGCGGGATGCGATTGAATACCTCAGAAACCAACTTTGAGCCATCGGCTACAAACGATTGGCGCGGCACGTCAGTTGAGGCCTTGGCCAGCGCCATGGTGTTGGCGGCAGGCCGTGGCGAGCGCATGAGGCCCCTGACTGACCACACTCCCAAGCCCATGCTGTTGGTTCGCGGTAAACCCCTCATACAGTGGCACATGGAAGCTTTGGCGGCTGAGGGAGAGCACGACATGTTGATCAATACGGCTTGGTTAGGACCGCAAATTGAGTCTCACTTTGGGCTCAATCCAGATCTGCCTGAGCATGGCCGCGTGCGTTTAAAGTACTCCCATGAAGGCAAAGATTTTGGTTATGCGCTTGAAACGGCCGGTGGTATTGTGCGCGCCTTGCCCTATCTCGCGCCTGTGTTTTGGGTGCTGGCGGGTGATATTTTTGCGCCTGATTTCAAATTTTCAGTTGAACAAAAAGAGTCTTTTCAAAATAGCCGCCATTTGGCCCATATTTGGCTGGTTCCCAATCCTGCGCACAATCCTGACGGCGATTTTGGTTTGTCCGAAGAGGGCTTGGCCTTGAACCTGCCAAGACCTGCAAGCCTGTTCACTTTCAGCACATTCGCCTTGTACAAAAAAGAGTTTTTCGATCCAGCCATCACAGGAATGCCCTTGGGCAATCCTCAGGGAAAGGCTTCACCATTGGCGCCTTTATTAAGAGCAGCAATGGATCGTGAGCAAGTAAGCGCTAGCCTCTATACCGGAGCATGGACCGATGTTGGCACCCCAGAGCGCCTCAATGAGCTCAATCAAACCAACACGCCAGAGTTAAACCCCATCAACCAGAAAGCTATCTCAAGATGACATTTGAATCCAACTTGTACGCAGCCCGCCGTGCCAAATTGGCCGCCCAAATGGCCGCGCATTCGCCCAACAGCATTGCCATCATTCCCACCGCACCAGAGCGTCAGCGCAACCGCGACAGCGACTATTTGTACCGTCATGACAGTTACTTTTATTATTTAACGGGCTTCTCAGAACCCAATGCCTATTTGGTTTTAGGTGCCAATGGGCATGCCACTTTGTTTTGTCAGCCCAAAGACTTGGAGCGTGAAATTTGGGATGGCATGCGCTTAGGGCCCGAGGCTGCGCCCGCCCAATTGGCCGTCCAACAGGCTTGGCCTAGCGATGCATTGGACGCCCAATTGCCTGCTTTGTTAGATAACAAATCGCTTGTTTGGTATCCGTTTGCAACGCACCCTGATTTGTCTGCGCGCATCGAAACTGGCATGGATGCATTGCGTGCACGCGTCAGGTATGGCGCTCTGTGCCCAACTCAACAACGCGATGTGTGTGAGTTGCTGGACGAAATGCGCCTGATCAAAGACGAACACGAGATGAACATCATGCGCCGCGCTTCCCAAATCAGTGCGGGGGCCCACATTCGTGCCATGAAGCGCTCAGCCGCCATGCTGCGAGCCGGGCAAGAGGTTCGGGAATACCACCTAGACGCTGAACTCCTGCATGAATTTCGTCAACACGGCTCTCAATATCCCGCATATGGCTCCATCGTGGCAGGCGGCGCCAATGCGTGTGTGCTCCACTACCGTGCTGATGCCGCCCCTATCCTGAGTGGCGATTTGGTTTTGATAGATGCTGGCTGTGAGCTCGATGGTTATGCCAGTGACATCACCCGGACCTTTCCCGCCAACGGCAAGTTCAGCGCAGCGCAACGCGAACTCTACGACTTGGTGCTGGCCTCACAAGACGCAGCTGTTGCGGCCACGCGCGCTGGAGCGCGTTTTGTAGACCCGCACGAAGCCTCTGTGAAAGTGTTGGCGCAAGGCATGTTGGATGTCGGCCTTTTGGATGCCAACAAAGTGGGGAATGCGCAAGATGTGATTGCCAACAGAAGCTATTTTCAGTTTTACATGCACCGCACTGGCCATTGGCTGGGCATGGATGTTCACGACTGCGGCAGTTACGTTGAGCCCTCAGAGGTGGGCACTTTCAGCGAGCGCAAAGACCCCCTGAGTGGTGAGCTGATCAAAGACCGGCCCAGCCGCATCTTGCGAGCGGGAATGGTGTTGACCATTGAGCCTGGCATTTATGTTCGCCCTGCCCCAGGTGTGCCAGAGCGCTTTCACAACATTGGCATTCGCATTGAAGACGATGCGCTTGTGACGGCCAATGGCTGTGAATTGATCACCCGAGGTGTACCCGTGAAAGCCGATGAAATTGAAGCGTTAATGCGAGATGAAGCATTCATGACGGCCTAGCCGCCGCCGCACTTGTGTTTGGAAGTCAAAAGTCTGCCTACTTTGTATGCGGCTTTGCCCGCCAGCTCACTATCAAGTGAGGTCTAAAATGGGATCATGCAGAACTTGAGCCCTCTCACCCGTTGAGTGGGCAGTTCTTGCCCACAGGAGACATCACATGGCCATAGTCAATGCAGAAGAGCGCCGGGCTCAGTTGCGCCGCGCTGCGCTTGAATACCACGAGTTCCCAACACCCGGCAAAATCTCCATTGCTGCCACCAAGCAATTGGTGAACCAGCATGATTTGGCCTTGGCTTATTCGCCAGGCGTTGCTGCACCCTGCGAAGAAATTGTCAAAGACCCAGCGGCAGCTTTCAAATACACAAGCCGTGGCAATTTGGTGGGTGTTGTGACCAACGGCACTGCCGTCCTAGGCTTGGGAGACATTGGCCCCTTGGCGGGCAAGCCTGTCATGGAGGGCAAAGCCGTTTTGTTCAAAAAATTCTCTGGCATCGATGTATTTGACATTGAGATCAATGAGAAGGATCCCGAAAAGCTGGTTGAAATCATTGCCGCTCTTGAGCCCACTTTTGGTGGCATCAACCTTGAAGACATCAAAGCCCCCGATTGTTTTTATGTCGAGCGCAAATTGCGTGAACGCATGAAGATACCCGTTTTCCATGATGACCAGCACGGTACCGCTATCACGGTGGGTGCAGCTATTTTGAATGGTTTGAAAGTGGTGGGCAAAGAGCTAGGCCAGGTCAAATTGGTCACTTCTGGCGCAGGTGCTGCCGCTTTGGCTTGCCTTGGTTTGTTGGTCAAATTGGGCATCCGCCGCGAGAACATTTGGGTGACCGACTTGGCGGGCTTGGTCTACGAGGGCCGCACGGAGTTGATGGACGAAGACAAGATTCAGTTTTCACAAAAAACAGACTTGCGCACTTTGGCCGAAGTCATTGACGGCGCCGATGTTTTCTTAGGCCTTTCTGCCGGCGGTGTCTTGAAACAAGACATGGTCAAAAGAATGGCCGCCAAGCCCTTGATTTTTGCCTTGGCCAATCCCAATCCAGAAATCTTGCCGGAAGATGTGAAAGCGGTCCGCGATGACGCCATCATGGCAACTGGGCGAACCGACTACCCTAACCAGGTGAACAATGTTCTGTGCTTTCCCTACATTTTTAGAGGGGCTTTGGACAGCGGTGCAACCACCATCACTCAAGAGATGGAAATTGCAGCCGTCTATGCCATCGCTGATTTGGCTCAAGCCGAGCAAAGCGAAGTGGTTGCTGCTGCCTATGCTGGTGAACCATTGGTGTTTGGTCCGGAGTACCTTATTCCCAAGCCCTTTGATCCACGCCTGATGATCAAAATTGCGCCAGCAGTGGCTCAAGCGGCGGCTGACAGTGGTGTGGCGTCTCGCCCTATCACTGACATGGAGGCCTATCGCGAGCGTTTGCAGAGCTTTGTGTATGCCTCTGGCACAACCATGAAGCCTATCTACACCGCTGCCAAGAGAGGCCTCAAAAAACGTGTGGCCTACAGCGAAGGTGAAGAAGAGCGGGTCTTGCGCGCAGCCCAAATTGTGGCCGATGAAGGCTTGGCACGCCCCACTCTTATTGGGCGCCCTGCTGTGATTGCCGAGCGCATCGAGAAATTTGGTTTGCGCTTGAAAGAGGGCTTGGATTACGAGGTCGTTAATGTCGAGGACGATCACCGCTACCGAGATTTCTGGCAAACCTACCATCGCATGACAGAGCGAAAAGGCATTACGGTACAAGTTGCGAAAATTGAAATGCGCCGCCGTTTGTCGCTGATTGGCGCCATGCTCTTGCACAAAGACGATGTGGATGGCCTTATTTGTGGAACTTGGGGAACCAATGCAATGCACTTGCCGTACATCGAGCAAGTGATTGGAAAGCGCTCAGGTGTCAATACCTTGGCATGTATGAACGGTTTAATGCTGCCCAATCGCCAAGTTTTCTTGGTTGATACGCACGTCAATTACGACCCAAGTGCTGAGCAATTGGCTGAGATCACGGTCATGGCGGCCCACGAAATGAAGCGCTTTGGCATTCGTCCCAAAGCCGCTCTTTTGTCGCACTCTAACTTTGGCACCTCCAACAAGCCTAGCGCGGTGAAAATGCGTGACACGCTGGCCCTGTTGCAAAAAAATGCGCCGTGGCTAGAGGTGGATGGTGAAATGCATGGTGACATTGCCTTGGATGGTGATGCCCGTGCCGTGCAAATGCCCCATAGCACTTTGCAGGGTGACGCCAATCTTTTGGTACTTCCCAACATCGATGCGGCCAACATTTCCTACAACTTGCTGAAAACGGCAGCCGGCGGCAACATTGCCATTGGCCCCGTTCTACTGGGCGCAGCCAAGCCCGTCCACATCTTGACGCCCAGTGCCACGGTGCGCCGAATTGTGAACATGACAGCGCTCACCGTGGCTGACGCCAACGCAGTTCGGTCATCCTGACTAGAAAAAGCCCTTGATTGGGGAAAGTACTTGCATTTTTTGACGCATTGCGGCACACTAGCGCCTTCGAATTTCGGGGTTTACCCGAGGGTTTGAAGGTTGTATGTGGGTGTGCGGCTTCAATTCACAGGAATGAAATGCGCTCTAAAACGCTTGATTTTGCTGCGATTGTCGTCAGTTTAGGTTTCTTTTTTGCGTCTTGTTTTGCGTCTTGCACGAATTTGGTGCAGGCAAAATCGGTACCAGAAGCAGTCATTACTGCACCCATCGCTTTACAGGACTTGCCCAAAGAGGGCCAAGAGACCTATCTGCTCATCCGCCAAGGTGGGCCGTTTCGGTACGAAAAAGATGGTGTCGTTTTTGGCAATCGTGAACGGCTGTTGCCTCAAGCGACGCGTGGTTTTTACCGCGAGTACACCGTCAGAACCCCAGGTGAAAAAAGCCGTGGCGCCCGAAGAATTGTGTGTGGAGGGGAGCAAGCTAGCTTGCCAAAAAAGTGTTTTTACACCCAAGACCACTACGCAAGTTTTCGGGAAATTGTGAACACGCCGTGAAAGCGAGCGAAGCCACGGTTTGAAGTGAATCGAGAGATGAATGTTCGAAGGCGAGCATTCGGTATTTGTCAATCAAAAGCCCAAAAGGCTGGTTATAAAATTAGAGAGTGAGAACGGCGATGGACAAGCCAATTCGGCAGGACCAAGAAACACCATTGAAAGGTGTACGCACTAACATCGTCCAGTCGATTCGTGCCTTTCGCGTGAGCGATTTGCAAGAAGCGGCAGATGGTTTGGGACAACACTTTTTGTATGCCAATTTGTCAAAAGCGCAAAGCAAACAAGATGTGCTCGACTTGATCGCAGCACAATTCACACTTCCTTCGCACTTCGGTAAAAACTTTGATGCTTTGTACGACAGCATGACCGACCCATTGCACAAGTCTGGCCCTCAGCCTGGCTTTATCGTGGTGCTTGAGCATATCCCTGCCAACTTAAAGTTTGACAAAGAAGCCCGCGAACAGTTGCTCGATATTTTCCGCGATACCGCCGACTACTGGGGCGATCGCAAAGTGCCATTCCGTTGCTTCTATTCATTCTCTGTGGCCCGCGCAGCCACTGCAGGCTCTGAAAAGATGGCTGAAGTTACGCCCGAGTTGGATGCAGATGGCGTTGAAATTCAAACCGAAGAAGGCGAAAAAATGCCAACCGACAAGTTGGTTGATGTATCGCCATTGGCGCTTCGCATGAGCAGCCCATTCAATGCAGGTTATTGGCTCGCAGCTGCCTAAACACATCGAATACTGCGAGTGCTTTAGAAAATGGTGCAAAGGCCTTATCGCCTTTGCACTTTTTTTTCATTTAATTTTCAAGCCTTCAAGGCCATTGCCAGTTCAAGATACTCTTTCACAGGCACCTCTTCTGCACGGCGTTGCACATCAAAGTGGCCTGCGAAGTTTCTTTCGCTGAGCCATGCGCCCAAAGTGTGGCGCAACAACTTTCTGCGTTGACTGAAGGCCACTTGAACCATTTTTTCTAAGAGCTTGAAGTCGATGTTGGCAGGCTCTGCAAGAGGCACCATGCGCACGACAGCACTGTCAACTCGCGGCGGCGGATCGAAACTTTCCGGTGGAACGAACAGCACATTTTCCATGGCATAGCGCCACTGCAACATGACTGACAAGCGGCCATAGTCAGAGCTTGCAGGTGCGGCCACCATGCGATCAATGACTTCTTTTTGAAGCATGAAGTGTTGATCTTCAATGACATTCACGTGGGTCAGCAAGTGAAACAAAATAGGTGTCGAAATGTTGTAGGGCAAGTTGCCCACCACGCGCAGTTTTTGCCCATTTGCCAACGCCGTGAAGTCGACTCGCAAGACATCAGACTCTATCACCGTGAGTTGCTTGTGAAGTCTAAGCCGAAGCGCTAGGTCACGATCGAGTTCGATCACAGTCAGGTGCCCCAAACGTTCAACCAAGGGCTGTGTGAGTGCGGCAAGACCAGGGCCGATTTCAACCATGGCCTGACCGGCTTGTGGATGAATGGCATCCACAATGGCATCAATGATGCCGCCATCTGATAAGAAGTGCTGTCCGAAACGCTTGCGCGGAATATGTTTCATTGAGGCGGATCGCGTAATTCAACGTAGGCGCGACCCCGCAGCTCATCGACCCAAGATGCGTACAACTCTTCCACCTTTTTTTCGCGCAATTGAGCGCGCACCATTTCACGCTGCTCACGAATTGACAAAGGAACTTCACGTCGCTCCATCACTTGAATCAGGTGTGCGCCAAAGCGCGATATGAGAGGATCAGAGACTTGTCCAGGACGCAATCGCCCCATGACCTCTTCAAACTCTTGCACAAATTGACCTGGGTTTGCCCAACCCAAATCACCACCAGCTGATGCGCTGCCGTCTTGAGAAAACTGCCGCGCCAAATCAGCAAAGTCTGTACCTGCTTGAATTCTTTGCTTGTAGCTTAGAAGACGACTGCGTGCAGCAGCTTCAGTAAGTTCATTGCCAGTTCGCAGCAAAATGTGCCGAGCGCGCGTTTGAGCAATCATTGTGCTGCTCATATCGCTTTGCTTCTTTTCTAAAACCTTCAGAATATGAAAGCCAGCACCAGACTGAACAGGCTCTGTAACATCCCCCTTCTTCAGGGTTTGGGTGCTTTCCACAAACAGCGTTGGATAGCGATCTGCGGCCCTCAAGCCCATCTCACCGCCGTTGGCACCTTTGTCCATGGCTTGAGAAAAAGACAGCGCTAGCGCAGCGAAGCTCTCCCCCCCTTTGGCGCGTTGCGCAATTTGTTGCGCTTTGACCTTCAAATCGGCCACTTCTTTGTCAGAACTGTTTTCAGGGACAGCAATCAAAATGTTGGCCAAGTTCAGTTCAATGGGTGTTGCCGCGATGGGCTTGCCAGCTTGTTGACTTTGAATGTGCTGCTCGACTTCGACGTCAGAAATGCGGGCTCTGTTGTCAACATCACGCTCGCGCAAACGGCTGATGATGAGTTGGTTTCGCAGCTGATCTCGAAACGCAGACACGCTGAAGCCTTCTGCGGCGACACGTTTGTAAAGTTCTTCTTTAGAAACCTGGTTCTGTCTAGCGATGGCCAACTCCGATTGATCGACCTCCGTGTCATCGATGCGAATACCGTTTTCGCGCGCTTGTTGCAATTGAGACTTTTCATTGATCAATTGATCGAGCGCCTGCTGCGTTAAAACTTGGAGGCTGGGGACAGGCGCGCCAGGCTGCAATTGCTTTTGCAAACGCAGCTTGAGACTTTGAACTTCACTGTTGGTGATGGGCTCAGAATTGACCACCGCCACAATGTAATCTGCAGCTCTGGTTTTGACATTGCTTTGCGCCTGTACCAAGCCAGGCCCCGCCAACGTACCCAACAAGGCGAGGGAGGTTCCCAAGCCACACAGCCTTTGCCATTGACGGCCAAAGCTGAAGAGTGCGCAGATGCCAGAGAGAGTCTGAGTGGGGTTCAATGCAAATAAATTAGTCATAGGAGGTGAATCTGCTGGTGGGCGCCAAATCTTCGCGAAGATATTGATAACGGGGGATATTGTCGCGCAATGTCTTCAAAGGACTAGAGCCAACGCGAGCCAATCCCACAAATTCAAGTTGGAACAAAATACGACTTCGAGACGTGCTGGTGGTGCTTTGCAAGCGCTCATAAACCACACGGCCTAGCCAGCAACCTGCGTCATATTCAAAGCCCAACAAAGTATCGACCATTTTGCGATCCTTCAGGCTGAAGTTCATGCGGCCCACACTGTACCAACGGTCAGCACCGAGGCCTTGTCCGGCAGCGAGGTAGGGGCTGCTGCTGTCAGGTGACTTGTCGTTGCCAAAAGATAAATCGCTTAATGGCCATTGCCAACCCACGTCAATTTGCTCGCTTTGATCGCGAGTGAGTCGGTAAGCTGTGTTGAACACTCGGTAGGGCGTCGGGCTAAAACGCGTGGAGAGTGTGGTGCGGGTGGTTCGATGGGTTTGTGCGTCAAATTGAAGGGTTGAATCAAAAGACCAGCGGTTGTCCCAGCGCACGCCAGCGCCGATCAGGATGTCGCTGAAGCCTGATGCAACTGGCAGCTCCCCAGGTAAGCGCACCAACTGATCTGAAAACCGATACCTTTGTGCAAAGCCAAAACGCGCCAACTCTGCGCCATTGTTGGCATCAAAGAAGCGGCTGTTGACCCCCAGGGTGACCAAGTTGCTGTCTGCAATTCGGTCTTGACCGACATAAGGGTTCTCAGCGTAAATGGTGGTCAGGTTGAAGTCAGTTGCACCGCTGTCATAACTTGGGAGCAAGCTTTGATCTTTGTAAGGCGTGCGAACAAAAAAAGCACGCGGCTCCAAGCTTTGTCGCAGACTGCGTCCAAAGTAGGACGCGTCGCGTTCATAAATCAAGCCCGTGTCTATACTGAACGTAGGTAGCAAGCGATTGCTTTCGAGTTGGCCATTGGCAAGCGCTGTGTCCAATTGGTAACGTGTAGCGTGCAATTGGATTTTTGGGATGACAAAGCCCCAAGGTTTCAGCCATGGACGGCTAATTTGTGCGGCTGCAAAGCTACGCTGACCATTTCTCAAAATAGAACTGGTGCCACCAGGAATTCGACTGTAGTCAGCTTGAAATCGAGTTGTGTCTGCAGTCAGTCCGACATCGAATCCGTTCAGATCCCACTTGTTGTATTGGGCTAAAACTTGAGGTGAGCGGTCGTAGGGGGGTGTGATCGGGGAGCTGATGTCTTGCAAGGTTTGGAATTGCAACACTTGAGTCATCATCGACCAGTCCCCGTGCGTCCAATGCAGACTGCCTGAGGCGGGTAGCAAACGTTGGGTCAGGGACAAACCGGCGCGTGGAAAGTCTCTCCAATAGTTGTCATCGCTGACCCTGTTCAAATTGACATTGACCCCCAAACGTCCTATGACCGAATTGCCTGTTTCGATGCCGCCGATGTGCTGCGTCGACAAGCCCCAGCGCGACTGCTGCCGCAGGGAGTCATTGGGCATGAGGTTGAAACGTGCTTGACCTTGGCTGTCGGGCTCTAGGTAGCGAAACTCAGAGTCAAGCGCCACACCACGCTTGGTCATGATGGTGGTGCTGAGTGTGGCATCGCGGTTGGGCGCAATATTCCAGTAGTAAGGCGAAGAAACCTCGATACCACTGACCGTGTCAATGCCCACCAAAGGTGCCAAAAAGCCCGACTGCCTTGTGCTGCTCAGGGGAAAAGTCAGGGATGGCGCAGCCAGGATGGGCACGTCCATAAAGCGAAGCTGCAAGTTGGTGGCTTGAATGGTGTTGTCTTCTTCATTGACTTGCAGGCTTGCTGCTTTCAGTACCCACTCGGGTAGCCAACTGGGTCCTTGAACGCGGGTGCAAGTCGTGTAAGAGGCGTTTCGAATGATTGCGCGTTGCGGATCGACAAACTCAATGACAGAGGCTTCGCCTTGTCCACCGCCCTTGATCAAGCTGAATTTGGGCCTTAAAAACTGACCTTGAAATGAGTCTGCTTGCAAACTCAAGGAGGGACCTTCAAAGGTGTTGCCTTCGCGGGTAATTTTGACATTGCCCTGTGCTTTCAAGGTGTTCTGCGATTGATCGTATTCAATGCGCTGGGCCTTGATGGACAGACCCTGCTTACGCAACACGGCCGCACCTTCGATCACCAGGTCAAGATCGGATCGGGCATCCAAGCGTTGACCGGAAACAAACAAGGGCGCCTGCTTGCGTTCGATGTCAGAGATTTTTTCTTCTAAGCGAAGGCTATTTTGAAGGACCAGTCCAGGTCCTGTTAACACCCGTGGTAACTCGGCTGCGCCCTTTGCACTTGCCGTCTCTTGGGCAAACACAGGCACTTGACCCAGCAAGATGCCACCCAAGGCCAGGGCTTGCATCAGCTTGAGTGTCTGAAATGAGGGGCGGATCTTCAAAGGGCTGTCGTCCAGGTTGACGGGTGTTTGTAGAATGGATTATCCATGAGTGCCGACCTGTGCGACTTCAAAATAGGCTCGGGTAGCATGGCTGGATGTTTTTACTTGGAATGAGAACTTGAAATCTGAACAAATTTCGACGTCGAATGTGACCTGGACTGACCCTCAGCGTCAGGCGGCTTTTGCAAATTGGCTTGGGTCATTGGCATCAGCGCATGGCCTGGTGCCTGCTAGCTTGAGAATTGCTTCGGCAGACGCCAGCTTCAGGCGTTATTTGCGTTTGGACACTCTTTCAGGCCCCAGTCTGATTGTGATGGACGCGCCGCCCGACAAAGAAAATTGTGAGCCTTTTGTCAAAGTTGCCAAGCTCATGAAGCTTGCAGGACTGAAAGCGCCCGAGGTTTTGGCTTGGGACGCACCGCAAGGTTTTATGCTGCTGACAGATTTGGGCGATCAAACCATGATGTCAGCCATCGACACCCAAAGCCCGCAAGCCAACCACGCCCTTTACATGCAGGCCGTCGATGCCTTGATTGATTGGCAGCTGTCTTCTAAACCAGCTGTTTTGCCGCTTTATGACGAGGCCTTGCTGAACCGTGAACTGAGCTTGTTTCCAGACTGGTACCTTGCGCAGCATCGCCAACTGAATGTTCAAGGCAAAATGCGCAGCACCTTAGACAGCACCTTCAAAATGCTGGTGGCACGCAACTTGGCCAGCCCGTCAGTGTTTGTCCACCGCGATTTCATGCCACGCAATTTAATGATGCCAACAGGGGGCGAGGCTGCTTTGGGCATTTTGGATTTTCAAGACGCCGTGTATGGCCCTGTCACCTACGACATTGCCAGTTTGATGCGCGATGCTTTCCTAACATGGGAAGAAGATTTTGTGCTCGATGTCACCATCCGTTATTGGGAAAAGGCGCGCAAGGCAGGCCTGCTTGATTTTGAAGATTGGCATCAAGATTTTGGTGTTTTCTACCGCGCAGTGGAGTGGATGGGGCTGCAGCGCCATCTGAAAGTGGCGGGTAATTTTGCACGCCTCACCTTGCGCGATGGCAAAGAAAAATACTTGGCCGACGCACCGCGTTTCATTGCTTACATTCGCTCAACAGCGGCTAGGTACATTGAACTCAGGCCGCTGCTTCGCCTGATCGAAGAGGTCGAAGGTCACGATGGCGTGACTGGCTT
>CAJCDH010000234.1 GCA_903961095.1 uncultured Burkholderiales bacterium | reverse complement strand
GTTGTCTGGGATGGGTGAGGGGTATGGGGGGTGACGATTTCTGGTACCCCAGTATGAGGAGTCCGCCCCCCATGCCCCTCTCTCAAACCTTTCTCTAGACACTGGTCATTACATGCTAGGTGGGGCTCTATTAGAATAAGACCAAACTCCCTTTCTGCTATCCATAAAGTGACAACATGACAGACAAAATCATCCCTATTCACCCCGCCACCCCTAGCAACCGCCGCAGTGCCAACATCACTCAGGGCAAATCAAGAGCGCCCAACCGCTCCATGTACTACGCCATGGGCTATGAAGAAGGTGATTTTGTGAAGCCTATGGTGGGTGTGGCAAATGGACACAGCACCATCACACCTTGTAACAGCGGTTTGCAAAAGCTGGCCGATGCCGCGGTGGAGGGTATTGAGGAAGCTGGTGGCAATGCCCAAATTTTTGGCACTCCCACCATTTCTGACGGGATGGCCATGGGTACCGAGGGCATGAAATACTCCCTCGTGAGCCGTGAAGTTATTTCGGACTGCATTGAAACCTGCGTGCAAGGCCAGTGGATGGACGGCGTTCTGGTGGTTGGCGGTTGCGACAAAAACATGCCCGGCGGCATGATGGGTATCTTGCGCGCCAATGTACCGGCCATCTATGTTTATGGCGGCACCATTTTGCCGGGCCGATATCAAGGCAAAGACCTGAATATTGTGAGCGTATTTGAAGCGGTAGGACAAAACGCGGCCGGCAATTTGAGCGACTTCGATTTGAAAGAAATTGAAAAGCGCGCTATTCCTGGTACAGGCTCTTGCGGCGGCATGTACACCGCCAACACCATGTCTTCTGCGTTTGAAGCTTTGGGCATGTCACTGCCCTTCTCTTCCACCATGGCCAACCCCCATGATGAAACAAAAAACTCTGCCAAAGCATCGGCCAAAGTTTTGTTGGAAGCCATCAAGAACAATTTAAAGCCACGCGACATCGTGACCAAGCAAGCCATCGAAAATGCCGTGGCCGTCATCATGGCGACCGGCGGCTCAACCAATGCTGTGCTTCACTTTTTGGCCATTGCTCACACGGCTGAAGTTGAGTGGACCATTGACGATTTTGAACGCATGCGCAAGAAAATTCCCGTCATTTGCGATTTAAAGCCTAGCGGCAAATACTTGGCTGTCGATTTGCACCGTGCAGGAGGCATTCCGCAACTCATGAAGGTTTTGCTCAAAGCTGGTTTGTTGCATGGCGATTGCATGACGATCACCGGCAAAACAGTGGCCGAAAACTTGAAGGACATTCCAGACGCACCCCGTGCCGACCAAGATGTCATTCGCTCTATCGACAAACCCATGTATGCAGAAGGCCACTTGGCCATTCTGAAGGGCAACTTATCACCCGAAGGTGCTGTGGCCAAAATTACCGGCTTGAAGAATCCTGTTATCACTGGCCCTGCCCGCGTATTTGACGACGAACAATCAGCTTTGCAAGCCATTTTGGACGGCAAGATCAAAGCTGGTGATGTCATGGTTTTGCGCTACCTCGGCCCCAAGGGTGGCCCAGGTATGCCCGAGATGTTGGCACCCACCGGCGCTCTCATTGGCGCTGGTTTGGGGGAAAGCGTGGGCCTCATTACCGATGGTCGTTTCTCTGGTGGAACCTGGGGCATGGTAGTGGGTCATGTGGCGCCCGAAGCAGCAGCTGGCGGCACCATTGCGTTTGTGAACGAAGGCGACTCCATCACCATCGATGCCCACAAACTTGTTTTGTCCTTGAATGTGCCAGAAGAAGAAATAGCCAAGCGCCGCGCTTTATGGACGGCGCCAGCTCCCCGCTATACCAGGGGCGTTCAAGCCAAGTTTGCTTTCAACGCCTCCAGCGCCAGCAAGGGTGCTGTGCTTGATTTGTATTGAAATTAAAAGCTCTAGCGAGCTTTTAAAGGGTCAGAGGCCAATGGCGGCAATACCCGCCTTGGCAATCTGCGCATCTTCCGTAGACTTCACACCGCTCACGCCCACTGCGCCGATGCATGCGCCATCTTTCATGATGGGTACGCCACCTTCCAACATGCCTTCAATGGTGGGGGCTGATAGAAATGAGAAACGACCGCCATTGATCACGTCTTCGTAAATTTTGCTTTCACGTCGACCCAAAGCAGAAGTTTTAGCTTTGGCTGGCGCAATGTGAGAAGAAATGGGTGGTGCGCCATCCAAGCGCTGGAAATGCAACAAATGACCGCCAGAATCCACAATGGCAATGCTCACCGCCCAGCTGTTTTTCTGAGCTTCAGCCTGCGCAGCAGCAGCGATGGTTTGAACGTCTGATAATTCGAGGCTAAATTGAGTTTTCATGATGCTCTGAGGGTAAAAATTTTGAACAACAAGCATACCCTAGCCAGCTTAAAACATTGACTCTTGGAAAGTCACAACAAAAAGACCCTGAAAACTTCGGCAAATAGGTCATTTCGGGTTACAAGCCCTACAATTTGCTCACCCGATACAGGGTGAATTATTAGGAGTTCACAAATGAGCGATCTTCAAAACATCGAACAACCCAGCTGGGGCGGAGCGGTCAGCTCGTCCGCTGAGCGCAACAAAGTCATGCGCAACACTTACATGTTGTTGGCTTTAAGCCTTTTGCCCACCGTCTTAGGCGCTTGGCTTGGCGTAACAACCGGCATTACTCAGTCTATGGGCGGCGGTTTGGGTTTGATCGTTTTCATTGGCGGCGCCATTGGCTTCATGTTCGCCATTGAGAAAACCAAACACTCTTCCACCGGCGTGCTGGTCTTGTTGGCGTTTACTTTCTTCATGGGCCTCATGCTGTCACGCATGATTGCCATGGTTTTGGGCTTCAAAAACGGCGCCGATCTCATCATGACCGCTTTTGCCGGCACAGCTGGCGTGTTCGCTCTCATGGCCACTTTGGCCAGCGTCATCAAGCGCGATTTGTCTGGCATGGGCAAATGGTTGTTTGTAGGCGCCTTGGTGCTCATGGTTGGCGGCATCGTCAATGTTTTCGTGGGCTCTACCGCTGGCATGATGGCTTTGTCTGTGGCAGCCATTGGCATTTTCAGCGCCTACATGCTGTATGACCTGAAGCAAATTTTGGATGGCGGCGAAACCAACTACATCAGCGCCACACTCATGCTTTACATGGACTTGTTCAACGTATTCCAAAGCTTGCTGGCCTTGCTAGGACTTTGGGGTGGTGAGCGCGACTAAGCACTCAGAGACAGCCCATTCAACAAGGGCCTCTCATTCAAGCATCTGAGGCCAAAATGGCCCAGATGCTTTTTTTATAGCCGTTCAAAAACCGCCATGCTCTCTACGTGGGCGGTGTGCGCAAACATATTGATCACACCTGCACTCATGCACCGATAACCGGCCTTATGAACCAACAGGCCTGCATCTCGCGCCAACGTAGCGGGGTTGCAACTGACGTACACAATGCGTTTTGGAAATTGCCAAGAGCCTCGAAGTTCTGAGTTTTCGTGCAACTCTGCCAAAGCCTTGGTCAATGCAAATGCGCCTTCGCGAGGCGGGTCAATGAGCCACTTGTCTGCATTGCCATCTGCCATGAGCATTTCAGGCGTCATCTCAAAAAGATTGCGCGCGATGAAGGTGGTGGGTGCCAATGGTTTTGTCTGACCGCGCAGGCTTTGGTTGAGGCGCAAGTTTTCGCGTGAGCGTGCCACTAAAGTTTCTGAGCCTTCAATGCCAACCACTTCTTTGGCTGTGGTGGCAATAGGCAAAGTGAAGTTACCTAAACCACAGAACCAATCGATCACACGCTCATGCGCTTCTGGCTTGAGTAATCGCAAAGCCCGCGTCACAAGCACGCGATTGATGTGCGGGTTGACTTGCGTGAAATCGGTGGGCTTGAAAGGCATGTGCACGCCAAAATCGGGCAAGTCATAGGACAGCTCAGTGCCCCCTTCATCCATGAGCTTAACCGTATCGGGGCCTTTGATTTGCAACCACCACTGCACGGCATGTAACTTTGCAAAAGCGCGCAGTCGATCTTGATCGGCTTGACTCAAAGGCTCTAAATGGCGCAGCACCAAAGCAGTGACAGAGTCGCCTTGAGCCAATTCAATTTGAGGCACAGTCTCACGCGCATCCATGCCAAAAATCAACTCGCGCAGTGGCATCAACATGGCACTGATATTGGGTGGCAAGACACGACAAGTTTTGATGTCTGCCACATATCGGCTCTTGCGTTCGTGAAAGCCAATAAGGACTTCACCTTTTTTATGGACATAGCGCACCGACATCCGAGCGCGATAACGGTAGCCCCAACTCGGGCCCTCCATAGGACGCAATAAGTTGTCAGGTTTTACTTTCCCCAAATGCCACAAGTTGTTTTCGAGCACACGCTGCTTCACGGCCACCTGAGCGCTGGCTTCAAGGTGTTGCATTTTGCAACCACCACATGCGCCAGCATGCAAGCCAAAATGGGAGCAACCTGGTTTGACGCGCTGCGACGATTCACGATGAACAACCGTGACCACGCCAGCTTCCCAGTTGTTCTTTTTGCGGTGCACATTGACTGACACCATCTCAAAGGGCAACGCGCCTTCTACAAAGACAACCTTGCCGTCAGGCCTTCTGGCAATACCTTGCGCTTCTATGTCGAGTGCATCAATGTGCAACCAACCTGCGGGTAAATCAGAACGTCCAAAGATAATTTCTTGAGTCTGTTCTTCTCGAGTCGTGTCGTTCTGTTTGCTCATGGGCGGGCTGGCAATAACTTGGCAGGGTCGACAGGCTTGCCTTGCTTGCGAATTTCAAAATGCAATTTAACTCGATCGGCGTCAGAGCTGCCCATCTCTGCAATGCGCTGGCCTTTGACAACCGATTGATCTTCTTTGACCAACAATGTTTGGTTATGGGCGTAGGCCGTTAAGTAAGTGTTGTTGTGTTTGAGAATAACCAAATTGCCATAACCTCTAAGGCCAGAACCAGCGTATACCACTTTGCCATCGGCAGCGGCTAGCACGGGGTCGCCCACCTTGCCCGCAAAATCGAGGCCCTTGTTTTTGGCTTCATCAAAACCGGCTAACACAGGGCCTGGGTGTGGCCATGCGAAGACCATGCCTTCGTCACTCACGTTGGCTTGAGATGCTAAAGGTGCGTTGGTGTTAGTGTTAGCGTTGGCAGTGTTGGGGGCAGCGTTCGGTACAGCAGCCATAGCGTTATTGGATGGCAATGGGCTCTGAGCCACTGCGGGTTTGCTAAGCCTGGTGGCGGCTGAGTCTTGCACAGGCGGTGCCACACGCAACACTTGATCGACCTCAATCACATTGGGGTTGTCAATGCTGTTCCATTTGGCAATATCACGCCATGATTGACCATGATCTAAGGCAATTTTGGTGAGCGTATCGCCAGAGCGCACGCTGTAATAGCCTGGCTTGCCTGCGTTGTCTGATCCAGTCATGGCGGGCCCCATTGAAATGGGTGAGCTGGTGGCCACTGGTGCACTGCTTGCAACTGGTGCACTGCTTGAAACTTGTGCATTGGCCACTTGGGGCTGCACATTCTTAACGGATCGTGACGTATTTTGACCGGCAACCCGATCTTCCACCGGAATGGGGCCACGCGGCCGAGTGCTGCATGCAGCCAACAAGCAAACAGCCACCACATACAAAACAGCCAAGCTCTGACGGCTTCTCAACAATGTCATTCAAAATCCTTCAGGAGATACCCGATTTTAGAGGGACAAAATGAACTGCTTCCAAAACACTTTGTTTGAACCCCTGGTCTGTTTTGTCAACCACCATGAGCGCTTGCTGGCCATTGGCAGTGACGGTAGGTGCCACCAGCCTGCCACCGAGTGCAAGCTGATCCAGCCAAGCCTGTGGCAGAGTTTCGCCCCCTGCGGCAGAGATGATGGCGGCATAGGGTGCGCCTTTGGGGTAACCCAGCATGCCATCACCAAACAGCAAGTGCACATTGGCCAAACGAAAATGACGCAAATTGGCACGCGCTTTTTCGTGCAGCCCTTTTAGCCGTTCTATGCTGTACACCTCGCTGGCCACATGGCTAAGCACAGCAGCTTGGTAGCCGCAGCCCGTGCCAATTTCTAGCACTCGGCCCAACTTGCCGTTAGCCCCTTCGCGAAGCAACTCGATCATGCGAGCCACCACATTGGGCTTGGATATGGTTTGCCCTAAACCAATGGGCAAGCTGGTATCTTCATAGGCCTGGTTAACCAAAGCACTCTCAACAAAGCGATGTCGCTCGACTGCACCCATGGCTTGCAAAACCACAGGATCTTTTAAACCTTGGGCAGCCAGTTTTTGCACCATGCGCTGGCGCACGGCACTCGAATCTAGGCCCAAGCCTTGCGGGTTGGAGGATGCTGGCTTGTTGGCTGGTGCTTTGACCGGCTGCGCCTTCGCTTGGGTGTTGAGTTTGATGGGAAAACCAGGGCGTTGCGCCATCAGCCCTCCCATACTTTGAGCTTAGACAAGTTTTGCGCCCAGAAACCAGCGTTTTCGTGATCGGTGAGGTCAACCTTAAGAGGGGTGATGGTGACATGCCCGTTTTTGGCGGCATGAAAATCGGTACCCTCACCATCGTCCATGGCTTCGCCCGCATTGCCAATCCAGTACATGGTTTCACCGCGAGGGCTAAGTTGGGTAATGACTGGTTCGGCCGCATGGCGACGACCCAAGCGACACAACTTGGCGTTCTTCCATTGTGCAGAGGCATTGGGGATGTTGATATTCAACAACCAAGGTGATTTGCCAATAAACTGCGCGGCTTCAAATTGGGCCACCATGTTTTTGGCGAACTCTGCTGCTTGATCCAAATGCGCCCAGCCTTTTTCTGTTTGAGAAAAAGCCAGCGCAGGTATGCCAAACAAATAGCCTTCCATGGCGGCACCCACCGTGCCAGAGTACAAGGTGTCATCGCCCATGTTGGCACCATTGTTGATGCCTGAGACGACCAAGTCAGGCCGATACCCCAATAGGCCCGTGAGGGCAATGTGCACGCAATCGGCGGGCGTGCCGTTGACATACCGAAAACCATTCTCGCCCTGCCGCACATAAAGAGGCGAATGCAGGGTGAGGGCATTGGACTTGGCACTGTTGTTGTGCTCGGGCGCAACCACTTCTACCTCGGCCACTTGCTTCAGGGCATGGTAAAGCGCCACAATGCCCTCAGCGCGGTAACCATCGTCATTGGAGATCAGTATTTTCATGGGCAGTTCCTAGACCTCAATTGTAGGTCGCTACCGAGACATCCCAATGGCTAGATTGCCCTTTATATTCAATCAATTGAACGATTTTTGAGGAGAATTTCTGTGCACGCTTGGCTTTGCGAAAACCCCGTAGGTGTTGATGCTTTAACCTGGAAAGAAATACCCACCCCTGTACCGCAAGCAGGCCAGGTTTTGATTCGAATTGAAGCCGCAAGTTTGAACTTTCCCGACTTGCTCATTGTTCAAAACAAATACCAAATGAAACCCGACCTGCCATTTGTGCCGGGTTCGGAATACGCCGGCGTCATTGAAGCCGTGGGCGAAGGCGTCACGCATCTCCAAGTAGGCCAATCTGTGGCCTGTTTGTCTGGCACAGGTGGCTTTGGCACGCACACTCTGGCACCTGCCAAATTGTGCATGCCCCTGCCGCTTGGGTTTCCTGCAGTTGATGCGGCTGCCTTCATCATGATTTATGCCACATCGCACCACGCCCTCATCGACAGGGCTGCTTTGAAAGCTGGCGAAACGGTGCTGGTTTTAGGCGCTGCAGGCGGCGTGGGCACGGCGGCTATTCAAATTGCAAAGGCTGCTGGCGCACGGGTCATTGCTGCAGCTTCCACCGACGAAAAATGCGCGCTTTGCAAAACCTTGGGTGCCGATGAAACCATCAACTACACCACCCAAAACATGCGAGAGGCTTTAAAAACAATCACCGAAGGCAAAGGTCCTGATGTGATTTATGACCCCGTAGGCGGCGACTTTGCCGAGCCAGCCTTTCGCTCCATAGCATGGCGTGGTCGATACTTGGTGGTAGGTTTTGCGGCAGGCCCCATTCCTGCCCTGCCCTTCAACTTGGCTTTGCTCAAAGGCGCATCCATTGTGGGTGTATTCTGGGGCGACTTTTCAAGACGAGAGCCCAAAGCCAACGCAGCCATGATGGCTGAATTGGCTCAGTGGTATGCCCAAGGCAAAGTCAAACCCGTCATTGACCGCACCATGCCCATGAGCGAACTCAAGGCCGCATATGCGCACATGGGCTCACGGGGCGTCATGGGCAAATTGGTCATGGTCAATTAAGAAACAAAGCTGGTTCACTCAAGGCTTTAACTCTTTAGCGCTACCCAGCAGCTTTTTCAATGCGCTTTATTTTTTGAAAGCTGGGTCATATCGCTTGATCCAGTCAAAAAATTCGTGATACCAAATCACGTTGTTGGCGGGTTTTAAGATCCAATGATTTTCATCGGGATACCAAAGTAAGCGTGCATCAACGCCCTTGGCTTTGAGGGTGTTGTAGTAAGCAAGTCCTTGGGCGTCTGGCACTCGATAGTCTTTGGCGCCATGAATGACCAGTGTGGGTGTTTGCATGGTGGCGGCATAGGCATGCGGGCTTTGAGAGTGCACCTTCTTGATGTCGTTCCAATACCAGCCACCCAATTCTTGGGCATGCCAACCATAGGCATCGTCGGAGAACATTCCCACCCAGTCAAAGCACCCTGCATGGCACACATAGGCCTGATACCGGCCAGGCTTCACATGCGCATTCATCCATGCCACCATGTAACCGCCGTAGCTTCCGCCTGTGGCAAACACGCGGCCTTTGTCAATCCAAGTTTTCTTGCGCAACCAATCGGTGCAGGCTTCCATGTCTTGCAATTCCAGGTCACCCCATTTGTGAGTGATTGAATCGAGAAATTTCAAACCAAAACCTGAAGACCCGTGATAGTTGACGTTGGCCACCACGTAGCCTTGTGCCGCAAACACGTGGTAGTTCCAACGCCAATGCCAGACATCGCCAGGCCCCGTGTGAGGACCACCATGAATGGTATGCAGCAAAGGATGTTTTTGATCCTTGTTAAAACCAGGAGGGAAATGCAACCATACCTGCACATCCTCGCCTAGCGCGCCTTTAAACCAATGCTCTTCAGTTTGGCCCAATGCCACGCCGTCAAGTAAAGCATCGTTGAAATGTTCAATGCGTTTTAATTCTGCAGATTCAATTTGACCTGATTCGTCAACTTTCAAAACATGCAGACGTCCTGGATGAATGGCCCGATCGGTCAGACTGACGAGTTGCCCAGCAGCTACGTCAAAGGCATGCACTGTGCCGCCTTCAGCGACGATGCTTGGCGCAAGTTGGGCAATGTCAAAACGCCAAACATGCTGGCGTCCTTTGTCTTCGGCTTTGCACAACAAGGCCGCACCATCATCACTCCACTTAAGAGGCACTTGTGGCTCTCTGTCCCATTTGGCGCTGATGGTTTTCCAAGCTGCTGTCTTTTTGGCTGAAGCACTCGCTTTTTTGAGTTCAATCAGAGCCAAATGATTAGGCTGGGTGTGCTTAAGTGCTTGATGCGACGCCAAGAATGCCAATTGATGACCCGTGGGGCTGTAGGCAGGGCCAGACAAATCCCATGCTTTGTTTTTTACCAAATCGCGGATGGCCTTGGGCTTGGATCCCTTAAGTTCAATCTCTGCCAAGGCCATTCTGGGTGCGGCATTTTGAGCTCTGTCTGGATCAAAAACAAAAGTGATTTTTTGACCGTCAGGCGAAATGTCAAACTCATTGGCACTGGGTTCGCGGCGAGGTAACTCATAGTCTGTGCCCTCAAGCAAGTCGACCACACTACCTGTTGCAATATCCATGATGCACAAATGCGGCACCCGACCCATTGGCAAGTTGTGATCCCAATGGCGGTAGACCGCATCTTCCGTTGCAAAAGCGCTGTCTTTACGGGCTTTGGTTTCTTTGAGCTTTTCAGCTTGCGCTGAACTGCCCTTCAACTTGGGCCAAGTCCAAGTGATGAACGCAATGCGCTGGCCATCTGGGAACCATTTGAAGTCGACCACGCCCGTGGCAACATCGCCAGCGCGTTTGGCTTCACCCCCATCAGGCGGAATAAGGTAGAGCTGAGGCTCATCGTCCTTCTTGCCATTTTGTTCTCGCTTGGCCACAAAAGCCACCCAATCGCCTTGGGGTGAGAACTGCGGGCGTCCGTCTTTGTCACCACATTGCGTGAGTTGCCTAGGCTCACCGCCTAATGAGGAAAGGAGCCAAATGGCACTTTGAATGGTATTTTCTTTGACAGAGGGCTGGGCTACAGCACACACCACCTGCGCACCATCTGGGCTGACACTTGGTGCGCCTACTCTTTGGAGTTGCCACATTAACTCTACAGTGAGTTGTTTTGAATGGCGGGGTGATGCTGATTTTGTTTTTGATGCCGTCATCTCCAACTACTCCTTTGGATTAAATACATAAATATGATTTAGACAATGCCCCGAACAGCATTTGATTTTACTTGGGGACATTCTTGCGATACAAGCATATCAATGGCCTTTGCCAATTCAAAATCTTTGCTTGTCAAACCTTGCGCATCATGCGTCCACAATTTGATGCGCACAAGGGTGTAGGCCGACACCATTTCTGGATGGTGGTTGTGGCTTTCAGCCAATTCACTCACCCTCACCAACATCGCAATGGCCGCTTTGAAATTCTCAAACCGCCATTCCTTTGAAATGTACAAATCTGAGAAGTTGCAAGTCCATTGATCAAGGCTTTTCATGCAAGCTTCAAGTTGATCTGTGCTGAGTAATTCGTTTGACATTCGATTGTATTTTTTGCGTTATTTTTAAGCGTTATTTTTAGTTGTTAGCATTGATTAGCTGTAGCAGCCTCAGGCCAAATCAGCTGTTGCCATCTCACTTTGTGAAGAAATGGGCAACAGGTCACTCAACATGCGTTGTACTTGAATGAGACGAGGATCAGCATCATGGGCATCGTCTGTGGTGTCATTGATGCAAAAGAAATCTAGGCTGCCAAACATTTTTTTGAGATGCCTGAGTGATTGCACCTCTAAAGACTCACCAGTCGCAATGTACAAATGTGAATGGTCAATGGTTTTGGCCAAACCATGCGCCAAGGCCCAGCGCAATACAAAGTCAGAAATGATGGTTGGCTTGTTCCAAGTGCGAAAAACTGTTGACCGGACCCGCTCAAACAACTCTGGCGCATCGCGTTCAATCTCCATCATCACCGACTTCAACATGGGCCTAGGTGAATGCGAGAAAGTTCTAGAGGTATGCTGATACTGGGGGTCCATTGTTCTGACACTCAAATCAGTTCGGGGGTTTGAGTTATCAACTTTGGCTTGAAGCCACTGCTTGGACAATCGACTGGCATTTTCGAGGGATGTCGATTCGGCTTGCAATTTGTTCCCCTTTACCTCAGGCTCATCTGACCAAGACACATAAAAGCCATTTTCAAAAAACCAATTCTCCAAACAGACTGGCGCACCAAAGAACACATCGTCATTCAAATAAAAATAACGCTCCGATAGCCCTGGAATGTGATGAATATAAGACTCGATGTTGCCTGAATCGAATGTGGGCAATGAGGAATGGGGGATCAGTTGATGGTGATCAACCAAGCTAATTTGATCTGAGGCTTGAAACCAATCGGGCACCTGACCATCTGTGACGATGTAAATGTGGCCGTGTTCAGGAAAGAACTTTTCTAGGGCACGCAAGCTAAATCGCAACTCATCGTTGTCGCGGTAACGTCCTTCAACATTGCCAAACTTGGCAAAGCTTAATTCACCCTTAGCTTTTAATTTCTCAGCTTGTTTTTCGCGCTTTGCGCGCCACTCGCCGTCGTTGCCATTGACCCAGAGGTAAACAATATCAATTGCTGTGTTTGGATTATTTTTAAATTGATGCAAAACGAAATAGTTTGGTCATAAAAGTGAAATTAAACCACTTTTTGACAAATGACTTCGTGTGCTCCAGGGAAAGCTGGGATTTACTCAGTTTCTGCAGCTGAAAAAAGCTTTCCCAAAACTCGCTGAATTACCAACGTAGAAAACGCAGTCCCATCAGTGCGCCTAGCAACGCACTGAGGCCCATACCGCTGGAGTACCAAATCGAGTAGAACGTCAATGAGTTCTCGGCGCAGTGCAGCGAATACAAAATGGCGGCCAGGGCACCGGCCAGCAAACCGGAGGCGGCTCCGGTAAGCACGGGGCGCGTTGGCGCCATGTCCCGCAGAGTCCACAGCAAAGCGGCCAATACGGGCAGAGCGATGACCATGATGTTCAAGGCACACACTTGCCAGCTCGAACCCATCCATAAGGCGTTGCGTAGCTCAGAGGAGGTTTGTAGCAATTGACTCACGCCTTGAACTGTCATTGCCAGCATGGCTAAGCCGATGCCCCAAGGCGCAACACCCAAACGCTGGCCGGGGTGAACCATACGGAACACCAAGTTAGCGCTGAAAAATATCAGAACAATCAACCACACCATTTTTACAGCAAAGACTGAGGTTCTTGCAAATTCACTCAGATCTGGGTTCAGACCCAAGTAAAGCACCACTGCGCCGCCTAGCGCCAGGGCTATGGCCAAACGTCCACCCACTTGCTGAGGTGCAGGCCCTTGAGCTGGGCCAGCATCGCGTGCTAACAAAGCAATCAATTCATCGGTATTCATGGTTTCCCTCTCCATTGGTTGGCTAATGCCTTTAAGCCTCTGTGCACATTCACTTTCACAGCCGCTTCAGTTTGCCCGGTCAGGGTTGCGGTCTCGGTAATCGACAGTCCTTGCAGCTTGGTGTGTTCGATCACAAGTCGCTGCTTGTCGGGTAAAAACGTCAGCATGTGGTCCAGATCGCGCTGCGAGTCCGCCACTTCGGCGTTGCC